>NZ_DAMAGC010000155.1:0-8244 GCF_031995405.1 Stenotrophomonas sp. | reverse complement strand
GCGCGGGGCATCGTCACCTTTCTGAATGAACACGATGGACCTCACACATTTCGCGATTGTGCCGAAAACGACCATCGATTCCTTCAAATCTCACGGCCTGCGCACAACTGCCGTCCTATAACCGGGTCATACACCGCAGTACCGATCGGCAGCATCGTTTTGTTCATGTCAGGACCTCGTCCAAGGAGCATGCCCGTGCGATTTCTCCGTCCTACCCTGATCTGCGTGGCGCTGGCCAGCCTCGCCGCACCTGCCCTGGCGGCCGACACCACCACCTTCAACGTCAAGATCATCATCACCAAGGCCTGCACGATCACCGCGGCGGCCGCCACGGACGTCGACTTCGGCACCGCCCTGTCCACCGCCACTACGCCGTCCAACGCGCAGGGCACCATCACCGCGCAGTGCTCGGCACTGACCCCCTACACCATCGCGCTCAATGCCGGCTCCAACGCCGGCACCGCCAACGATGTGACCACCCGGCGCATGAAGAACACCAACGCCGCGGTGACCACCAACAACTTCGTGGGCTATCAGCTGTACCAGGACGCCGGCCACGCCAACGTCTGGGGCGCCACCACCGGCACCAATACGGTGGCCGGCATCGGCACCGGCCTAGCCGTGCCGTATACCGTGTATGGCCAGATCGCCAACCCGAGCGTCAACAATGCCGCCACGGGTAGCTACCAGGATGTGGTAACCGCCACCATCTCCTACTGAGGGCAGCCCATGCCAATGACCGCACGGGCCCGCCCCTGGCGGCGCCTGGGACTGGCCTGCGCCCTGTCTGTCCTGTCCAGCAGCCTGGCAATGGCCGCTAGTCTGCAGGTGGCGCCCACCTCCCTGCAGCTGGGCCCACGGCAGAACGCCGATGCGCTGTGGATCAGCAACAGCGGCACCGCGCCGGTACAGGTGCAGGTGCGGGTCTACCGCTGGCACCAGCAAGGCGGCCAGGACCAGCTCACCCCCACCGACGACCTCCAGGTCAGCCCGCCGATGCAGTCGCTGGCCGCTGGCCAGCAGCAGCTGGTGCGGGTGGTGCGCAGCGACCCGCAGGCGCCGGCGCAGCAGCTGGCCTATCGGGTGATCGTCGACGAACTGCCGACCCTGGACCCGAGCCGGACCGGGATGCAGTTCGTGCTGCGTTATTCGCTCCCGGTATTCGTCCAGCCGGTCGAGGCCAGCCCGGCGAAACTGCAGGCCCGCCAGATCACCCTGGATGATGGTCGTCCGGCACTGGAAGTAAGCAATGCCGGCGGTGCCTACGCG
Source organism: Stenotrophomonas sp. (assembly GCF_031995405.1). Lineage (GTDB taxonomy): Bacteria > Pseudomonadota > Gammaproteobacteria > Xanthomonadales > Xanthomonadaceae > Stenotrophomonas. Next base: position 6,975 of record NZ_DAMAGC010000155.1, on the reverse strand, counting down.
CAGCTGGCCGACCTGGCCATCGGCAGTCCGGAGCGTCCGCAGACCGTGCATCCGGGCATGCTCGGTTACGTGCTCGGCGGCCAGACCATGCGCTGGCCCCTCGACCTTCCCCCGGCCCGCCTGGTGGGAGCCACCTTCATGGCCAGGATCAATGGTGAGTCGGCCCAGACGCCACTACCCGTCGCGCCACCGGCTCGCTGAGGCCTGCGCGCGGATGCTGCTCAGCGCCAGCCTGCTGCCTTGGTCGAGCCACGCGGCCGATGCCGGGCTGGAGGCGTCGGGCGCGTCCGGCGACGCCGTGTTGCCCGCGCCCACGCCGCTGACCGCATCGCAGACGCTGTACCTGGAAGTGACCCTCAATCGTGCGCCGCGCGGCCTGCTGCCCTTCACCCAGGAACTGGGTCGGCTGTTCGCTGCGCCGGCCACACTGCGGCAACTCGGCTTCCCCGCGCAGGGCGATGCGCCGGTACCGCTGGATCGCCTGGCCGGCGTGGTGCTGCGCTACGACGCCGCGCTGCAGACGCTGTCACTGGATGTGCCGTTGGATCAGCTCGCCCTGCCGACCACGCGGCTGGAGCGCGCGCAGGAAACCACGCCCCATGCCTCCGGGTCGCCAGGCGCGTTGCTCAACTACGACGTCTACGGCAGCCACAACGAGGCCGGAGGCAACCTGGCGCTGACCAGCGAAGTGCGGCTGTTCGGGCTTGGCAATGGCGTGCTGGAAAACAGCACCGTGCAGCGCACCTATCAGGTTCCCCGGCAGGGCTGGCGAACCGAGAGCGTGCGCCTGGATACCCATTGGCAACTGGATTTCCCCGATGCCGCACTGACCCTGACCGTAGGCGATTTCTACAGCGGCTTCGTCGACTGGAGCCGGCCGGTGCGGATGGGCGGCATCCAGATCGGGCGCAACTACGGGCTGCAGCCCTATCGCCTGCTGACCCCCACCCCCACCTTCCTCGGCGAAGCGGTGGTGCCTTCCAACGTCGAGCTGTATGTGGACGGCTTGCGCCAGTACAACGGCCAGGTACCGGTCGGCCCGTTCCAGTTGGCCGCGCAGCCCGGCATCAACGGCACCGGCAATGCCCAGGTGGTGATCACCGATGCGTTCGGTCGCATGCAGACGCTGGATTTCGCCTTCTACGGCACCCAGCAGCTGCTCGCCCAGGGCTTGTCGGATTGGTCGCTGGGCGTGGGCCGCATGCGCCGCGACTACGGCATCCGCTCATTCGCCTACGACGCGCAGACCGTGGGCAGCGGCACCTGGCGTTACGGCATCAGCGACCGTTTCACCGCCGAGCTGCACGCCGAGGGCGGCGGCGGCGTGGGCAATGCCGGCGCCGGCGGCTGGTGGCTGCTGGGCGCTGCCGGCGTGTTCAACGCAGCGTACGTGCACAGCCGCCAGGACGGCCGCGCAGGCGGCCAGTACGGGCTGGGATACAGCTGGAACAACCGTCGCTTCAACGTGAATCTGTCCAGCCGACGCACCCATGGCGACTACCGCGACCTGGGGGCACTGCAGGGCAGCCTGCCTGCGCAGATCAGCGAACAGGCCACGTTGGGCGTGAACCTGGACGGGGCCGGTGCGATCAGTGCCAGTTACCTGCGCCTGCGCTACCGCGACGGCGAGGACAACCGCTACGCCAGCCTGTTCTGGTCGGCCAACCTGGGGCAACGCTGGTCCACCTATCTGTCGGTCAACCAGAACCTGGATGACGGCAAGGACCGCAGCATTTACCTCTCGCTGTCGGCCGCCCTGGGACGCAACCGCCAGGCCAGCGTGTCGGCCCAACGCAACGGCGAGAACACCACCTATGTGGCCGACCTGTCCCAGCCGGTGCCGGGCGACGGCAGCCAGGGCGGGGTTGGCTGGCGCGTGCAGGCGCGCGGCGGCGACGATGGCGGCGGCGGGCTGGCCGAAGTGGGCTGGCTCAACCGCGTCGGGCGCTACGCACTGGGTTACTCGCGACAGGGCGACAACGACTATGGCTATGCCAGCGCCAGCGGCAGCCTGGTCTGGATGGGTGGCCACGTATTCGCCGCGCGCGAGGTGCCCGATGCCTTCGCCGTCGTCTCCACCGGCAGCTTCGCCGGCGTGCCGGTACGGCTGGAAAACCGCCTGATCGGCAGCACCGACCGCAACGGCCTGCTGCTGGTGACGCCGCTGCTGTCCTGGCAGCGCAACCGGCTGTCGATCGACACGCTCGACCTGCCGGCAGACATCCGCGCGGCGGAGGTCGACCGCTGGGTCACTCCGCGCCAGAGCGCCGGCATCGGCGTCGATTTCGGCCTGCGCCGCACCCACCCCCTCCGCGTGATCCTCCACGACGACAACGGCCAGCCGCTCCCGCCGGGCAGCGTGGTGCACCTGCCCGACGCGCGCACCGCGATCGTGGGTTACGACGGCCAGACCTACCTGGAAGACGTGGTCCTGCCCACCACCCTGCGCGTGGTCACCGCGCGCGGCGGGTGCACGGTGCCCCTGGAAGCCCGCACCCGCAGCGAGCCACATCCCCGCCAATTGGGCCCGTTGCGCTGCAGCGCCGGAGCGGCACCATGATCCGCCTCCTCGCGCTGTTTGTGATGGTCCTGCTGGGCGTGTCGTGCAGCGGCGCCGCGCGCGCCGACACCAACTGCGTCGCCACTGCGCCGGTCACCCTCGCGTTCGGCACCATCACCAACGGTTCGTCCAGCGTCACCAATACCACCACCACCTTCACCATCACCTGCAACACCGCCGCGCTGAGCCTGCTGGCCACCGCATCGGTGCGACTCTGCCTGGGCATCGGCAATGGCAGTGGCGGCAGCACGCTCCAGCCGACGCGCAGCCTGACCAACACCACCGCCGACACCATGGCCTACCAGCTGTATACGAACGCGACCCGCAGCACGATCTGGGGCCTTGTCCCGGGCAGCAATCCGGGCGCACAGGTGGTCGACATCAACTACAGCGTGCCGCTGCTGACCGGCGGGAGCGGCACGGTCACCATCACCATCTATGGCCAGGTGCCGGCCGGGCAGACGCTCTCGGCAGGAAACTTCAGCAGCAGCTTCACCGCCGCCAGCACCCCCATCCAGTTCGCTTACAACGAGGTACTGCTTGGCACCGCCTCGCCGCCGCCCGCCTGCACCACCCCGGCCGGCGGCGGCGCGACCGGCAACAAGACCGTTGCGTCCGGCTTTCCGTTCACCGTCACCGCCAACGTGCTGCCGCAGTGCAGTACCTATGTCACCACCGACATGGACTTCGGCAGCAATGCCGGTGCGATCACCGGCAACATCGACCGCACCTCGACCATCGGCCTGACCTGCATCAACCGCACCGCTTACACCATCGGCCTGAACAACGGCCAGCACGTGCTCGGCACCACCACCCGGCGCATGCAGCACACCACCAATCCGGCGTACTTCCTTGCCTACGAGCTTTACCGCGACAGCGGCCGCAGCCAGCGCTGGGGCAACACCATCGGCGTGGACACCGCCGCCGGCACCGGCACCGGCAGCGCCCAGACCCTGACCGTGTACGGTCGCGCGCCCCCCACCTCCGGCAGCCTGCCCGCCCAGGGCAGCTACAACGATGTGATCACGGTAACCATCACGTACTGACCTCGCAGCGCCTCAAGCCCGGCGGCAATCCGGCCGATAACGGGCAGGCCCCTTCCCTGCGATGTGCCATGACCCTGCGACGGCTTCCCTCCGCCCCGGCCTGCCTGCTCCTGCTCGCGGGCCTGATCGCGTTGCCGGCCGCCGCGCAGTCGCAGGGCGGGTTGCGCATCCAGCTGCGGATCGTCGCCGACTGCACCTCCGCCACCGCGCGCGCTTCGCATGAGGACTGCCCGGTGCCGCACCAGCGCAGCGATGCCCCCACCCCGGTTCCGGCCCAGGTGCAGGCCTTGACCCCGGTCGACCCGGCCCGTGACGACCGCCCCGACCGCGTCACGGAGACCTACTGATGCACCGCCTCGCCGCGCGTGCGCTCGGCCTGGCCCTGGGACTGCATGCGACCGGCGCCGACGCCTTGCAGCTGTCGACGCACGCCGTGCTGCTGCCGGCCAGCCAGGCCGACGCCGAGGTCTGGCTGGACAATCCCGGGGCGCTGCCGTGGTCCGGCCAGGCGCGCCTGTATCGCTGGGAGCAGGAAGAAGATGCCGAGCGGCTGCGGCCGGCCGAGGACGTGGCGCTCAGCCCGTCCCTGCTGGACATCCCGCCGGGGCAGCGGCAACGCCTGCGCGTGGTCCGGCTGGGTGCCGCCCCTGCGCAGGTCCAGCAGGCCTATCGGCTGGTGATCAGTCCCGACCCGACGCTGCCGGCGGCCAGCGCGCTGCGCTATTCGCTGCCGGTCTTCCTCGATCCGGTTGCCGCCACCGCCGAGGCCCCGACGCTGCAGGCCCGCCTCCAGCCGGGGCCATCTGCCCAGCTCCAGCTTTACAATGCCGGACCGCGCCACGCCCATCTGGCCGACCTGGTGTTCATCGACCGCCACGGCGGCCGCCAGGTGGTGATCGCCGGCCTGGCCGGCTACGTCCTCCCCCGCCAGACACGGTGCTGGGCGCTCCCGCCACGCGCTGACGGCTATGCCGGGGGCCGGTTCCGGGCCCGCCTGGACCATGCGGCCGAGGCCGACCTGACCGCCGAGATTGCAGCCTCGGCGCCAAGCGGGCTATAATCGACCGGATCTCCCGCCTCGCTCGATGCGGGACACCGTCAACACCGGACGTCACCGGTGAATTCACACCTGCCGCCCATATCCGTGCCGGGGTGCTCCGCAAGGAGTTCGGTCACGGAAGCGACAGGGAAGCCAAACCCCGGAACCCCCCGCCTTGCGGCGGACCGCCCAACTATTACCCGTGGCGGCCGGTTCCCTATCAGGAGTTACTGCAATGCCCCAGGTCACCATGCGTCAGATGCTGGAAGCCGGCGTCCATTTCGGCCACCAGACCCGTTACTGGAACCCCAAGATGGGCCAGTACATCTTCGGCGCCCGCGGCAAGATCCACATCATCAACCTGGAAAAGACCGTTCCGCTCTTCAATGACGCGATGAACTTCATTTCCAGCATCGCGCAGAAGCGCGGCACCATCCTGTTCCTGGGCACCAAGCGCAGCGCCCGCGAGTCGATCCGCGAAGAAGCCGAGCGTTGCGGCATGCCGTTCATGAACCAGCGTTGGCTGGGCGGCACCCTGACCAACTTCCGTACCGTGAAGCAGTCGGTTGCCCGCCTGAAGGAACTGGAAGCCGGCGAAACCGACGGCACCTTCGAGAAGCTGGTCAAGCACGAAGTGCTGGGCCTGCGTCGCGAGCGTGACAAGCTGGAAGCTTCGCTGGGCGGCATCAAGGACATGAACCGTCTGCCGGACGCGATCTTCGTCATCGATATCGGCCATGAAGACATCGCCATCAAGGAAGCCAAGAAGCTCGGCATCCCGGTGATCGCCGTTGTCGATACCAACTACAACCCGGAACTGGTCGATTACGCGATCCCGGGCAACGACGACGCCATCCGTGCCGTGCAGCTGTACGCCCGCGCCGCTGCCGACGCCGTGCTGGAAGGCAAGGCTGCTGCGCCGCATGCCGCCACCGTCCGTGAAGAAGAGTTCGCCGACGCTGCCGCCAGCGAAGAAGCCAAGCCGGCTCGCCGCGCTCCGGCCAAGAAGGCTGCCGCTCCGGCCGCCGACGCACCGGCCGCCGACAAGGCTGGCGAAGCCCAGGCCTGATCCTGGCCCACGGTGGGCGCTGCGCGCCCACCGTCCCTGTCCGCTGCCGATGGCGCGACGACAGGACACTGTCATACGGGCCGGCCACCATGCCGGCCCAACCCCTTTCTTTCGTGAGGAAATCCCGTGGAAATCACTGCTTCCCTGGTCAAGGAACTGCGCGAGCGCACTGGCGCCGGCATGATGGAGTGCAAGAAGGCACTCACCGAAAACGGCGGCAACATCGACGCCTCGGCCGAATGGCTGCGCAAGTCCGGCCTGGCCAAGGCCGACAAGAAGGCTGACCGCGTGGCTGCCGAAGGCATCATCGTGGCGGCTCAGGAAGGCAACAAGGCCGTGCTGGTCGAAGTCAACTCCGAGACCGACTTCGTCGCCAAGGACAGCAACTTCCTGGACTTCACCAAGGCCGTTGCCGCCACCGCCCTGAGCTCGGGCGCTGCCGACATCGACGCGCTGAAGGCTGCCAAGCTGCCGACCGGCGAGACCGTCGAAGAAGCCCGCGCCGCCGTGATCGCCAAGGTCGGCGAGAAGGTCGACGTGCGTCGCATCGTGCGCCTGGAATCGTCCAACAACGTGGCAGCCTACGTGCACGGCGGCCGCATCGGCGTGCTGGTCGAGCTGGCCGGCGGCGACGCCGAGCTGGCCCGTGGCCTGGCCATGCATGTGGCTGCGATGAATCCGCCGCACAACAAGGCGGCCGATGTGCCGGCCGAGTTCGTTGCGAAGGAGAAGGAAATCGAGCTGGCCAAGATGACCGACAAGGACAAGTCCAAGCCGGCCGACATCCTGGAAAAGATCATCAGCGGCAAGATCGCCAAGATCGTGAACGAAGTGACGCTGTACGGCCAGCCGTACGTGCTGGACACCAACCAGTCGGTCGAGCAGGTGCTGAAGGCCGCCGGCGCCGATGTGGTCGGCTTCAAGCGTCTGGCCGTTGGCGAAGGCATCGAGAAGGTGGTGGAAGACTACGCTGCCGAAGTGATGAAGCAGGCCGGTCTGGCCTGATCCATCCCGCCATCGTTTCTGGTGGCGTTGTGGTTCGAAAAAACCCGGCTTCGGTCGGGTTTTTTTGTGGGTGTTTGTTTTTTTTGAAGCAAAAAGCGCAGAGCCAAAGCTAAAGCCAAAGCCAAAGCCAAAGCCAAAGCTAGTCCGAGGCGGTTTGCTGGCTGCTGGGCTTTTCAGTGCGGGCTGGCAGGCTTACCCCCTGCCGGGACACGCCGTAAACCCATCCCTGGGGGCTCGCGGGCGCCATCCATGGCGC
>NZ_DAMAGC010000154.1:0-8294 GCF_031995405.1 Stenotrophomonas sp. | reverse complement strand
CGGAGGACATTCGCCGGAAAGGGCATGGGGCCCCAGCGCCCGACCCACCGACGGCGGCCGGCGGCCGTCGACCGCCCCCCACCCCAACCGACCCACGCGCACCGATCACACCCGCAGCAGCAACCGCAGGTCCTCACCCACCTGACGCTGATCCACCACGCGCAGCCGGTGCTGCTGGTCCATCGCATGGATGCCCAGCCCGGAGAGCAGCGGCAAGCCGTGCTCCCCCAGCAGCGTGGGCGCCTGGTAGAGCAGCAGCTCATCGACCCAGCCGCCGGCCAGCAACGCGCCGGCCAGGGTGGCACCGGTTTCGGTGTGCACCTCGTTGATGCCACGTTCGGCGAGAAGGCGCAGCACGGCGCCCAGGTCCAGGCGACCGTCGCGGCTGGGCACACTGGCAAATTCGGCATCGGCGGCGTCCGGCGCGCTTACCGAAGCATCGTGCAGGTACAACGTCGGCGCCCCACCTTCGCGCACGCGGGCGCATTCCAGCGAGCGCAACCGCGTATCGAGCACCACGCGCAGTGGCGGCAGCACCTCGGCATCGGCCAGGCGCACGGTCAGCATCGGGTCGTCGGCCAGCACCGTGTCGGCGCCGGTCAGGATCGCGCCGGCACGCGCGCGCCAGTGCTGCACATCCTCGCGCGCGGCCGCGCCGGTGATCCACTTGGAACGGCCATCGGCCATCGCGGTGCGGCCATCCAGGCTCGCGGCCAGCTTGACCCGCAGCCACGGCCGACCGCGCTCGATGCGCGACAGGAAACCGCGGTTGAGTTCGCGCGCTTGCGCGCCCATCAGCCCTTCGACCACCTCGATGCCGGCTTCGCGCAGCAGCACGAAACCGCCCCCATCCACCTTCGGGAACGGATCACGCATCGCCGCGACCACGCGGCTGATGCCGGCGTCGATCAACGCCAGCGCGCACGGCGGGGTGCGGCCATGGTGCGCGCAGGGTTCCAGGGTGACGTAGGCAGTGGCGCCGCGTGCGCGTTCGCCGGCCTGGCGCAGGGCGAAGACCTCCGCATGCGGCCCGCCGGTGCGCTGGTGCCAGCCTTCACCCACCACTTCGCTGCCATGGGCGATCACGCAGCCGACCATCGGATTGGGCCGTGCGGTATACGCGGCGCGTTCGGCCAGGCGCAGGGCGCGCGCCATGTGCAGGTGGTCGAGGTCGGAGAAGTGGGTCATGGGGGCAGTCATCGAGCGGCAGGTGTTCAGCGCCGATGGTAGCCCAGCGATGGGGACCGCGATGCGGCGGGGCTCAGCCCTTTTTCTTCTTGGTCAACGCGATCACATCGCCCAGCAGTTGCAGCTGTTCGGTGCTGGAAGGCAGTTCGCGTTCGAGCTTTTCGATCTCCTCGCGGAAATCGGCCACGTCTTCGAAGCTGCGGTACACCGAGGCGAAGCGCACGTAGCCGACATGGTCGAGCTTGCGCAGTTCGTTCATCACGAACTCGCCGACCTTGATCGACGGGATTTCACGTTCGCCGCAGATCCGCGCCTGCTGCATCACCGCGCGCACCGCCAGCTCGATCTTGTCTTCGGGCACCGGGCGCTTCTGCAGCGCGCGGTCGAAGCCACTGCGGACCTTGCGCGCATCGAACGCCTCCCGGCTGCCGTCGCTCTTGACGATCGCCGGCAGCTTCAGCTCGATGGTCTCCAGCGTGCTGAAGCGTTCGCTGCAGGCCTCGCACTCACGCCGACGCCGGATCGTCGCCCCGTCTTCAGAGACGCGCGAATCGATCACACGGGTGTCGGCATGCTGGCAGAACGGACAGTACATGGAACGCCTTGCATCAGGAAAACGTCATGCCGTGGTCACGGCAGCGTCGCAACGGTACCTGAGAAGACGTGCCCACAGCAAACATCAAGTCCCGGAAGGCCTGTTCCCGGCAATGTCCCTGTGCCGCAGCCACGCCAGATGCGCCGCGCATCCGCCAGCGGGCACGCTGGGAATCAGGAACAGCACTCCCGGGAACAGACCATGGCCAAAGCCGATGCCGATGTGGACGATCGCGCCCCAGAGCAGGAACTGGGCCAGCAGCGTTGCCAGCAGGAAGCGCCAGCCGCCAGGATCGCCATGCGACAGGGGCCGGTCATGGCACACCCACGCCCGGCCCAGGCGTAACAGCCCGAGTGCGGATACACCCACTGCCACGCTCCACACCACGAAGACAACGATGACCTCTTGAATGGCGCTGCTACGCCCGTGTGCCATCACGAACAGGACCATGAGGAAGCCGCACAGCGCGGCGAGCAGGAGCAGCGGGGCCACCAGAAGGCCGTGCAATATGAACCAGACCTGCTGCGACCCGGCACGCGCGGGCACACCCGACTGCGCTGCCGAACCGGATGGCGTTGCCGAAGCGGCGCCACCGGCAGGCTGGGTTCTACTTACGTCCTGCCGCATGGTCGAGAGGTTCCTTTACCGGGCCAACGGGACCCACCTCGCACACTAAGCGCTGGCCGGGGACCGTTCCATACAACAAGTACGAAGCGCCGTCGGCCTATCGAGGGCGCGAACGCAGCCAAAGCAGGTGCGCCGCGCAGGAGAGCATAGGAATGCCGGGCAGCAGCAGGACAAGGGCGAAAAGCAGCGCAGGCGCCTCGGCGGCACCAAGGGGGAAAAGCGCCTGTAACAAGCCGGTCCAGGTCACGGCCGTTGCCACGATGCCGACCAGCACGCCGGCCCATCGCGTCGGGGACGCGCGCAGTGCCTCGGCGCCGCCGCGCCACCAGCGCAGTGCCAGCGAACACCATGCGACAACGACGAGGCTGGCGCTGGTGAACCACGCCATGGCCCAGCCAGGCACATCGCCCGGCCCACCATATTGGTGAAGCACGTCGCGCAGGCAGAGGCCCACCACGACGAACGCCACCACCGCATGCGGGAGCCCGAACAAGCCCAGATGCAGCAGCAGCCGGCGCCGTCGTGGGTGATGTGCCGCCATCCGGTCAGGTTCCCACGCCGCGCCGCAACCGTACCAGCAGGACCGTGGGCAGCAACAGCGGCGGCCCCGCCAGCAGCAGGACCAGCGCGATCGGGCGGGCGGTCGCCTGCCAGAACGCCATCCCCACCACCGCGATAGCGGCCAGCGCGCCCATGCCCAGGGCAGCCCACGGCCATCGGCCACTGTCCTGCAGTCCGGCTCGTCCCTGACGCAGGTAGCGGGCGCTCAACCACAGCCAGCCCGCCGCTCCGATCAGCCCGGCCCCGCCCCAGCTGCCGATCCACAGACGGGAGGCGCCGTCCAGGTAGGCCGGTTCAACCAGCGCGACCCATACCCCGATCGCCGCCAGGGTGCCCCCTCCGGCGAGGCCGATGATGCCGGTGATGAGGGCCAGCACGGCGTAGGCACGCCGTTGCCGGCCCTGGTCCATATCAGCCGTATACCGGGTACTTGCGGCACTGCGCGCTGACCGCATCACGGACGCGGGCGATCACCGCTTCATCGGCCGGGGCGTCGAGCACGTCGGCGATCCAGTTGGCCAGATCCACGCAGTCCTGCTCGACATAGCCACGGGTGGTGACGGCCGGGGTACCCAGGCGCAGGCCCGAGGTCACGAACGGCGAGCGCGGGTCGTTGGGCACCGAGTTCTTGTTGACGGTGATGTGGGCCTGGCCGAGCGCGGCTTCCGCATCCTTGCCGGACACGTCCTTGCCGATCATGTCCACCAGCATCAGGTGGTTCCGGGTACCGCCGGAGACGATCTTGTAGCCGCGCGCGATCAGCGTGTCGGCCATCGCCTGCGCGTTTTTCACCACCTGCTGCTGGTAGGCCTTGAAGCCCGGCTCCAGCGCTTCCTTGAAGGCCACGGCCTTGCCGGCGATGACGTGCATCAGCGGGCCGCCCTGGATGCCCGGGAACACGATGGACTGCAGCTTTTTCTGCAGCTCTTCGCTGGCGCCCTTGGCGATGATGATGCCGCCACGCGGACCGCGCAGGGTCTTGTGGGTGGTGGAGGTGACCACATGGGCGTGCGGCAGCGGGCTCGGGTAGACGCCGGCGGCGACCAGACCGGCGACGTGCGCCATGTCCACGAACAGGTAGGCGCCGACCTTGTCGGCGATGGCGCGGAAGCGCGCCCAGTCCACCACCTGCGAATACGCCGAGAAACCGGCGACGACCATCTTCGGCTTGTGCTCGACGGCCAGGCGTTCAACCTCGTCATAGTCGATCAGGCCGGCCTCGTCCACGCCGTACTGCACGGCGTTGAACAGCTTGCCCGAGGCGTTGACCTTGGCACCGTGGGTCAGATGACCGCCGTGCGCCAGCGACATGCCCAGGATGGTGTCACCGGGCTGCAGCAGCGCGAAATACACCGCCTGGTTGGCCTGCGAGCCGCTGTGCGGCTGCACGTTGGCATAGTCGGCATCGAACAGCTGCTTGAGGCGGTCGATGGCCAGCTGCTCGGCGATGTCCACGTACTCGCAGCCACCGTAGTAGCGCTTGCCCGGATAGCCTTCGGCGTACTTGTTGGTCAGCTGGCTGCCCTGGGCTTCCATCACCGCCGGGCTGGTGTAGTTCTCGCTGGCGATCAGCTCGACGTGGTCTTCCTGGCGCTGGGTTTCGGCGGCGATGGCCTTGGCCAGTTCGGGATCGTAGGTTTCGATGCGGACGTCACGCGGGAACATCGGTTACTCCAGGCAGGTGAGAGAAGCGATAAGCGATGCATTGTAAGCCCGGCGGCCGGGGCCATGCCCAACGCCGACAAGGGACGGCGCACGCAGGTGCAGTGATTGCGCGCACCAACATTCTGATCTGCGATGCCGTTCCTTGAATTGTTCAGATTAATCGATTTCAAACCCTAAAGTCGTTCAGCCAACGGCCGATACCGCCGATTCAGATCAAAACAGGGGTTGGCTGTGAATCATGTTTACCGCGTGGTCTTCAACCACGCGCTCAAGTGCGTGCAGGTGGTGTCCGAATTCGCCCGGGGCGGCCGTGCGCCGACCCGTTCCGGTGCGCGCCGCGCGCCGCCGCTGGCGCTGCTGTCCGCCGCGATCGCGTTGAGCTGCGCCGCGCCGGCGGCGCAGGCCGTCACCTCGCAGTGGATCGGCGGCGTGGGCGACTGGACCAGCCCGGGCAACTGGATCGGCGGCGTGCCGATCGACCATGGCAATGACGCTCCCAACGATACCGGCTACGTCGACACCGGCACGGCCATCATCGATGGCGTGAGCGCACCCGACGCCGATGAAGTGCACATCGCACGCACCGGCATCGCCGGCCTGAACATCCTCAACGGCGGCTCGCTGGATACCAACACCCTGTACATGGGCACCCAGGTCGGCTCGCAGAGCACGGTGGTGATCGATGGCGCCGGCTCGCAGTGGAGCGCCCGCTACACCATCGGCGTGGGCCACTTCGGCAGCGGCGACCTGACCCTCCGCAACGGCGGCAAGATGACCATCGATATCGGCAGCTACATCGCCTCGATGGCAGGCAGCAACGGCATCGTGCGGGTGCAGGGCATCGGCAGCGAGTGGAACAACCTCGTCGATCTGTTCGCCGGCCAGGCCGGACAGGGCGTCATCGAGGTCAGCGACGGGGGCACGCTCACCTCCCTCAACGGCTACGTCGGCAACCTGGCCGGCAGTACCGGGCGCGTCACGCTGAGCGGCGTGGACAGCCACTGGGACAACGGCGGCGCGCTGACCGTGGGCAACAACGGCCGTGGCACCCTGCAGATCCTGGATGGCGCGCGGGCGACCAGCATCGGCGCACTGTCGGTGGGCAACGGCTCCGGTGCCAACGGCGTGTTGACCGTGTCCGGCGCGGGCGCCCTGCTGGACGCCCGCAGCACGCTGGTGGTGGGCGGCAACGGCGTTGGCCGTGTGGAAATCCTGGATGGCGGCCTGGCCCGGGTACAGGGCAGCATCCAGCTGGGCCGGTCCAACGGTGGCAACGGCACGCTGTCCATCGGCCCCGACGGGCAGCTGGACATCGGCGGCGCACTCCCGGCCAGCATCACCACCGGCAGTGGCACCGGCGTGCTGGAACTGGCCGGTGGCACCCTGCGCGCCAACAGCGTGCTGCGCGTGGACAGCAGCGTACGGCTGTCCGCCGACTCGACCCTGGATGCCGCCAACAACGTGTTGATGCAGCGCGCTTTCAGCGGCACCGGCCAACTGCGCAAGACCGGCGCGGCAGGGTTGACCGTGAGCGCCGACAGCAGCGCCTGGAGCGGCGGCACGCTGGTGGAAGCCGGCACGCTGGCGGTCTATGGCAGCAAGGCACTCGGCACGGGCCGGGTGGCGCTGGACGATGGCACCCGGCTGGAACTCGGCGATGCGGTCGTGCTGGACAACAGCGTGCAGCTGCGTGGCCAGGTGGCAGTCTCGGTCGGCACCGGCAACAGTGTCACGCTGGCCGGCGGCGTAACTGGCACGGCCGGCAGCAGCCTGCTGGTCAAGACCGACGGCGGCCGGCTGGTGCTGGGCGGCAACGCCTTCGGCGGCGATGTCCGCGTCGACGACGGCCGCGTGCTGGCCACCGGCAATGCCCTGCCCACCGGAAACATCGCCATCGGCAGTACCGGCACCTTCCAGATCGATACCACCCGCGTGCTGCAGTACGCCGGACAACTGAGCGGCACCGGCACCTTCGCGCAGGGGCGCCACTGGCTGACCCTGAGCGGGGACAGCAGCGGCTTCGCCGGCACCACCGTGGTCGACCAGGGTCGCCTGATGGTGGACGGTGCACTGGGCGGACAGGTCAACCTGGACAACGGCGCCTACCTGGCCGGCAGCGGCCGGGTGGGCAGCGTGCACCTGCGCTCGGGCAGCGTGCTGGACCCGGGCCCGAACAGCGGCGTGGGCCGACTGACGGTCACCGGCGACCTGGTGTTCGACGCCAGCGCGACCTACCGCGTCGATGTGGCCGCCGACGGCAGCAGCGACCGCGTGGACGTGGCCGGCGCGGCCACGCTGGGTGGCGCGGGCACCGTGGCGGTGGCAGCGGCCGGTGACTGGAAAGTGTCCACGCGCTACACCGTGCTGACCGCCGGTGATGGCGTCGCCGGCACGTTCGGCGGGGTGAGCAGCAATTTCGCCTTCCTTGATCCGAGCCTGAGCTACGACGCCAACAACGTGTACCTGACGATGGCGCGCAACGACGTGTCGATGCCGGACGTGCAGCTGGCGTTCCCGGACGTGGTGGTCAACGACAACCAGAAGGCGGTGGCCGGCGCCGTGGAAGCGCTGGGTACCGGCAACGCGGTCTACGACGCGGTGGTGCGCCTGGAAGTACCGCAGGTGGTACCGGCCTTCGACAGCCTCAGCGGTGAAGTGCATGCGGCCAACCGCGGCGCGCTGCTGCAGAACCGCTTCCTGCACGACGGCATCGACCGCCACCTGGACGGCCGCGCGATCAGCGGCGGCATCGCACCGGGCGTGCGCGTGTGGCTGGCCGGCAGCGGCGGCCAACTGCACACGGACGCCACTGCGGCCAACGTCGGCACGCGCGCGCAGCAGCACGGGCTGATGGCCGGTGCCGGCTGGCAGGTGGGCGAGTCGCTGCAGCTCGGCGTGGCCGCCGGCCAGCAGCAGCTGGACACCCGCCTGCGCGAGCGCGACGCACGCGCCGAGACCGATGCGACCGAGTACGGCGTCTACGCCGACTATGGCTGGCTGGGGCTGCGCCTGCGCGGTGGCGTGACCCGCGCGGACTACCGCACCGACAGCACCCGCACGGCGCAGATCGGCACGACGTTCGCCGAAACGCTGTCGGCCCGCGAGGATGCCACCGCCACCACGGCCTTCGTGCGTGCCGGTTGGACGTTCGGCGGGCCGCGTTTGCAGCTGACGCCGGAAATCGAGCTGGCCCAGGTGCGTCTGGAGAGCGATGGCAGCCAGGAACACGGCGGGCACAGCGCGCTGCGGATCGCCGCTTCCGATAGCCGTTACCGTACCGGTCTGGCGGCGTTGAAGGCCGACTGGGATATCAGCGGTGGCTTGCAGGACAAGGCGGTGGTGACCGCACGCGTGGGTTGGCAGTACGCCGATGGCGACCGCCTGCCGACGGCCACTGCCCGCTTCGTGGAGGGCACGCAGGACTTCGGCACCAGCGCGGCACCGCTGGCGCGCAGCAGCGTGCTGGCCCAGCTCGGCGTGTCGATCAGCCCGTCCGCCAACAGCCGCGTGTCGCTGCAGGTGCAGGGGCGCGATGGGGATGGCCAGCATGATGTTGGTGCCCAGCTGGACTGGTCGGTCGGCTTCTGATGTGAGAGGGAAACGGGTGTGCTGGCCAAAGGCCGGCGCAGCCATCAAAGGGCGCGCCTGCGGGCGCGCC
>NZ_DAMAGC010000153.1:0-8375 GCF_031995405.1 Stenotrophomonas sp. | reverse complement strand
CTTCAACCGCCTCGGCGACGATGCCAGAAAGGCGTTGCTGCCCGCACTGACCAGGGTCGAGCGCGACGACATCCTGAAGATGGCCGCCTATCCGGAAGATACCGTCGGCTCGGCGACCACCTCCGATTACGCCTGGGTAGCGCCACAGATGACGGTCGCCGAGGCGATGGCGCACCTGCGCGCCACCGCGCTGGACAAGGAAACCGTCAACATCGTCTTCGTGCTCGACGACACCTTACGGCTGCGTGGCAGCGTCTCGCTGCGCGATCTGGTGCTGGCCGATGCGGACACCTTGATCAGCACGATCATGCACGCCGACCCGGTCTTCGCCCAGGCGCACTGGCCGCGCCTGCAGGCCGCCGAACGGATCCGCCGTTACGACCTGCTGGCGCTGCCGGTGCTCCACGACGGCGGGCGCATGATCGGCATCGTCACCGTCGACGATGCGATGGACATCGAGAAGGAGCAGGACGCCTCGCAGCTGGCGCGCTTCGGCGGAACGTTGAGCGCGCATGGCACCGACCTGGACGTGCGCAACACGCCGCTGAAGCAGATGTTCCGCGTCCGCGTGTTCTGGCTGGCGATCCTGACCTGCTTCGGCATCGCCACCAGTACCTTCGTGGCTGCACAGGAAGAACTGTTGACCCAGGTCATCGTGCTGGCCGCCTTCATCGCCCCGATCGTGGACATGGGCGGCAACACCGGCAGCCAGTCGGCCACGCTGGTGATCCGCAGCATGGCACTGGGCGATCTGAAACTGAGCTGGGCCGATGTGTGGTTCGTGATCAGACGCGAGCTGCCGGTGGCGGCCGCGCTGGGCGTCACCATCGCGGTACTCGAAGCCATCCTGGCGTACTTCAGCAAGGGCGTGGGCATCGATGTGCTGCTGGTGGTGGGCTCCAGCATGCTGGTGTGCACCGCGCTCGGCGGCGTCATCGGCGCGCTGCTGCCCTTCGCCGCACGTCGCATCGGCACCGACCCGGCCACGCTGTCCTCGCCGATGATCACCTCGATCATGGATCTGATCGGGGTGTTCATCTACTTCGGTTTCGCTTACCTGTTCCTGGGCGATCTGCTGGTTGCAGCGGCGGCGTGAACCGGCGATCGGCCGTTCATTCCACCGGCGGTGGAAGGTGCGGGGCGATCAGGGCCACGGTGCGTTCCAGCGCGCCGCGGCCATTGCTCACCAGCATGCAGCCGGCGCGCGCCATGTCTTCGCGCGCCTGCGGATCGCGCAGCAGGGTCAGCAGTGCATCGCCCACGCCCTGCGCATCCTCGGCGATCACCACCGCGCCGGCCTCACGCATGCGGCGGGAAATCTCGGCGAAGTTGTGCAGGTGCGGCCCGGTGACCGCCGCGGTGCCCATCGCCGCCGGCTCCAGCAGGTTGTGCCCGCCGATGGCCTGCAGGCTGCCACCGACGAAGGCGACCTGCGCGCAGCCGTAGAAGGACATCAGCTCGCCCAGGGTATCGATCACGAACACGTCGGTGTCGGCCTGCGGCCACTGCTGCTGGCGCCGCGTGGCGACCTTCCAGCCCTGTTCGCGGGCCAGCGCTTCCACCCGCGGGAAACGCTCGGGGTGGCGCGGCGCCCACAACAGCAGCAGGCCCGGCAGCGCCTCGCGCAGGCGTCGGTGCAGGTCGAGGGTCGCCTGTTCTTCGCCTTCGTGGGTGCTGGCGGCGATCCACACCGGGCGATCGGCGGGCACCAGCCGATGGAATTGCGCGACGAAGTCCTGCACGTTGGGCGCGGCGATATCGAACTTGAGGTTGCCCAGCGCCTGCACCTGTTCGGGCAGCGCGCCGAGGTGGATGAAGCGTTCGGCGTCGTCCTGCGACTGCGCGGCCACGCAGGTCACCGTGCGCAGCGCGCGGCCGATCAACGCACTCAGCAGCCGGTAGCCGCGCAGCGAGCGAGCCGACAGGCGCGCATTGAGGATGTACACCGGGATGCCGCGGTCGCGGCAGCCGAACAGCAGGTTCGGCCACAACTCGGTTTCCAGGATCAATGCCAGGCTTGGCTTGAAGTGGCCGAGGAAGCGGCCGACGCTGCCGGGCACGTCGTAGGGCAGGTACACATGGTCCAGCGCATCGCCCCACAGCGCGCGCACGCGCTCCGAGCCGGTCGGGGTGATGGTGGTGATGACCCAGCGGATGTCC
The DNA here is from genome assembly GCF_031995405.1 of Stenotrophomonas sp. Taxonomy (GTDB): domain Bacteria; phylum Pseudomonadota; class Gammaproteobacteria; order Xanthomonadales; family Xanthomonadaceae; genus Stenotrophomonas. Next base: position 6,215 of record NZ_DAMAGC010000153.1, on the reverse strand, counting down.
GGGCGCAGCGCGCGCAGCGCGTTGACCAGTGGCGCCGCCGCGTTGACCTCGCCCACCGACACCGCATGCAGCCACACCCGCGGCTGGCCGCTGGAGTGCGGATAGGAGGCGTAGCGCTCGTCCCAGCGGCGGAAGTACTCGCGCACCCGGAACCCGCGCCAGACCAGGTGGTACACGGTGATCGGCAGCAACAGGTACAGCACGGCCGAGTACAGGCCGCGCAGGATCCATTCGACAGGGCTTTTGCGCATGCGCAGAGGATACGGGAGCGGCGCGGGGAAGGCATCCCGTGCCGCCGTGATGGGCCTGCCGGGATGCATCCTTTAGAATCGAGGGCATGTCAGATAACGCTTCCACCGCTACCCGCCCGTCCCTGCGCGATCCGCGCAACTGGCCGATGTTCGCCGTCATGTTCGCCGCCTTCGGCGTCGCCCGGCTGCCGTGGATGCTGCAGCGCGCACTGGGCCGCGGCGTGGGCACCGTCGCCTACCGCCTGGCCGGCAGCCGCCGGCGCGCGGCCGAAGTCAACCTGCGGCTGTGCTTCCCGGAGAAGGACGAGGCGTGGCGCCAGCGCCTGCTGCGCGACAGCTTCGACGCGCTGGGCGTGGGCATCTTCGAGTTCGCCCGCGCCTGGTGGGGCAGCATCGACAGCATCCGCCCGCACGTGCAGGTTGAAGGCCTGGAACACCTGCAGCGCATGCAGGCAGAGGGCCGTGGCGTGCTGCTGGTGTCGGGCCACTTCATGACCCTGGAGATGTGCGGGCGCCTGCTGTGCGACCACGTCGATCTGTCGGGCATGTACCGCAAGCACCGCAACCCGGTGTACGAATGGGCGGTGAAGTTCGGCCGGCTGCGTTATGCCAAGGCGATGTACGCCAACGAGGACATCCGCGCCACCGTGCGCCACCTCAAGAAGGGCGGTTTCCTGTGGTATGCGCCGGACCAGGACATGCGCGGCAAGGACACGGTGTTCGTGCCGTTCTTCGGTCACACCGCTGCCACCATCACCGCCACGCACCAGCTGGCGCGGATGACCGGCTGCGCGGTCGTGCCGTATTTCCACCGTCGCGAGGGCGGCAGGTATTTCCTCAAGATCGGCGCGCCGCTGGAGAACTTCCCCAGCGAGGGCGTGGAAGCCGATACCGCCCGCGTCAACCAGGCCATCGAAGCGATGGTGCGCGAGGCGCCGGACCAGTACCTGTGGATCCACCGCCGCTTCAAGCGCCAGCCGGGCGGCCGCAGCGATTATTACCGGTAACCCGGCCCCCTGCGGTAGAGCCACCCCATGGGTGGCTGCGCGGTGCCCACCGGTAGAGCCACCCCACGGGTGGCTGCGTGTGACAGCGGATCGGAGACCAGCCACCCATGGGGTGGCTCTACCGGGGAACGCGTGCAGCCACGCAGGGCGTGGCGCTACCCCTCGTCTTTGGCCAGCAGGCTGCCCGCATACAACGCGGCCAGCAGCAGGGTCAGCCCGCCCCAGAAGGTGGAATAGAACGCCAGGTGGGTGTTGAGCGGAAACACGGTTACCGCCAGCGCCAGCATGGCCGGGCGTGCGCGCTCGCGCGCCGCCAGCGGGGCGAAGCGCCAGGCGCGCCAGGCCTGGGCCACGGCGGCCAACCACAGCAGCAGGCCGAGCACGCCGGTTTCGGCCAGGATCTCCAGCACGATCTGGTGCGCATGCAGCGCCGGGCCCTCGCCCCACACTTCCTGCGCCTGCGGCGCCGGATTGCAGGCCGGGTAGGCATCGCGGAAGCCGCGCGCGCCCACACCGTTGACCGGGTGTTCGCTGATCATGCAGCCGGCGGCTTCCCAGATCTGCGCACGCCCGGACAACGCCTGGTTGACCCCGTCACCCTCGCCCTCCCACGCCATCGCCGTGCGCGCCACGCGCTCGCGAACCTGCACCGAACCCAACCCGACCGCGACGGCCGCAACCAGACCGACAGCGAGGCAGGCCAGCAACGCGCGCGCGCCCAGCAGACGCCACCCCGAGTACACCACCACCAGGGCATAGGTCAGCCACGCCGCGCGTGAGCCGGCCAGCACCAGCACCACGCCCACTGCCGCGGTGGCCAGCCCCCAGCCCCACAGCCCCCCGCGCCGCGCCGCGGCGAACAGCAGGAACGGCGAGAGACTGGCCAGCACCTGGCCGAACTTGAGATTGCACGGCCCGAGCACGCCGCTGAGCCGGTCGGCCGCCGCCACTTCCTGCACGCTGCACAGGCCATGGCCGCTGATCGCCCATTTGAGCTGGTCCATCGACCAGAACAACGGGCTGGTACCGAACGCCGCCTGGGCCAGTGCGTCCAGTGTCCATATCGCGGCGACAAGCGCGATGCCGCCCAGGGTCAGGCGGCGCCGCTGCGGCGTGGCCACGGCGATCGCCACCAGCCACATGAAGGGCAGATAGCGCAGCCCGGCGGCGGTCTTGCGCCATGCGGTGGCCGGGTCGATGGCATCGAAGGCGGAGAACGCCTGTGGCAGCCAGTAGCCCAGGAACAGGATGCTGGTCAGCGCCCACGCCGGTGCGCTCAACAGGCGTTGTTTGCCCTGCATGCGCAGCTGCACCATGCGCACGGCCGCGTACAGGGCTCCCAACACCAGCACGGTCTCGGCGATGCCCGGCAACGGCCACAGCGCCACGAAGGCGAGCACCCACCACGGCGCCCAGTAGCCCGCACGGGAGCCGGGTGAGTCAGGCGCGAGGGCCGGCTCAGCCGGCGAGCGAGGTATAGAGCTGGAGCGTGTCACGCTGCATCGCCTGCAAGGTGAAAGGAATCCGCGTGGGCAGGCTGGGCGGTTGCCGCAGCAGCTGCTGCGCGCGCGCCAGCAGGGCGGCACTGTCGTGCAAGGCTACCGCACCGGACGGTTGCAGCTGCGTCAACAACTCACCGACGCCGCCGTGGTTCCAGCCGAGAACCGGGCGGCCCACCGACAGCGCTTCGAGCACGGTGCGGCCAAAGGCCTCGGCCTTGTCCGACACCTGCAGCACCAGATCGCTGGCCGCATAAGCCTGGGCGATGCGCGTGGTGGGCGCGGTCATCAGCACTGCATCGCCGATGCCGAGCGTGCGCGCCTGCGCCTCCAGCTCGGCCACGTACGCCTCGCGGCCGGGCTCGCGGGTGCCGGGCATCCACAGTCTGGCCGGCACGCCCGCCGCGTGCAGGCCGGCGATCAACTGCAACGCATGCCGGTGGCCCTTCAGGCGGGTTCCGCGACCGGGCAACAGCAGCAGCGGGGCATCAGTGCCCAGCAGGGGGTATTGTTCGGCCACGGCCAGCCGTGCACGGCGGTCGTTGCGCGCCACGCGCGGGAACTGGGCCACGTCCACGCCGCGCGGAATCACCTGCAGGCGCTCGGCCGGTACGCCAGGGTAGTGGGTCTGGACGAAATCGCGCACGCTGTTGGACACGCAGATGACGCGCTCGCCGCTGGTCATCACCGCGCTGTAGCGGCCCGGCGAGTTCAACCCGTGCACGGTGGTGACCCAGTGCGGGCGCTGTGCCGGCGGCAGGTTGCGCAACGCGTACAGGCCCAGCCACGCCGGCAGCCGCGAGCGCGCATGCACGATGTCCGCCCCGACCTCGACGAACAGCCGGCGCAGGCTGAGCACGTGGCGCAGGGTGAGCAGTGATTTGCGCCCGATGTCCAGGGTGAGGTGTTCGGCACCGCTGGCCAGCAGCGGTTCGACCAGCCGCCCACCGGCAGACACGACGATGGCCCGGTGGCCGGCGGCAACCAGGGCGGAGGCGATTTCAAGGGTGGAGCGTTCAACCCCGCCGGAGTGCAGCGCCGGCAGCAGCTGCACCACGGTCAGTCGGCGCACGGACGCAGCCGCGGCTCAGTCGGCCAGCACGAACACGGCGCCGCAGTACGGGCACTTGGCCTCGCAGTTGGGCTCGTCTTCGATCGGCAGGTACACGCGCGGGTGCGAGTTCCACAGCGCCATTTCCGGAGTCGGGCAGCTCAGCGGCAGGTCGGCGCGATGCACGGTGTAGCGCTTCTCGGCGTTGGCGGGCGCAGTGGCGGTATGGCTCATGGCGTGGACACACAAAGGAATTGCGAAGGTATCGATTCTAGCACCCGGCGCTGCGGCATCGCCGCTGCGGGCGAACGTGGCATGCCAGGGCGGCGCGCATTGCCGGGAAACTGCACCGTTCTTTTTAAATCGATCCAAAGTGACTGTCAACCGCGCAGGGATCTAGCGGTTTTCCAGTGTTTGGATCGAACTAAATGGCACTTGCCAGCGTCCCCATGCCTGTTGCAGCATCGGACCGGTTCGATTCCTGCCCCGATCGCATGGCCCGTCCCCCGCCGGACCTGCATCGCCCTCCTGTCCGCCGCTGGCGGCCGGGGTGATGCTGTCTGCCGTGGTCGCCGATGCGGGCTCTGCCTGCCGCCTGCCCTACCCGGGAGTTCCCTGCATGTCCCTGCCCGTTCCGCGCCCCGCCCGCCACGCCATGCTGCCGCTTGCCCTCGCCGTGGCCTGTGCCTCGCTCGCCCTGCCCGCGTTCGGCCAGGGCCTGCAGACCTCCTTCGAGCCGGGCCAGCCGATCCCCTCGGTCGGCAAGCAAGCGCTGCAGATCGAAATCGGCAACGGTCCGCGCGCGCCGTATGCGGCCAAGGCCGGCGTCGGCTACACCGGCCTGCACGCGCTGCACTACGCCAGCGCCGGTGGCCCCCAGCAGCGGCGCCTGTTCGATACCGACATGCGCATCGAGGCCGACACCGCGTTGAGCTGGCTGGTGCTGCCGGAGATCGTCGGCGCGGACACCGTGGCCTCCACCTATGTCTCGCTGGACCTGGTGCTGGACGACGGCAGCCGGGTCTCGGCCAGCGGCGCGCGCGACCAGCACGGGGTGGCGCTGGGTGCGACCGCGCAGGGCGATTCGAAAACGCTGTACCCGCAGCAGTGGGCACGCAAATCGGTGCGCCTGGGCGAGGTCGCTGCGCTGCGCGGACGCCGCGTGGTGGGTGTCGAACTGCAGGTGGCCAGCGCCGTCGGCGCGCCGGTGTCGGGCTGGATCGACGACGTGCGCCTGGACGCGCAGCCGCGCATCGCACCACAGCGGCCGTCGGACTGGGTGCTGACCACGCGTGGCACGCAGGCCAACGGTACGTTCTCGCGCGGCAACAATTTCCCGGCCACGGCGGTGCCGCACGGCTTCAATTTCTGGACCCCGGTCACCGATGCCGGCGCGTTGAACTGGCTGTACCGCTGGAACGAGCAGAACGATGCCAGCAACCGGCCGCGCCTGCAGGCGCTGGCGCTCAGCCACCAGCCCAGCCCGTGGATGGGCGACCGCCAGACCTTCCAGGTGATGCCCTCGGCCAGCCGCGGCGTGCCCGAGGCCGACCGCGGCAAGCGTGCGCTGGCGTTCTCCCACGACAATGAACTGGCCCGACCGTATCGCTACGACGTGCGCTTCGACAATGGCATCGCCGCGGCGATCGCCCCGACCGACCACGCCGCGTTGTTCCGCTTCGAGTTCCCCGAAAAAGGCGACGCCAACCTGCTGTTCGACAACGTCGACGCGCGCGGCGGGCTGACCCTGGACGCCGCCACGCAGACCTTGTCCGGCTATACCGATACCCGCAGCGGCCTGTCCAACGGCGCCACCCGCATGTACGTGGTGGCCAGCTTCGACAAACCCTGGCGCAGCAGCGGGCAGATCGACACCGGCCGTGCCACCGGCTATATCAAGTTCGATGCCGGCAACGACCGCCGGGTAAACATGCGCATCGCCACGTCGCTGATCTCCCTGGAACAGGCGCGCCACAACCTGGCACTGGAACTGTCCGCCAGCGACGACCTGGAGCGCGTGGCCGCACGCGCGCAGGACGCCTGGGATGCGCGCCTGGCGCCGTTCGACATCGGCGATGCCAGCGACGACCAGAAGACCACGCTGTATTCCAGCCTGTACCGGCTGTACCTGTACCCCAACGCCGGCCATGAAAACGCCGGCACCGCCGCCGCGCCCGACTGGCGTTACGCCAGCCAGGCCAGTGCCGCCGATGACAACACCGACGGCAGCGCCACGCGCAGCTTCGCCCCGATCCGCGACGGCAAGGTGTACGTCAACAACGGCTTCTGGGATACCTTCCGCACCACCTGGCCGGCGTATGCGCTGTTCACCAAGGACGATGCAGGTGCGCTGGTGCAGGGCTTCCTGGAGCAGTACCGCGCCGGTGGCTGGGTCGCGCGCTGGTCC
>NZ_DAMAGC010000152.1:0-8533 GCF_031995405.1 Stenotrophomonas sp. | reverse complement strand
CCGCGCGTGGTCACCACCAACCAGCGCGAAGCCACGATCAAGCAGGGTAAGGAAATCGGCTATGTCACCATCAGTGGTGGCGGTGCCGGCGGTGTCGCCACGCCCAACGTGCAGTTCAAGGAAGTGGTGCTGGAGCTCAAGGTCACCCCGACCATCACCAACGACAACCGCGTGTTCCTGAACATGTCGGTCAAGAAGGATGAAGTGGAGAGCTACATCCGTCTGGAAGGCTACGGCGAAGTCCCGACGATCAACCGTCGCGAGGTCAACACCGCCGTGCTGGTGGAAGACGGCCAGACCGTGGTGATCGGTGGCGTGTACGAGTTCACCGACCGCAACAGCGTCAACAAGGTGCCGTTCCTGGGCGACGTGCCGTTCCTGGGCAACCTGTTCAAGAAGCGCAGCCGCAACAAGGACAAGGCCGAGCTGCTGGTCTTCGTCACCCCGAAGGTGCTGCGCGTGTCCAAGACCAACTAAGGGTCGCGCACCAGCTGCAGCAGAAGGGCCGCCTCGTGCGGCCCTTCTGCGTTCAGGACGCTTCGATGCTGCAACGTGCGTGAGGGTCGCTCAGCGCCCGCTGCAGGTACGGCCATCGATCAGTGAGCAACCGTCTGTGCCGGTTCGGGTGATTGGCCCGGTGTGAGGGGGAGGGCGAGGAATCCGCGCTATGCTGCCCGGTGATTCAGTGAAATAGCAGGTGATTCCCATGGCAGCGGCCAATTGTTCCAGCTGCGCCGCGCAGTGCTGCCGGCTCACCGTGGTGCTTGGGGCGGCCGACTGCGTTCCGGCGCACCTGACCACGGAACTGCCGACCGGCCTGCGCGTGATGGCCGGGGGCACGGACGGCTGGTGCGTGGCGCTGGACCGTGAGCACATGAATTGCAGCATCTATGATGATCGGCCGCAGACCTGTCGGCGCTTTGCGATGTCCGGCCCCTACTGCAGCGCGATCTTCGCCGGCGACAAAGGCGGGATGGCCGCGAGTACGTCTTAGGGCGGTTCCGCCCGCTGCGGGCGTCGCGTTCAGGCAATCTTGATGCCGCTCCGGCGTCAGCCCTGCCATCATGTGGATGGAACCTTACGCACGTCGCGTGGGTCACATGGATCCCATGAACCTGCCTCCCCCCATGCCCGACACCGAGATCGATACCCCCGCCGCCGCCGAGCAGGCCCACGACCGCCTGCACGATGGCTTCCGCGCGCTGCGCGACGCGCTGGCCGGCGAGATCGTCGGCCAGGCCGCGCTGGTCGAGCGCCTGCTGACCGCGTTGCTGGCCGATGGTCACCTGCTCGTAGAGGGCGCGCCGGGGCTGGCCAAGACCACCGCGATCCGCGCGCTGGCCGCGCGCCTGGAAGCGGATTTCTCGCGGGTGCAGTTCACCCCAGACCTGTTGCCGGCCGATTTGACCGGCACCGAGATCTGGCGTCCCCAGGAAGGCCGCTTCGAGTTCGTCCCTGGCCCGATCTTCCACCCCATCCTGCTGGCCGACGAAATCAACCGGGCCCCGGCCAAGGTGCAGTCGGCGCTGCTGGAGGCAATGGGCGAGCGCCAGGTCACCGTGGGCCGCCACACCTACGCGCTGCCGGCGCTGTTCCTGGTGATGGCCACGCAGAACCCGATCGAGCAGGAAGGCACCTTCCCGCTGCCGGAAGCGCAGCTGGACCGGTTCCTGATGCATGTGCGCATCGGCTACCCGGATTCGGATGCCGAGGCGGAGATCATGCGTCTGGCGCGGGAACGTGCGCGCGATGCGCTGGGTCCGCCGCCGCCGGCGCCGCCGCGGATGCCGCTGGAAGATGTGTTCGCCGCGCGCAAGGCGGTGTTGTCGCTGCACATGGCGCCGGCGCTGGAACGCTATCTGATCGAGATCGTGCTGGCCTCGCGCGATGCTGCCCGCTACGACCCGGCGCTGGCCCGACGCATTGCCTGGGGCGCCAGCCCACGCGGCTCGATCGCGTTGGAGCGCTGCGCGCGCGCCCGCGCGTGGCTTGCCGGCCGCGACTTCGTCACCCCCGACGATGTGCGCAGCGTCGCCCCTGACGTCCTGCGCCACCGCGTGCTGCCCAGCTATGAGGCCACCGCCGAAGGCTGGGATGGTGATCGCCTGGTGGCCGAGCTGCTGGCACGCGTGCCGGCACCCTGACCTCGATGGTGTCGAACGTGGACAACGCCGCAGGCGTCACCGAGGGCGACGGCCTGCGCCCCAGCCTGGCCGAACTGGTCGCGCTGCGGCGCAATGCGCATCGGTTGGCGCCGGCCCGGCGTGGCCGCCTCGGCCATGCCGGCCACGCGCCTGCGCCGATGCGTGGACGCGGCATGGAATATGCCGAGTCGCGAGAGTATGTGGCCGGCGACGATGCCCGCCACATCGACTGGCGCGTCACCGCGCGTACCGGGCGTGCGCACACCAAGCTGTTCCAGGCCGAGCGCGAGCGCTTGACGCTGCTGGTGGCCGACACCGATCCGGTGCTGTATTTCGGCACCCGGGTCCGTTTCAAATCGGTGCAGGCCGCCCGCGTCGGCGCGATCGCCGCCTGGCTGGCACAGCGCCAGGGCGACCGGCTGGGTGCATTGCGTGGCAGCACTGTGGAAGCGCCGCTTACGCCGGCCGGTGGCACGCGCGGCGTGCTGCGCGTGCTCGATGCGTTGACCCGCTGGTATGCCCAGCCACCGGCCGAAGACGCCGGCCTGGACCGGGCGCTGGAACAGGCCGCGCGCCTGCTGCGTCCCGGCGCGCGCGTGGTCGTGCTTGCCGATCCCGGCCAGGCCGCCGCCATCAGTGTGTCGCGCTGGACCGCGCTGGCGATGCACCACGAGGTCGTGGTGATGCTGCTGGTCGATCCATTGGAGCTGGCGCCGCCCTCGGCCTCGCTGGCGTTCCTGTCGCAGGGCCGGCGCGTGCTGCTCGACCTCGACCGCGCCAGCGTCCGTGAGCACTGGCGCGAGCGCTTCGTGGCGCCGCTGCAGGACCTGCAGAAACGCCTGTCGTCGCGTCGCATCCAGGTGCACGTGGTGGCGTCCGATGACGCCAGCGACTGCTGGTTGACGCCGATGCCTTCGGCGGTGGTGGCATGAGCGCGCCGACCGCGTTGCCGCTGCGCGATGTGCAGCTGCCGCCATCGCCTGCGTGGTGGCCGCCGGCCCCCGGCTGGTGGCTGGTACTGGGCGCGGTGCTGCTTGTCGCTGCGCTGCTGTGGGGGTGGCAGGCGCGTCGTCGTCGGCGGCGACAGGGCTGGATACAGTTGTTCGATGACGCCGTCGCCCAGGCCGCAACGCCGGTCGAGGAAGTGGCGGCCGTTGCCGCGCTGCTGCGCCGTGCGGCGCGCGTGCGTCAGCCCGGCGCGGAACTGCTGCAGGGCCAGGCATGGCTGGAATTCCTTGACGAGCCCGGCAGTCGTGCCTTCTCCGATGGCGACGGACAGTTGCTGCTGGACGGCGGTTATCGCCCGCAGGTCGATGCCGAAGCGGTACGGCGCCTGCGCGTGCTGGCACGTGCGCGCTTCCTCGGTCTGGTGTCGGGGCGGCGGCGATGATCGCGATGAACGTGTCGCCGCAGGTGGCCCAGTGGCTGCCGGACTGGCTGTCGTGGCTGGATACCTTCGCCTGGCCGTGGATGTTGGCTGCGCTGCCGGTACCGGTGCTGATGCACTGGTGGCCGCAGCGCAACGCCAGCGCCGCCGCGCTGCGCGTGCCGTACGCGGCCGCGCAGTTGCAGGCACTCGGTAGCGCCGTCGGTGGTCGCGCGCTGGGCGTCGGCCGGTTGCTGCTGTGGCTGGCGTGGGGGTGTCTGTGCGTGGCAGCGGCACGCCCGCAGCAACTGGGCGAGGCGGTGACCCCGCCGCAACAGGGACGGCAGATGATGCTTGCCGTGGACGTGTCGGGCAGCATGCAGGAGACCGACATGATGCTCGGCCAGCAGGTAGTGGAGCGGCTGACCGCCGCCAAGGCGGTGTTGGCCGACTTCCTGGACCGGCGTGTCGGCGATCGCGTCGGCCTGCTGATCTTCGGCGAGCGCGCCTACACCCTCACCCCGCTGACCAGCGATCTGGCCAGCGTGCGCCAGCAGCTCGGCGACAGCGTGGTCGGCTTGGCCGGACGCGAGACCGCGATCGGCGATGCGATCGCACTGGCGGTCAAGCGCCTGCGCGAACAACCGCAGGGCCAGCGCGTACTGATCCTGCTGACCGACGGCGTCAGCAATGCCGGCGTACTCGAGCCGCTGCGCGCCGCTGAACTGGCCAAGGCCGAAGGCGTGCGCGTGTACACGGTGGCGTTCGGCGGCGACGGCAGCTTCCGGTTGTTCGGCATGCAGGTCGCGGCCGGCGACGACCCGGTGGACGAGGCGACGCTGCAGAAGATCGCCACGCTCACCGGCGGACGCGCGTTCCGCGCCCGCAACACCGACGAGCTGGCCGGCATCTATGCCGAGCTGCAGCGGCTGGAGCCGGTGGCCTCGGCGGGGCCGGCGGTGCGCCCGCGGATCGAGCGCTATGCCTGGCCGTTGGCGCTGGCGCTGCTGTTGGCCGGGCTGGCCTGGATAGTGCCGAGGCGTTGGGCATGAACATTGAGTGGAGTGCACTGCATCTGGTCCGCCCGCAGGCGCTGTGGGCGCTGCTGGCCCTGCCGCTGATCGCGCTGGTCTGGTACTGGCGCCGCCGCCGCGGCAGCGCGTGGCACGCCGCGGTCGATCCGCATCTGTTGCGCCACCTGCTGGTTGCCGGTGGGCAGCGCGCCTGGGGCGGGCTGGTGGTGTTGCTGGCGGGCTGGACGCTGGCGGTGCTGGCCCTGGCCGGCCCCAGCTGGCGCCAGGTGGCGCAGCCGCTGTGGCAGTCACCGACGCCGCTGGTGGTGGCGCTGGACCTGTCCTCGCGAATCACCGCCACCGATCTGCCGCCGTCGCGGTTGCTGCAGGCCCGCGCCAAGCTGGCCGCATTGCTGCGCGAGCGCCAGGGTGGGGAGGTCGCGTTGCTGGCCTATGCCGATGACGCCTACACCGTGGCGCCGCTGACCGCCGATGCGGCCAACGTGGCGCTGTACCTGGACGCGCTGGGCCCGGATGTGATGCCACGCGATGGCCAGCGGGCCGAGCGCGCGTTGGACGCAGCGGTGCTGTTGCTGCAGCAGTCGGGCGCGCGCAGCGGCGACATCCTGCTGCTCACCGACCGAGCCGACGATGCCGCCGCCCGCGCAGCTGCCGCGGCGCATCGGCAAGGCTTCAACGTGTCGGTGCTGGGCCTGGGCACGCCGGCCGGCGCGGCCTTCCGCAGCGGCGATGGACAGATCGCGCAGGCGCGCCTGGACGAGGCCCCGCTGCGCGCGATCGCCAGCAGCGGCGGTGGACATTACGCGCGTATCGCCAACGACGACAGCGACCTGAAGGCCCTCGGCGTGCTGACGCCGAAGGTGAGCATGGACGACCGCCAGAAGGGCGACGGGCTGGCCTGGCGCGATGAAGGGTTCTGGCTGTTGCCGCCGCTGATGCTGCTGTCGCTGTGGGCGTTCCGGCGCCGCGGCCTGGCGATGGCGCTGGTGCTGTGCGCAGCGCTGCCGCTGGCCCTGCCCACGCCGGCCTACGCGGCCGACGGCACCCTGTGGCAACGCGCCGACCAGATCGATCAACAGAAGCTGGGCGCCGGCGTGGATGCGTATCGCCGCGGTGACTTCAAGGCCGCGCAGCAGCAGTTCGAGGGCATCCACAGCGATGCCGGGTGGTACAACCTGGGCAACGCATTGGCACGGCAAGGCCAGTACGACGCCGCCATCGCCGCATACGACAACGCGCTGAAGCAGACGCCCGGCATGCCCGATGCCGTCGCCAACCGCGCTGCGGTGGATGCGGCGCGCAAGCGCAAGCCACCGCCGACGCCGCCGAAGGGCGACCAGGGCAAGCAGCCGCCCAAAACGCCGCCGTCGCAAGGGCAGGGGCAGGGCCAACCCGGGCAGGATCAGGGCCCGCCACCCAAACAGCAGGGCAAGCAGGACCCTGGACAGGCGCCGCCTGCCCCGGGCCAGAATCCAGGCAAGCCGCAGGACGGCGATGCAAAGCAGGATGCCGGCACTCCGGACCCGGCCGCGCAGGCCAAGGCCGATGCGGCGCAACGCCAGCAGATGCAGCAGGCATTGCAACGCCAGGGCAAGGACGGCAAGGACACCCCGGCGCAACGGCAGGCCGCCGAGACCCCGCAGCAGCGCGAGCAGCGCCAGGCCGTGGAGGCATGGATGCGGCGGGTGCCGGATGATCCGGGCAGTCTGCTACGGGCCAAATTCCAGCTGGAAAACGAACGCAGGAAACGGGAAGGACGATGAGCATGGGTTCCACCACGCGGCGATGGATGCAGGCCGGCTGCTGGCTGCTGCTGGGACTGACCAGCCTGGCGCAGGCGCAGACCCGCGCCTGGCTGGATCGTCAGCAGATCAGCGACACCGAAGCGGTCACGCTCAACATCGAGAGTGATGCCGGTGGTGCGCCGGACTACGCGCCCTTGCGCGCGGACTTCGACCTGAGCGCGCAGACCAGCAGCCGCCAGATGCAGTGGGGCAATGGCGGCACCCGCTCGCGCAATCTCTACGCGGTCGTGCTGTCGCCGCGGCGCAGCGGCACCCTGCAGATTCCCGCGTTGCAGGTGGGCGCCAACCGGACGGCGCCGTTGCTGCTGCAGGTGGCGGCCAGCGCCCCCGTCGGCACGGGCACGTCGGCGACCCTGCCGGGCAACGCGGCGGTCTTCATGGAGACCGAGGTGGATGACGCCACCCCGTATGTGCAGCAGAGCGTGGGCGTGGTGGTGCGGCTGTACTACGCCTCGCAGCTGGTCTCCGGCGAGCTGGTGCTGGATACGCCCGACGGTGCATCGCTGCAGCGCGTGGGCGAAGACCGCAGCGAGGTGCGCGAGGTCAATGGCCGTCGCTACAACATGGTCGAGCGGCGCTTCCTGTTGATCCCCGAACGCAGTGGTCCGCTGCAGTTGCCGGCCGCGCAGTTCAACGGCCGCACCGCCGGCGGTTTCTTTGACGACATGTTCGGCGGCGACGGGCGTCTGCGCGCCAGCGCGCCGGCACGCACCCTGCAGGTACAGCCACAGCCGGCCAACGCGCCGCAGCCGTGGTTGCCGCTGCATGATCTGCGCCTGCGCTACACCGCTGCGCCCAGCAGCGGGCGCGCGGGCGAGGCGGCCACGGTGGTGGTGGAGGCGACCGCGCAGGGGGCCACCCGCGCGCAGTTCCCGGAGCTGCCCACCCTCGACGTGGGCGCGGATGCGCAGGTATTCGCCGAGCCGGCGCAGTTCGATGAGACCTTCACCGGCAGCACCCCGCAGCTGAAGATGACCCGGCGCTATTCGATCGTGCCGCGCAATGCGGGCAGTCTGCGCGTACCTGGCCCGCGCATGCCGTGGTGGGATGTGAAGGCGGGCGCGCCGCGCATGGCGACCTTGCCGGACCTGACCCTGACGGTAGCCGCCGGTGGGACGGGCGGTGCGGCGCCGCCGGTGCCGCTGGATACCACCTCGGCCCTCCCGGGCGAGGCACCGGCCTCCAATGCACTGCCGCTCGCCGATGCACCGTCCTCGGCACGCCCGTGGGGCTGGATTGCCGCGGCCATCACTTTTGCGGTGCTGTGGCTGCTGACCCTGTGGTGGGGCTGGCGACGGACCGGTCGGCGGGGAGCGGAACCGCGCACTGCGCCGGTCGCCGTTGCCGGTGTCCCGCTGGCCACGGTGTCGCGTGCCGAACTGCGCCGCGCACTGGAAAGCCAGGGGCTGGACGAGATCATCGCCCTGCTGGCGTCGATGGGCGGGGTGCAGGGCCTGGAGGCGCTGCTGGGGCGGCTGGCCGACCCGGCCCAGCGCGAGGCGTTGCTGGCCATGCAGCGGGTGCGTTGGGCCGGCCAGGGCGGCGATGTAGCCGCCGCGCGGCAGGCGCTGCGCCGGGCGTTCCATGACGGACCGCACTGGCGGGCCACGGCGGTGGCGGAAAACAATGGGCTGGCGCCTCTATATCCTTCGGGACCTTGACGCGCTGCCGGGCCTGCGGGACCGGCTTTGCTAAGCTGATTCAATTCTTTACAGGAAAGCCGCTAGATGACTGAGGCCGCAAAGACCCGGCAGAAAATGCCTTTGCACTGGAAAATGGGCATCGGCTTCGCGCTGGGCCTCACCCTCGGCCTGATCGTGCACGCCGCTGGCCCAGGCGTGCCCGGACTGACCGATTTCGCCAAGGGCGTGATGGCCTGGGTGACCACGCCGCTGTCGGGCCTGTTCCTCAACCTGATCTTCATGCTGATCGTGCCGCTGATCTTCTCGGCGCTGATCATGGGCGTGTCGGAGATGGGCGACATCCGCGCGCTCGGCCGCATCGGCTGGAAGACCCTGGCCTATACGGTGCTGCTGTCGGACATCGCGGTGGGCATCGGCCTGGTGCTGGTCAACGTGCTCAAGCCCGGTGCCGGCATGGACCCGCACGTGGCCGCGCAGATGCTGTCGGAGAACGCGGAGCGCAGCAAGGAAATCGTCGCCGGCATCCATGAGACCCCCAAGG
>NZ_DAMAGC010000151.1:0-8614 GCF_031995405.1 Stenotrophomonas sp. | reverse complement strand
CCCAGGACCGTGTGTTGCCATGGATGGCAACACCGAGCCCCCAAGGACGGGTTCACGGCGTGTCCTGGGCAAGGCTGCCCGGCCACCTCACGCCATGGACAATCAAAGCGCCGTCGTCGAAGCAAGCCGCTCTGCCGCTCTGCCACCCGCAACCATTCCGCACCCCGCGACACCCCACCGCAGGTGCACATCCGCCCCAACCAGCGGACAATAGACACCGCTCGCGCCGGCCCACGCCGCGCCCCCGCTTTCCGTCTACACGCTCCAAGGATTCCCCCATGGCTGCCCGCAAGACCAAGACCCCCGTCATCGAAATCCAGGCCCGCCCCGGCCTCCCGCTGGGCATGCCCGCCGCCACCTTCCTGCGCGACTACTGGCAGAAGCGCCCCCTGCTCATCCGCGCCGCGTTCCCCGACTTCCAGACCCCCGTCCAGCCCGAAGACCTCGCCGGCCTAGCCTGCGAAGAAACCGCCCTGGCCCGCCTGATCACCCACGATCGCGCCACCGACGGCTGGAGCGTGCGCACCGGACCGTTCCAGGAAGAAGAATTCCCCGGCATGCCCGACCACGACTGGACCCTGCTCGTCCAGGACGTCGACAAGTGGGATCCGGACGTGCGCGCCCTCATCGGCCATTTCGACTTCCTCCCGCGCTGGCGCATGGACGACGTCATGATCAGCTTCGCCGCCACCGGCGGCTCGGTCGGCGCCCACGTCGACCAGTACGACGTCTTCCTCCTGCAGGCATACGGCCACCGCCGCTGGCAGATCGACGCCAGCGAATCCACCAAGGGCAAACGTCCCCCGCTGGACTTCCGCGACGACGTCGAACTCAAGCTCCTGCGCCGCTTCAAACCCACCCACGACTGGGTCCTGGCGCCCGGCGACATGCTCTACCTGCCGCCCAACGTCCCCCACAACGGTGTCGCCGAGGATCCCTGCCTCACCTTCTCCTTCGGCATGCGCGCGCCGGCCTCGGCCGAGCTGATCAGCGATTACCTGGACACCCTCATCGAAGGCGCCGACGAGTCCATCCGCTACCAGGACCCGGACCTCACCGTGCCCGAGGACCCCAACGAAATCGACGTCGTGGCGATGAACCGCGTGGTCGACGCGCTCAACGCCATCCGCATGAACGATCCCGACAAGCTCGGCGACTGGTTCGGCCGCTTCATCACCACCTACCGCGCTGCCGGTGAAGTGATGCCCGGCGGTGAGCCGGTGCAGCGCGAAGAGATCGAAGCTGCCCTCGCCGCCGGCCTGGACCTGCAGCGCCATCCGTGGGCGCGCATGGCCTGGCGCCGGGCCAAGCGCGGCGCCAGCCTGTACTGCAGCGGGCTGGAATTCGCCCTGCCGGTCAAGGATGCCCAGGTCCTGGCCGCCACCGAACAGCTTGGCGCGTCGCTCTACCAGAAGCTTTCGGCCAAGGGCCGCGATGCTGTCCAGGAACTGGTCTCCGGCGGCTACTACCAGCTCTTCGACGCCCTGGCCTTCGATGACGAAGACGAGTACGAAGACGAAGAAGAGGACGACACCTTCGCCGAGGACGCCGTCGTCGATGGCACCGACGCGGTCGAGGTCGACAGCGCGCAGCCCGATGTCCACGAAGTGAACATCCACGAGGACGGCATCGAAGTCATCGTCGATTTCGACGACACCGACGAGAGCGACGACGCCCAGGACGACGGCAAGGCCCACTGAACATGGGCGCCCTCGGCATCCAGGTCGCCGTGGTCGACTATCCCGCGCAGCGCGACGCGCTGCACGGGGTCCGGCACCGCGTGTTCGTCGACGAACAGCGGGTCCCGGCCGAACTGGAGATCGATGCGCTTGATCCGCTGAGCGTGCACGTATTGGCACGCACCGCACAGGGCGAGCCGATCGGTGCCGGCCGGCTCACCCCGGACGGCCGTATCGGTCGCATGGCCGTGCTGGCCAGTGGGCGCGGCCATGGGGTCGGTGAGGCGATGCTGCTGGCCCTGGTCGAGGCCGCGCGCGCCCGCGGTTGGCGCGAAGTGACCCTGCACGCCCAGCTACCGGCCCGGGTGTTCTATACGCGCCAGGGCTTCCTGCCCGAAGGCGAGGTGTTCGAAGAGGCCGGCATCGCCCACCAGCACATGCGCCGCGTGCTGGACGGCGCGGCCAACATCGCCACCTTTGATGAGGCAGTGGCCATCACCACCGCCCTGGTCCACCGCGCCCGCCGCCAGTTGTGGATCCACAGCCGCCAGCTCGACCCTGGCCTGCTCGACGCCCCGCCGGTGCTGGAGGCCCTGCGCCGCTTCGGCACCGCCCGCCACGACAAGCAGGCCTGGCTGATCGTCCACGACGCCCTGGCCATCGCCCAGTCCGGGTCGCCGCTGCCCGGGCTGCTGCAACGGCTGCCCAGCGTGTTCCGGATCCGCCAGGTGAGCGACCCCATCGACCGCGCCCTGGCCTCGGCCTGTCTGCTCAACGATGCCGGCGACTACTACTTTCGTCTGGGTGGGCACCGCCACGACGGCGAAGCCGCGCTCGCGCTGCCAGCACGTTCGCGACCGTTGCAGGACGGTTTGCAGCGCGTATGGGAACGTTCGCGTGAATGCAGTGAATTGCGCGCCATCGGTCTGTAGCTCACGTCACGGGCTCGAACCTGTCTGGGAATGACACCGCAGTCCACCCGGGACCGCCGCGGTGCCCCTTCCTGTCTCGATGGGGGTACAATTTGGGGAGTTAGATACCGCCCGCGCAGGGCTATTCACTTTTCCCTGCCGGATCATCGAAGCCTTACCCCACAAGCGAATCCGACCCTCCATCGTGGACAATCTACTGAAGCAGTTTGCGCAGTCTTCGCAGCTCGCCGGCGGCAACGCCTCCTATATCGAGGATCTGTACGAGCAGTACCTCGTTTCTCCGGACAGTGTCGATCCCAAATGGAAGACCTACTTCGACGGCTTCAAGGGCCGCGAAGCCGGTGACATTCCGCACTCGGCCGTCATCGCCCACATCACCGACGCTGCCAAGAACGCTGTCAACAGCGGTACGGCCACCGGTGCCGGCGACGAGCGCGAGCGCAATGTCGGCCGTCTGATCACCGCCTACCGTTCGCGTGGCCACCTCGGCGCCCGCCTGGACCCGCTGGGCCTGACCCCGCCGACCAACCCGCCGGACCTGGGGCTGCCGTTCCACAGCCTGTCCGAGAGCGACCTGGGCAGCGAGTTCAGCACCGGCGGCATCGCCGGCCAGCCGCGCATGAAACTGCGCGACCTCCTCGAGCGCCTGAAGAAGACCTACACCGGCTCCATCGGTGCGGAATTCATGCACATCTCCGAGGTCGAGCAGCGCCAGTGGCTGTACCAGCGCCTGGAAACGGCCGGTGGCAACTACAACCTGGATGCCGACACGCAACGTCGCACCCTGGAGCGCCTGACCGCGGCCGAAGGCCTGGAACGCTACCTGCACACCAAGTACGTCGGTCAGAAGCGCTTCTCGCTGGAAGGCGGCGATTCGCTGATCCCGATGATGGACACCATCATCCGTGACGCCGGCAAGGACGGGGTCAAGGACGTGGTCGTCGGCATGGCCCACCGTGGCCGCCTGAACGTGCTGGTCAATACGCTGGGCAAGAGCCCGCGCAAGCTGTTCGACGAGTTCGAAGGCAAGTTCGAGCACGACGACCACGCCTCGGCCGGTGACGTGAAGTACCACATGGGCTTCTCGGCCGACGTGTCCACCCCGGGTGGCGCCGTCCACCTGGCGCTGGCGTTCAACCCGTCGCACCTGGAAATCGCCGACCCGGTCGTGGCCGGCAGCGTGCGCTCGCGCCAGGAACGTCGTGGCGATACCGAACGCAAGCAGGTCATGCCGATCCTGATCCACGGCGACGCGGCCTTCTCCGGCCAGGGCGTGGTCATGGAGCTGTTCCAGATGTCCCAGGCCCGCGGCTTCGCCGTCGGTGGCACGGTGCACATCGTGGTCAACAATCAGGTCGGTTTCACCACCTCCAACCCGCTGGATACGCGCTCCACGCGCTATGCCACCGACGTGGCCAAGATGATCGCCGCACCGGTGCTGCACGTGAACGGCGATGACCCCGAAGCGGTCGTGTTCGCCGCGCGGCTGGCCTTCGAGTTCCGCCAGAAGTTCGCCAAGGACGTGGTCATCGATCTGATGTGCTATCGCCGTTGGGGCCACAACGAGGCCGACGAACCGGCGATCACCCAGCCGCTGATGTACCAGGTGATCCGCAAGCACCAGACCACCCGCGAACTGTATGCCGCCCAGCTGGAAGCCGCAGGCGTCATCCCGGCCGACGGTGGCAAGGCGCTGGTCGATGCGTACCGCAACAAGCTCGATGCCGGCGAAGTCACCACAGAGCTGGCGGCGGTCGAAAAGACCCCGACCACCAGCAAGATGTACGTCGACTGGCCCAAGCTGCTCAACGGCAAGCTCTCCGATGCGGTCTCCACCGCCGTGGGCATGGAGAAGGTCAAGCAGCTGGCACAGCTGATCAACACCGTGCCCGAGGGCGTGGAACTGCACTCGCGCGTGGCCAAGGTCTACGACGACCGTCGCAAGATGGCCGCCGGCGAGATCCCGGGCGACTGGGGCTTTGCCGAGAACCTGGCGTATGCCACCGTGCTCGACGAAGGCAACAGCCTGCGCCTGGTCGGCCAGGACGTCGGCCGCGGTACGTTCACCCACCGCCACGCGATCCTGCACGACCAGAAGACCGACAACTACTACCTGCCGCTGCGCCAGCTGGTCGAGTCGCCGGAACAGGCCACCATCATCGATTCGCTGCTCAGCGAAGAAGCGGTGATGGCCTATGAGTACGGCTTCTCCACCACCGATCCGAACACCCTGTGCATCTGGGAAGGCCAGTTCGGCGACTTCGCCAACGGCGCCCAGGTCGTGATCGATCAGTTCATCGCTGCCGGCGAAGCCAAGTGGGGCCGCATCACCGGCCTGACCCTGCTGCTGCCGCATGGTTACGAAGGCCAGGGGCCGGAGCACAGCTCCGCGCGCCTGGAGCGTTTCCTGCAGCTGTGTGCGCTGGAGAACATGCTGGTGTGCGTGCCGTCTACCCCGGCGCAGGCGTACCACATGCTGCGTCGCCAGATGCGCATGACCACCCGCAAGCCGCTCATCGTGATGTCGCCCAAGTCGCTGCTGCGCCACAAACTGGCCGTGTCGACCCTGGAAGAACTGGCCAACGGCGAGTTCCAGCACCTGATCGGCGATGCCAAGGCAGAGACCAGGAAGGTCAAGCGCGTAGTGCTGTGCTCGGGCAAGGTGTACTACGACCTCCTCGAAGACCAGACCAAGCGTGGCCAGGACGATGTCGCCATCATCCGCGTCGAACAGCTGTATCCGTTCCCGCGCGTGGCACTGGCAGCGGAGCTGAAGAAGTACGGCAAGGCGGCCGATGTGGTGTGGTGTCAGGAAGAACCGCAGAACCAGGGTGCCTGGTACCAGATCCGTCACCACCTGCAGGCGTGCCTGGCCGATGGCCAGAGCATCCATTACGCAGGTCGCGCCCGTTCGGCATCGCCGGCCGCTGGACACATGGCTGACCACATCATCGAACAGCAGAAGCTGATCGCCGATGCCCTGGTCAACCCGTTCAACGACTCGGTCGCTGAATAACTCCCTCCCTCATTCTAGAAAAGACAAACCAGGAAGCTCCCGCATGGCCACCGAAGTCAAAGCCCCGGTACTGCCCGAATCCGTCGCCGACGGCACCATCGCCACCTGGCACAAGAAGGTCGGCGATGCCGTCAAGCGCGATGAAAACCTGCTTGATCTGGAAACCGACAAGGTCGTCCTGGAAGTGCCGTCGCCGGTCGATGGCGTGCTGAAGGAAATCAAGTTCGAGGTGGGTGCCACCGTGACCTCCAGCCAGGTCGTGGCCATCATCGAAGAAGGCGCCACCGCCGCTGCTGCGCCGGCCGCCGAAGAGAAGAAGGCTGACGCGGCGCCGGCCGCTGCCGCACCGGCAGCCGCTGCCCCGGCTGCTGCTGCGGCCCCGGCTCCGGCCAGCAAGTCCGCTGCCGATGCCCTGCCCCCGGGCGCCCGCTTCTCGGCCATCACCGAAGGCGTGAACCCGGCCGACGTGTCCGGCACCGGCCGTCATGGCGCGGTGACCAAGGAAGACATCGTCAACTTCGCCCGCAACGGCGGCGCCGGCAAGGCCGGTGGCGCACGTCCGGAAGAACGCGTGCCGATGACCCGCATCCGCAAGCGCATCGCCGAGCGCCTGATGCAGTCCAAGAACAGCACGGCGATGCTGACCACCTTCAACGAGGTCGACCTGTCCAAGGTCTCGGCCGCGCGCAAGGATCTGCAGGACGAGTTCGTCAAGGCCCATGGCATCAAGCTGGGCTTCATGAGCTTCTTCGTGAAGGCCGCCGCCAATGCGCTGCAGCGCTTCCCGCTGGTGAATGCCTCGATCGACGGCGACGACGTCATCTATCACGGCTACTCGGACATCTCCATCGCCGTATCGACCGACAAGGGTCTGGTGACCCCGGTGCTGCGCAACGTCGAGCGCATGTCCTTTGCCGACATCGAGAAGACCATCGCCGACTACGCCAAGAAGGCCCGTGACGGCAAGCTGAGCCTGGAAGAACTGCAGGGCGGCACCTTCACCGTGACCAACGGCGGCACCTTCGGCTCGCTGCTGTCGACCCCGATCATCAACCCGCCGCAGAGCGCCATCCTGGGCATGCACGCGATCAAGGAACGTCCGATCGCCCAGAACGGCCAGGTCGTGATCGCGCCGATGATGTATCTGGCGCTGTCCTACGATCACCGCATCATCGACGGCAAGGACTCGGTCCAGTTCCTGGTGGACATCAAGAACCAGCTGGAAAACCCGGGCCGCATGCTGTTCGGCCTGTAAGACCTCCCACCCCTCCGCGTCCGCGCGGAGGGGTGCTGGTTTCAGGGCACGGTGCCCCCTGCTTTCTCCCCGGCGCATGCGCGCCACCGGCTTCGACCGAAGCTCGGGAATGCAACAAGGAATATCTCAATGGCTGAACAATTCGACGTCGTCGTCATCGGTGCCGGTCCGGCCGGCTATCACGCCGCCATCCGCGCCGCGCAGCTGGGCCTGAAGACCGCCTGCATCGACGCGGCCCTGGGCAAGGACGGCAAGCCGGCCCTGGGTGGCACCTGCCTGCGCGTGGGCTGCATCCCGTCCAAGGCGCTGCTGGATTCCTCGCGCCAGTTCTGGAACATGGGCCACATCTTTGGCGACCACGGCATCACCTTCAAGGACGCCAAGATGGACGTCGAGGCGATGGTTGGCCGCAAGGACAAGATCGTCAAGCAGTTCACCGGCGGCATCGGCATGCTGTTCAAGGCCAACAAGGTCGCCGCCTATTACGGCTTCGGTGAGCTGCAGCCGGGCAACGTGGTCAAGGTCACCCAGCACGACGGTTCCATCGTCGAGCTCAAGGGCACCAACGTGATCATCGCCGCCGGTTCGGACTCGATCGAACTGCCGTTCGCCAAGTTCGACGGCGACACCATCGTCGACAATGTCGGCGGCCTGGACTTCACCGAAGTCCCCGCCCGCCTGGCCGTGATCGGCGCGGGCGTGATCGGCCTGGAACTGGGCAGCGTGTGGAAGCGCCTGGGTTCGGAAGTGACCATCCTGGAAGCGCTGCCGGAGTTCCTGGCCGCTGCCGATACCGAAGTGGCCAAGGCGGCCGCCAAGGAATTCAAGAAGCAGGGCCTGGATATCCGCCTGGGCGCCAAGGTCTCCAAGGCCGAAGTGAACGGCGAGGGCAAGAAGAAGGAAGTCGCCCTGACCTACGCCGATGCCGAAGGCGAGAAGACCCTGACCGTGGACAAGCTGCTGGTGGCCGTCGGCCGTCGCGCCGCCACCAAGGGCCTGCTGGCCGAAGGCACCGGCGTCAAGATCAACGAGCGTGGCCAGATCGAAGTGGACGCGCACTGCCACACCGGCGTCGATGGCGTCTGGGCGGTCGGTGACTGCGTGCGCGGCCCGATGCTGGCGCACAAGGGCTTCGAGGAAGGCATCGCCGTGGCCGAGCTGATCGCGGGCCTGCCGGGCCACGTCAACCTCGACACCATTCCGTGGGTCATCTACACCGAGCCGGAGCTGGCCTGGGTCGGCAAGACCGAGCAGCAGCTGAAGGCCGAGGGCATTCCGTACAAGGCCGGCAGCTTCCCGTTCGCCGCCAACGGCCGCGCCGTGGCCATGATCGAGCCGGCTGGCTTCGTCAAGGTCCTGGCGCACGCTGAAACCGACCGCGTGCTGGGCATGCACCTGGTCGGCGCCAACGTGTCCGAACTGGTTCACGAAGGCGTGCTCACCATGGAGTTCAACGGCTCTTCCGACGACCTGGCGCGCATCTGCCACGCCCACCCGTCGCTGTCCGAAGCCGTGCACGATGCGGCGATGGCCGTGAACAAGCGCGCGATCCACAAGGCCAACTGAGCCCTGTAGATGGCGTAACGAAAAACCCCGCTGCGGCGGGGTTTTTTGTGGGCGCCTCCGCGTCCCGGTAGTGCCGGCATACCGATAACGGTGGGGCCGGCAGCTCTTCCTGTCGGCCCTACGTGGAGCCGGCCAACGGCCGGCACTACCGGTCGCGGCCAACGGC
>NZ_DAMAGC010000150.1:0-8826 GCF_031995405.1 Stenotrophomonas sp. | reverse complement strand
GCCTGTACCTGGGCCGCGCCGGCGGTCGGTGCGGCCACGTCCTGGCGACGTTCGTCGCGGCGCTCGTTCTTGCCGCCGCGCTCGCCACGCTCGCCACGGTCCTTGTTGCCACGGCCCTGGGCCTGGCCCTGACCCTGACCGTTGCCGCCACGCTCATCGCGACGACCACCGTTGCGGTCCTTGTTGCGATCCTTGTTGCGATTGGTGCGGTTGCCGTCCTGGGCAGGACGGCCACTCGGCTGCGGTGCAGCGGCCGGGGCCGGTTCGCCGCCGAAGATGCGCTTGAGCCAACCCACCACGCCGGTAGCGGCCGGGGCGGCCACCACCACAGGCGCGACCGGGGCCGGTGCGGCTTCCGGTTCCGGCGCTTCGCGCACCGGGGCCGGCTGGCTGTGCTTGACCTGGGTCACCACCGGGGCGACCGGGATGTTCAACTGGGCCTTGGTCAGCGCGTGCACCGGCAACTTGCGCGGAGTGCCGCGCTGGTAGCTCGGCTTGCCGCTTTCTTCGCCCAGCTCGTTCTCGCGCAGGCGGGTCACTTCGTAATGCGGGGTATGCAGCTGCTCGTCGGCGACGATCACGATCGGCGCGTCATGGCGCTGTTCGATCTCGCGCAGCGCGCTGCGCTTCTCGTTGAGCAGGTAGTTGGCGATTTCCACCGGGGCCTGGACCAGCACCTGTCCGGTGTTCTCCTTCATCGCATGCTCTTCGGCCACGCGGATGATCGACAGCGACATCGACTCGACGCTGCGCATGCGGCCATGGCCGTCGCAACGCGGGCACACGATCTGGCTGGATTCGCCCAGGCTCGGACGCAGGCGCTGGCGGCTCATTTCCATCAGGCCGAAGCGCGAGATGCGGCCCAGCTGCACGCGCGCACGGTCGTACTTGAGCGCGTTCTGCAGGCGGTTCTCGACTTCGCGCTGGTGCTTGTTGGAGGCCATGTCGATGAAATCGATGACCACCAGGCCGCCGAGGTCGCGCAGGCGCAGCTGGCGGGCCACTTCTTCGGCCGCTTCCAGATTGGTCTGGAAGGCGGTGTCCTCGATGTCGCTGCCCTTGGTGGCGCGCGAGGAGTTGACGTCGATGGCGGTCAGCGCTTCGGTCTGGTCGACCACGATCGAGCCGCCGGACGGCAGGCGCACGTTGCGCTCATACGCGCCTTCGATCTGCGATTCGATCTGGAAGCGGTTGAACAGCGGGATGTCGTCGGTGTAATGCTTGAGCTTGCGCAGGGTCTGCGGCATCACCTGCTGCATGAACTCGCGGGCGGTTTCGTACAGTTCCTGGGTGTCCACCAGGATCTCGCCGACGTCGGCGCGCAGGTAGTCGCGCAGGGCACGCACGATTAGGCGCGATTCCTGGTAGATCAGGAACGCGGCCGGCTTGGTCAGCGCCGCTTCGGCGATGGCCTTCCACACCTGCAGCAGGTAATCCAGGTCCCACTGCAGCTCTTCGGCATCGCGGCCGACGCCGGCGGTGCGGATGATCACGCCCATGTCGTCGGGGATGTTCAGCTTGTCCAGCGCTTCCTTCAGCGCGGCGCGGTCTTCACCCTCGATGCGACGCGAGACGCCGCCGGCGGTGGGCGAGTTCGGCATCAGCACCATGTAGCGACCGGCCAGGGAGATGAACGTGGTCAGGGCGGCGCCCTTGTTGCCACGCTCTTCCTTGTCGACCTGGACCACCACTTCCTGGCCCTCGCGCAGCAGCTCGCGGATGCCGGCCTTGTTCGGGTCGACGCCAGCCTGGAAGTAATCGCGGGAGATTTCCTTCAGCGGCAGGAAGCCATGGCGGTCGGCACCGTACTCGACGAAGGCCGCTTCCAGCGAAGGTTCAAGGCGCGTGATGCGGCCCTTGTAGATGTTCGACTTCTTCTGTTCCTTGGACGGCTGCTCGATGTCGATGTCGTACAGCGTCTGGCCATCCACGATGGCTACCCGCAGCTCTTCGGCCTGCGTGGCATTGATCAGCATTCGCTTCATTCTTGCGTTCCTCGCGCGCTGCTACCGCGCGGAACGCCATGGGGTTTCGCTTCTGGTCACGCTTCGTCGCCCATCGCGCAGGCGCGGGGAGGGCGGCTTGGGTTTCCAGCGCTACAACACCACGGCAGGCCGCGGGAGCGCTTCATTTGTTTTGGTTTGGGTGTAACGGGGCCGGAGGCAGCTTTCAGCCAGGCTGGAGCGCCACAGGGACATGTTTTTCAGCTCAGACGCTTGTCAGGCATCCGGCGATGGCCGGGACCGCCGGTGAGCCGCTAACATGGCCGCCCCGGGGGCGGTGGCTGCGCACTGTGCCGGAATCGAGGGAAGTCGGGCTTCTGGCCCAGAGCAACTTCCAACGAAATCAATCCCTTATCTCGCCCGCCGAGTGTAACAGAATAAAAGGCCAATGACCGTTACCGAGCCCACCCCGAAAGCCGCTGAAGCCATGACCAGCGTACGTATCCTCACTGTCCCGGCCGACCGGGCAGGGCAACGCCTGGACAACTTCCTGCTCGGCCAGCTCAAGGGTGCGCCCCGCAGCCTGATCTACAAGCTCGTCCGCAGCGGCCAGGTCCGGGTGAACGGCGGCCGCGCCAAGGCCGAGCGCAAGCTCGAGCCCGGCGACGAAGTCCGTGTGCCACCGGTTCGTCTCAATGAAGAGGGAGACAAGGCCGGTCCGCCTGCCGCGTTCATGAAGCGGCTGGAAGATGCCATCGTGTTCGAAGACGATCGACTGCTGGCGCTGAACAAGCCGTCCGGCGTGGCCAGCCACGGCGGCAGTGGGATCAGTTTCGGCGCGATCGAAACCCTGCGCGCGCTGCGGCCCGGCAAGACCCTGGAGCTGGTGCACCGGCTGGACCGGGACACCTCCGGGCTGCTCATCGTGGCCAAGAAGCGTTCGGCGCTGAGTGAACTGCAGGCGTTGCTGCGTGAAGACCATGGCTCCGGCATCCGCAAGCATTACCTGACCCTGCTGGTGGGGCGCATGCCCGACGGCACGATGACGGTGGATGCGCCGCTGCATGTGGGGCTGCGCCAGGGCGGCGAGCGGCATGTGCAGGTCAATCCGATCGGCAAGGAATCGATCAGCCACTTCAAGGTGCTGGAGCGCAAGGGCGGGCACTCGTACTGCGAGGTGCGCATCGAAACCGGCCGCACCCACCAGATCCGCGTGCACGCCCAGCATCTGGGCCATCCGGTGGCCGGGGACGACAAGTACGGCGATCCGGACGTCAACAAGCGCCTTCGTGACCAGATCGGGCTCAAGCGCCTGTTCCTCCACGCGGCCTCGCTGGAGTTCTTCCTGGACAGCGGCAAGACCCCCTACCTGCTCAACGCACCGCTGGCCGACGAACTGGCCGAGGTACTGAACCGGCTGAAATAAACGGCAGGGTGTCGGCCGGCTTCCCGCACACCCGAACGAAGGGTAGTGCCGGCCGCTGGCCGGCTTTCCGCATACCCGAACGAAGAGCAGCCGGCCAGCGGCCGGCACTACCGGGGCATTACCATTTGAACAGTACGAGGCTGATCGCCAGGCTGCCCATGCCGGCCACCAGCCCGTACACGGTTTCGTGCCCCTTGGCATAGCGCTTGGCCGCCGGCAGCAGTTCGTCCAGGGCCAGGAACACCATCACCCCGGAAATCAGCCCGAACACCCAGCCGAAGGTGGCATGGTTGAGCGCGCCCGACAGGGCGAAGTAGCCGATCACCGCACCGACCGGCTCGGCCAGTCCCGACAACAGGCTGGCGCCCACCGCGTACCCCTTGTTCTGGGTGGCGAAGTACACCGGCACCGCGATCGCGATGCCTTCGGGGATGTTGTGGATGGCGATGGCGAAGGCCAGCGGCATGCCCACCGACGGGCTCTCCAGCGTGGCGAAGAACGTGGCCAGGCCCTCGGGGAAGTTGTGCGCGGTGATCGCAATCGCGGTCAGCATCCCGACCCGTTTGATGTAGGCCTTGTTGTTGTCGCGGAACAGCGGGTCCTGCTTGTCCAGGCTCTCGTGCGGGTTGGGGATGAGGTGGTCGATCACCACGATCAGCAGCACCCCGGCCAGGAACGCCGTCGTGCCGTAGGCGAAGCCCAGGCGCGCATCGTAGGCCTGGGTGAACGCGTCGATCGCCTTGTTGAGGATCTCGGTGAGCGATACGAACACCATCGCCCCGCCGGCGAAGGCCAGCCCGAACGCCAGCAGGCGCGGGTTCGGGCGGCGCGAAAACACCACCATCAGGCTGCCGATGCCCGTTGCCAGGCCGGCGGCCAGCGTCACGGCGAGCGCCACCCACACGTGTTCAGACGAAATTTCGAGCATGCGCCACAGCGTCCCTGTAGAAGTGCGACGCGCCCCGGGCGGGGCGCGCAAAGGAGAGGCTTGCGGCGGCTGGCCTCACATCCAGCGGCGGTCAGCCGCCGCGGCGCAGCCGCTCTTCCACCGCGAAGCACTCGTCCGGCTTGGGCTGCGGCGGGTTGAAGCTGACCGGCACCTGGATCGTGGTCGACACGGTCTGGCCGTTGCGCGTGGCGGCCTTGAACTCCCAGCCTTCCACCGCCTTTTTGGCCTGGTCGTCGAGCTGTGCGTTGCCGCTGCCGCTGACCAGGGCTACCTGGCCGGGCTTGCCGTTGGCGGCGATCACCACCTTGAACGTACTGGTGCCGCCGATGCCCTGGCAGGCCAGTTCGATCGGGTACTGCGGCGGCGGGGTCTTCACTGCGGCCACGTCGGTGGGCGCGGCCACCGGGGCAGCCGGGGCGGCCGGCTTGTTGCAGCCGGCAAGGGTGATCAGGGCGATGCTGGACAATACGAGGCAGTGCAGTTTCATGGAATCACTCCGTCAGGCTCGAGGCCTTGGCTGCGCAGATGAAGTCGTTTTCGCTCAGGCCACCCACATCGTGGGTGGAGAAGCGCACCACGGCCCGGTCGTAATGCACGCCCAAGTCGGGGTGGTGGTCTTCGCGATGGGCCACCCAGGCCAGGGCGTTCACGAAGGCCATGGTCCCGTGGTAGTTGTCGAAGCGGAAGGTGCGGGTGAGCGCCTGGCCCTGCTCGGCCAGCGCCCAGCCGGGAACCTGCGTCAGCAGTTCGGCCACCCGGGCCTCGCCCAGCTTGTGGTCGCTGCCCTTGCGCGGCACGCAATGCGCCTGCGCCAGCGGAATCCGGTCGGCCATGAAATCCTCCACTCCCATTCTTCTTGCAAGATGCCTGAACGATGCGCCGGACGGTGTATAAACCGA
Organism: Stenotrophomonas sp.; assembly: GCF_031995405.1. Taxonomy (GTDB): domain Bacteria; phylum Pseudomonadota; class Gammaproteobacteria; order Xanthomonadales; family Xanthomonadaceae; genus Stenotrophomonas. The sequence goes on along the minus strand of NZ_DAMAGC010000150.1, from coordinate 3,609 downwards.
ATGAGCGCATAACATGTAAGTGGCTAGAATAGCCCGATGATCCAGATATCCGACACTGCCCAGACCTATTTCCGCAAGCTGATCGAGCGTGAGGCCGTGCCCGGCATGGGCGTGCGCCTGAGCGCCGTCGACGCCGGCACCCCGCGCGCCGATGCGCGCCTCGAGTTCGCCGAGCCCACCGACCTGATGGGCGATGAGTGGGCGGTGGACTGCGATGGCTTCACCTTGTACGTCGATGCCACCAGCGTGGGTTGGCTGGACGGTGCCGACATCGACATCGTCAGCAACGCCACCGGCGGCCAACAGCTGACCATCAAGGCCCCCAAGATCAAGGGTGAAGCCCCCACCGATGCGTCCTCGCTGGTCGAGCGCGTGCGCTGGGTGGTGGAGAACGAAGTCAACCCGCAGCTGGCCTCGCACGGCGGCAAGGTCGCGGTGCAGGAGGTGTCGGCCGATGGCGTGGTGCTGCTGCGCTTCGGCGGCGGCTGCCAGGGCTGCGGCATGGCCGATGTCACCCTCAAGCAAGGCATCGAGAAGACCCTGATGGGACGCGTACCCGGGATCACCGCGGTGCGCGATGCGACCGACCACGAAAGTGGCAACGCGCCGTATATCCCGCGCGGCACGGCCGCCTGATCCCGCTGCGTGCCACTGCGCCGGGCTGACGACATCCTCGAGTGGCTGCTGGCACGCCAGCCGGACGAACGCATCCTCGAAAAAACCACGGGCCTGCCCTACGGGTGGGGCCTGTGGCTGCGTGCGCTGACCCCGCTGCCGCGGCCGTTCCGTTCCAGCGAGGTCATCGCCGAGCTGATCCAGCGGCCGCTGCCGGTGTCGGGCGGTCGACTGCCCCAGCTGGGCTTCGTGCAGTCGATCCGACGCCTGCTGTGGCAAGGCTGGGAGCCAGCGCCACGCGACCAGCGCTGGATGCGCTGGACGGCGGCCGCTCTCAGCCTGCTGCTGCATGTGATGTTCGCCGTGCTGTTGTTGTGGGTGGCGTTGATCCGGCCGCCGGTGGAGCCGGAGCAGGGCGGCGAGAGCGGTCGTGTGCAGGTGGCCCTGGTGGGGCGCGGCACGCCGCAGGAAGAGGGGGGTGGCGAAGCGACGCCGGACGCGGCCGCGCCCGCCCCGAGCAATGCCCCGGCCAGCGAACTGGACGCGGCGGCCAGCAGCCAGCCCGCGTCGGCGTCCGCATCGGCCCCGCAGCCTAGTGCCGAGCCTACCCCGCCCGACGTGCCGCAACCGACGCCGCCCAGCCCGGTGACGCCGCCGGTCGAGCAGCCGGTGCAGGCCACCGAAGTGGCGCAGGCGACCACCGATTTCGTGGTGCCGCCGACCAGCGTGGTGCGCACCGAGGTGCGGGTAATCCCGCGTGAGCCGCAGGACATTGCCGTGCGCGAGCGCACCGTCAGCACCGTCGAGGCGCCGACCCCGCGCGCCAGCGTGACAGTGCCGCGGCCAGCCGAACCCCGGCTGCGCACGCCTGAGCCCACCGTGCGCGAGCGTCAGGTCAGCGTGGTCGAGGCGCCCGCAACCACGGTGCGCGTGCCGGGTCCGCGCGTGGACGCCACGTTGCCGCAGCGCGAGGTGCAGGTTCGCGAACGCGACATCCAGCCGGTTGCCGCGCCGTCGGTGACGATGGCGGCGGTGCCGCAACGGGAGGTCAGCGTGACCCGCAGATCGACCGAGGTCGCGGTGCGCGAACGCAGCGTGCCCACCCCGGCCGCGCGGCCGGCACCGGCGTCGACCAGCACCGCGCCGAGTACGTCGACCTCGACCTCGACGTCCACCGCGACGGCGACCACGCCGAGCAAGAGCAGCAGCCCCTCGACCGCGCGCGCCAGCACCGCGCCGGCCGCGAAGCCGGCGGCGAACCCGGGCAACTGGGCCACGCCGACGCGCGGCGACGATTGGGGTGCAGCCAACCATCCACAGGATCGCGACCTCGACGGCCGCGCCGTCGCCGATACCGGCAGCCACGGCGACAGCCTGTTCAAGGCCGACGGCAGCGTGCGCGTGCCCGGCCAGGACGGCAAGGGCAGCACCGAGCGTGGTGCACCGGGCGGTGACAAGGACGGCTGGACCAAGGAGCGCATCGCCCAGTCCGGCACCTGGCTCAAGCGTCCGCCGTACGACTACACGCCGACCTCGTTCGACAAGTACTGGGCGCCCAACGAATCGCTGCTGGCCGAGTGGGTCCGCAAGGGCATCAAGGCGGTGGAGATCCCGATCCCGGGCACCAGCTCGTCGATTTCCTGCGTGGTCTCGATCCTGCAGTTCGGCGGCGGCTGCGGCCTGAGCGATCCGAACATGCAGGACCAGCCGGCCATCGCGCGCCCGCCGCCGGACATCCCGTTCAAGAAAGAGCTGCAGGAAGACAACGGCAGCCGCTGAGGCACCCCCTGATCCATGGTAGAGCCACGCCATGCGTGGCTGCCCTCAGGTGAGGCGTCATGGCGCCTGCCAGCCACGCATGGCGTGGCTCTACCGGTAGGGCGTCATGGCGCCTGCCAGCCACGCGTGGCGTGGCTCTACGGGTGGGGCGTCATGGCACCTGCCAGCCACGCGTGGCGTGGCTCTACGGGTGAGGCGTCATGGCGCCTGCCAGCCACGCATGGCGTGGCTCTACGGGTCTGGGGTGATGGCGTCTGCCAGGCACCCGATCCGGCCAGACGTCAGGGCGCCCCTTCCGTGTCTGCATCCCCGCTCACGTCCGCATCCTGCAACGCCACGAACGCCCAGAACGGCACGTTGGTTTCGCCCCAGCTGCGGCTGGCTTCGTCGAGGATCTCCAGCAGTGTGTCGAAATCCGCGCCCGCCTGGGCGCGCAGGGCGTCGGCGTCGTTGAAGAACAACGCATAGCCGTTGGCCGGCAACCAGGCCAGGTCGCGCAGGTTGTCGCTCAGCGCATCCCAGTTGCCGCCGAAGCCGGTGGGGAAGTCCAGTCGCCCGGCCAGCCGCGTCAACAGCATCCGCTTGTCCTGGCAGCCGTCCAGGTCGATCTGCACCACGCGCAGGCCGGCATCGCGCATCGCGGCCGACAACGGGCCCACATCGCCATTGCCGATCGCATAGACGCCGGCATTGTTGATGTCGTGCAGGCCCAACTCGAATCCATCATGGTTCATTGCCAGCTCCCGGCCGGTGGAACATCGAAACTGCGGAACGTCTCGTAGTGGTCGTCGCTGTAGAACCAGCCGGTCGGCGGATTGCCGCCGGTGACGATGCGACGCGCACCGCGGTTGCCGGCACCGGGGGTGTCGACCGTGTACTCGTGGTAATAGCCGCGCGGCCGCTCTGGCAGGCGCTGTTCGCGGTTGCCGAACACGCTGCCGTCCTGCCGGTGCGGGAACGGCCCGCCCTGCTGGATCAGTGCGATGGTGCGACGTGCCTCGGGCGGAAGGAACGGCGGCAACGGATCGTGCTGGGCCGCCTGCGCCCCGTTGGCGACAGCTGCGTTCGTCGCCGCCGGCTGGGTCAGCGACGGGGCGAACTGCGGGGGCGGCGGGCGCTGCGAAAATTTGATCGTGGCCAGGCCGCCGATCAGCAGTACGTTGGCGACCAGCAACAGCAAAGGTTTGCGCATGGGCGGGGCGGGGCAGGGAAGAC
>NZ_DAMAGC010000149.1:6640-8982 GCF_031995405.1 Stenotrophomonas sp. | reverse complement strand
GACTGCAAGGTGTTCGGGGTCGTGCGCGGGGCCGGCCAGGAAGTCACCTTGACCGAGGTATTGGCACCGGCCCCCTACCCGTTCTTTACCGGCTGCGAGCGGCAATGGTTGCGCGAGGAAGACGATGCGGTGATCGCCGTGCTGGGTCGCCGGGCCTTCGGTGCGGGTGGTTGCTGTGCCACCGGCGGCACCTGGCGGACGCGCGATGGACAGACCTGGGAGAAGATCAGCGAGAACGCGATTCCGTAGCGCGTTGGGGTTTCGGACGCCGGATGGAATGCAGCCACGCATGGCGTGGCTCTACCGGGCCGTCCGCCGTGTCGGCGCCGATTCAGGGCGTGGTGGCGGCCGGGCTTCCCGGGGACGGGGCAAACTGCAGGCGCGTCCACACCCCGTAATGGTCCGAAGCCCAGCGCCCTTCGGCGTAGGGCTGGTCGAACAGGATTTTCGCTTCGCGGGCCAGCAGGCGGTCCTGCTGGAAGAAGATGTGGTCGATGCGCGAGGGCGCCTGGTAGTAATGCCGGTTGAGCGTGCTGACCTGGGCCAGCGCGTTGTTGACATGCACACTGCCAAAACTGTCGCCGTACTGGTTGCGCAGCGCGCTCAGGTCGCCGGCATCCACCAATGCGTTGAAGTCGCCGGCGATCACCACCGGAGCATCACCGGCGGTACCGGCAATGAAGGTGAGCAGGTCCGCGACCTGTTCGGCACGGATGCGGCTGCCGGTCTCGTCCGAGCGCTCGTTGAGGTGGGTGGCATAGACGTTCACCGGCCTGCCGTCCACGTCGATGCGCAGGTGCGCGACGGTGCGGTAGTCGCCCAGCGGTGCCAGCAGGTGGTCGTTGCGCGCCAGCACCGGGCGCCGGGTCAGCAATGCGTTGCCATAGCGCTTGAAGCGGCCCGGCGGATCGGTGGACACGAACTGGTAGTCGTAGCCGAGCCGGCGTGCCAGCCATGCGGCCTGGTTGCGCACGTTCGGCTTCTGGATCACTTCCTGCAGCGCGATCGCGTCGGGGCGCAGCGCCTGCAGCTCGCGCAGGATCACCTTGCGCCGCGCCGGCCAGTTTTCCCGGTCGTGATGCAGGTTGAAGGTGACCATGCTCAGGCCAGGCGCGGTGTTGGCCGCCGTCACCGGCGGCGTCGTGGCCGCCGCAACCGGTGTCGGTTCGGCTGCCTGCGCGACACCGCTGAGCAGACAGGCCACGGCCAGGGCATGGACAAACGCACGGCGCACGCGTGCAGTGAACGCAGACGTCTGCATTACGGTGCCTTGCGTTCTGCGCGACGTACCGAAGACGGCACGTCGATCTCGACCTTGGCCGGCACCTGGGTGATGCGCAGCTCGCCATTCAACCATTGCGCCGGCGCACCGTTGACCAGGGTATCGCCCGGTTCGCCACTGTACGGCCAGCGCAGGATGACCCCGCCCTGCGGCGGCACCACGCCGGCCGCGACCTCCAGCACCAGCTGCTTGTCGCTGCGGCTCAGCGCATAGCTGAGCTGCCCGTTGGGCGTACGCAGGCCCTTGATCGCCACGCCCTTGCCATCCAGCCAGCGCGACGGCACGCCGGCGGCGAGCACCAGGCTGTCGTCGACATCGCGGTTGTAGGCGAACATGTCCAGCGCCGAGCGCACGAAGTCCGAGGCCACCCAGGCATGCGGCAGGTCGCCGACGAAGAACGGCTTGCGTGGCGTATGCGAGACCACTTCGGCCCATTGGTTCCACGCCTGCGGCGCACGGTCCTTGAAGAAGAACTCGGTGGCCTGCCAGGCGCGGTCGCGCCAGCCCAGGCGCACGAACGCGGCCACGTTGCGCCACTCGTACGGCGTGTAGTCCTTCCACTCGCGCTTGCCGTCGCGGCGTTCCACGAACTGGGTCCAATACCGCTCGAAGGTGTTGTCCAGGTACGGCTGCGGCAGGCGCCCCTGTTCGCCGCCCGGGGCCAGCGCGATGGTGGTCGAGGTGGCGTCGAAATCGCCCAGCTCGGCCGAACCGGGCAGGTAGTCGATCTTGTGCTGGCTGACCGCCGCCTGCAGCGAGGCGGTGAGGTCGTCACGGAACTGGTCGCGCGATGCGCTGATCTGCATGGCCTCGGCCTTGCCCAGCGTGCTGGCGATGATCGCCGCATCCTTGTACCCGCGCAGCGCCCAGAAATTGTCCCAGTACGAATGCATCGGCTTGGCCGAATAGCCTTCATGGCTGATCGACACCGGCATCATCCCGTAGAAGGCCGGATTGCGTGCGCGGTTCTCCTCGGTGCGCTCGCTCAGGCGCAGCTGCTCCATGTAGCCGTAGGCGCCCTGCACGTGCGGCCACATCGCCTCCAGGAAGGTCGTGTCGC
>NZ_DAMAGC010000149.1:0-6630 GCF_031995405.1 Stenotrophomonas sp. | reverse complement strand
CGCCGGTATAGCGCCAGTACTCGGCGATGTTGAAGATCAACTCGCCATGGCTGTCGTTCTCCGGCACCGGGTCGCTGCCGCGCGCATCCACGCAGCACGGCACCTTGCCGTTGTCGAACTGGTGCGGCGCGTACCAGCTGACGTACTCGCGCACCGCATCGCTACGGCCCATGCGCAGCAGGCCTTCGGAAATCATCGCGCCATCGCGGATCCAGCTGCGCGAGTACGAGCGCGTGCCCGGCTGGATGCTCGGGCCGATCCGCGAGATCAGCATGTGCGCCAGCGCGGTGCGCAGGGTGTCGGCCAGCGGCTTGCCGGCGGCGGGCACCTGCAGGGTCACCTGGTCCAGCTTGGTGCGCCACATCGAGGCCACGGTCTGCTGCGCCTTGGCCGCGTCGAAATCCTTCGGCATGGCCCAGGCGCCGGTCTGCGGCAGCACAAGGGCGACCTCGCGGCTCTGGCCCGGTTCCAGCGTCCAGCGGTACAGCAGGGCACCGGACGCCAGGCCGGTGGGATCGCGGACCTCGGTGGTGGTCGGCAGCTTGCCGCTGGCCAGGTGCACCACGTCCAGCTTGCTGTCGAAGGTGGTGGCAAACGTGGCGTCCGGCGCCTGCGCCGGGTACACGCGCGGGGTGCCATTGACCTCGACATCGCTGGCTTCGACCGACAGGTTGTCAATGCGACTGACGCCACCGACGGTGTTGAGGAACTGGGTCGGCGGATTGACCTGCCACGGGCGCACGGCCAGCGCCAGGGTGTATTCGTGGGCAACCTTGTCCGGGTTGCGCAGGGTGTAGCGTCCGACCAGCTGCGCCTTGTCGGGGCTGCCCTGCACGAAGCCGGTCACGCGCAGCGCGGCCTTGTCGTGGCTCCAGTCCACGCTGGCGATGGGCAGGTAGTCGTCCTGCAGCGACTGCTTGCTGGTGACATCGGCCCAGCTCAACAGCTTCTTGCCGTCCACCAGCACGAACGGCTCGACGCTGAAGCTGGCCTTGGCCACTTCCAGCGCGCCGTCCTCGCCGATCAGGGCCTGTTCGCGGCCACCATCCAGGCCCAGCAGCGTCCAGTACGGCTGTTCGCCACTGAACCCGCGCGGCACCGAACCGCGTGGCAGGTCGGCACCGACCGAGCGGATGAAGTCGTTGGGGGTATCGGCGAAGTCCAGCGGCTTGAGGCTGATATCGCGGATGCCGTAGCGCCAGCTCGGGCCGCCCTTGAGGTCGAACCGCAGGTAGCGCGCCTCCGTATCGGGCAGCGCCAGCCAGTCACGGTCCCCACCGCCGCCGACCACCTCGCGCACTTCCTTCCAGCTGCGGCCATCCTGCGAGGTGCGCACCACGTAGCGGGTGGCCTCCAGCCCGGGCAGCCACTGGATCACCGCCCCGCCGAACTCGCGCACCTTGTGCAGGTCCAGGCTGATGGTCTGCTCGGCCACGCCGCCGCTGATCCACACCGTGTCCGGCTTGCCATCGGCGATGCGGCTCTGCAGCGCGGTGGCGGTATCGGCGATCACCGACGGGGTCAGCGCCGAGGTATCCATCGGCGGCAGGTCCTGCAGGGTCAAACGGTCGAAGCACACCGTGCCCTTGCCGCCGACCTTGCTGTAGATCGTGAACTCGATCGCCGCGCTGCGGGTGAGCGTGGTTTCCGTCGACGGCCCCCAGGCCTTCCCGATCTGGCGCGCGCGGTACTGCACGCTGCTCCAGGCCTTGGGGAAGGTGTAGCCGGGCCGGTTGACCCACCACACGTTATCGCCGCTGGCGTCGATCAGCTTGAACTGCAGGTCGTTGGACGGCGAGTCGCCGCGCAGCTGCAGGCCGAACTGATAGTTGGCCGGGTATTGGATGCCCAGCTCGCGACGGATGCCGACGTAGCCGGAGACGTCGTGGAAGTCGTAGTCCACGCACAGCGCGCGCCCGCCGCCACTGCCGACCACGCTGCGCAACGAGCCGCTGACCTGGTCGGAGACCACCAGCTTCCACGGACTCATGTCGTCGAAGCTGTCCAGCACCTTCGGTGCCGGCAACGCTGCCGGCGCGGCGGCCGGGGCCGCCATCGACCACAACAGCCCAAGACCAAGACCCACCGCGACGACGGCATGTTTCACCCTTTGACACTCCCCAGCAGCAGACCTTGGATGTAATAACGCTGCAATGCCAGGAACAGCAGCAGCACCGGCACCACCGTCACCACCGCGCCGGCCATCATCATCTCAACGTCCATGATGTGTTCGCGCGACAGGGTGGCCAGGGCGACCGGCAAAGTGTAGTGCTCCTGGTCGGTCAGCACGATCAACGGCCACATGAAATCGTTCCACGCGCCCATGAAGGTGAAGATCGACAGGGTCACCAGCACCGGCTTGAGCATCGGCAGCACGATCTGGAAGAAAATGCGCATCTCCCCTGCCCCGTCGATGCGCGCCGCTTCCAGCAGCTCATCGGGAATCGAACGCGCGTACTGGCGCACCAGGAAGATGCCGAACACGCTGGCCAGCGCGGGCACGACCACGCCGCCGAAGCTGTTGACCAGGCCCAGCTGCTTCATCAGCAGGAACAACGGCAGCATCGCCACCTGCGCCGGAATCACCAGCGCCGCCAGCAGCACCTGGAAGATGCGCTCGCGGCCGGCGAAACGCAGCTTGGCGAACGCATAGCCGGCCATGGTGTTGAGCAGCAGCGAGCCCAGCGTGATCGCCAGCGACACGCCCAGGCTGTTGACGAAGTTGTTGCCCATGCCGGTACGCGCGAACAACTCGTGGTAGTTGGCGGTGGTCACCGAGGACGGCAGCAGCGGCGGCGGGAAATGCGCCGCCTCGCCGGTGGGCATGAACGACACCGACAACATCCACAGCAACGGCGCCAGGCTGACCAGCGCCAGCACGGTCAGGCCGCCGTTGATCCACCATGCATGCCAGCGCGACTGGCCGATTTCACGACTCATACCAACTGCCTCTTGCGGCCGAAACGCAGCATGACGCTGGTGACGGCCAGGATGATCAGGAACAGCAGGAACGCCACCGCGGAGGCGCGTCCCAGGTTCCACCACTTGAAGCCTTCTTCGAACATGAAATACAGCACGCTGACGGTGCTCTGCAGTGGGTCGCCGCGGGTCATGACGTAGGGTTCGGCGAACAGCTGGAAGTAGCCCGATACGGTAATCACCCCGACCACCAGCAGCACCGGGCCGAGCATCGGCAGGGTGATGTGCAGGAACTGCTTCCAGCGCGAGGCGCCATCGATGCGCGCGGCCTCGTACAGGTCATGCGGGATCGCCTGCAGGCCGGCCAGGAAGATCACCATGTTGTAGCCGAAGTTCTTCCACACCGCGAACAGCATGATCGTCGGCATCGCCCAGTTGGGATCGCCCAGCCAGTCGATCGGGCTGATCCCGAGGTGACCCAGGCCGTAGTTCACCAGCCCGTAGCTGGTATGGAACAGGTAGCGCCAGATCACCGCCACCGCCACCAGCGTGGTCACCACCGGGGCGAACAGCGCGGTGCGGAACAGCGCCTTGAAGCGCGCGGCCGGGGCGTTGAGCAGGATCGCCGCGCCCAGCGACACCGCGATGGACATCGGTACGCCGACGATCACGAAGTACGTGGTGTTCCACAGCGACTTCCAGAACATCGGGGTCTGCAGCAGGTCGATGTAGTTGCCCAGGCCAACGAAGCGCAGGTTGCCACTGTCGGCCAGCGAGTACAGGTCGAAATCGGTGATGCTCAGTGCCAACGCCGAGAACACCGGCAGGCCGAAGAACACGCCGATGACCAGGATGGCCGGGCCGGCGAACATCCAGCCGGCAAGCGAACGCTGCTTCATTGCGCCGCTCCCGTGGCCACTGCGCTGGAATGCACGCCGGTACCGGCGGCCTTCTCCTGCGCATCGCGTTCATGCATCCAACGGCGCTTGGCGAGGACCTTGTCCACGCGCTTGTCCAGTTCCTTCACTGCCACATCCTGGTCGAGGCCACCACGCACCACCTGTTCGGTGATGATCCGCATTTCCTGCACGATCCGCTCCCACTCCAGCACCTTCGGGGTCGGCTTGACGCGTTCCAGCTGGTCGCGGAACGGCTGCGCCAGCGGGTCGTTGGCCAGCGAGGGGTATTCCCAGGTGCTGCGCCGCGGCGGCAGGTCGCCGATGATGGAATGGAAGCGCTCCTGGATCGCCGGGCGCGACAGGAATTCGATCAGCTTCCACGAGGCTTCCTTCTGCTGCGAGGAGCGGAAGATCACCAGGCTGGTGCCGCCGGCGATGCCCGCGCCCGGGCCGTCCGGACCCGGCAGTGCGGCGGTGCCCCACTTGCCTTCCAGTTCCTTGGGCTGCAGCTTCTTGAACTCGCGGATATTCCACGGGCCGGACAGGTAGAACACGTTGAAGCCGCGGAAGAACTCGTCCCAGACGTTGGAGATCTGGGTCTCGGACATGCGCGGCGCCCAGCCCTGGGCGAACATGTTTTCGTAGAAGCCCAGCGTCTTGCGGAAGCCCGGGCTGCTGAAATTGCCGCGGGTGTCGTCATCGCGCAGCAGCGGGTCGGGCTGCTGCAGGGCAAAGGACAGCTGCTGCTCGAACTCGTTGATCGGCATCAGCACCGCATAGCGCTTGGGCCCCTGCATCTTTTTGATGGCGGCCATCATCTGGTTCCACTCTTCCCAGGTGCGCGGGGGTGGTCGTAGCCGGCCTGGGCAAGCAGGTCCTTGCGGTAGTACAGCAGGCGCGTGTCGACATACCACGGCACGCCGACCAGCTCGTCATGCACGACGTTGGTGTCCCAGATGCCCTGGAAGTAGTCGGCCGGATCCACCACCTTGGACTGCGCCACGTAGGGCTGCAGCGGTACCAGTGTGTTGAGCTCGGCGAACTCGGGGATCCAGGTGTTGCCGAGCTGGCAGACATCGGGCAGCCCGTCGGCGGCGAACGCGGTCAGCAGCTTCTCGTGCGCGGCGGTCCACGGGATGTTCTGCACATCGACATGGATACCGGGATTCTCCGCTTCGAACTCGCTGATCAGGCCACTGACCACCTCGGCCTCGCGGCCCATGGCCCAGAAGCGCACGGTGACCCCTTCGGGCTCCTTGCGACAGCCACCCAGCAACACGCTGCCCACCAGCAGCAGCAACAGACTCAAACCCAGCTTGGGGCGCGACGACAATGGCACTGCTTACTTCCCCTGCTGCTGGTTGCGGTTCGTATTGGAATTGTTCTTCTGTTCCTGGGCCGCTGCCGCGCGCGATTCGGCGATGCCGACCGAGCGTGCCGAGGCCGCCTTTTCATCTTTCTGCAGTTCCAACGGCTGGTCCTCGCCTTCGGGGGTCAACCAGCCACCGCTGAAGCCGGCCCGTTCCAGGCCCTTGCGGATGTGCACGTTCTTCTTCATCACGTCCCAGACGAAATCGTTCCGGTAGTTGGCGATCATGGTCAGGATCGGGCCCTGGTCGATGCCGATGTAGTCACTGGCCACCCAGCCGCGATCGGGCACCAGCCGACCGGTCTTGATCGGGATGTCGTAGTTGAAGCTGGGGTTGAACGAATCCAGGAAACCGTAGCTGGAATAGATGTAATCGCCGTAGCGTTTGTGCATCTCCAGCGTGGCCGGGATCACTTCTTCCGGGGCGAACACCACCGAGGCGATCGCCGCGGTCGGGGCGATCGTGCCGTCGTCGAAGTTTTCGCGCAGGCCGGCACCGCGCGAGGAGTAATGGCGGAACTGGCGCTGCTCGCCCCGGTATTCCTGCGTGGTGTTCTGCGGACCATCGCTGGCGGTCAGGCCCCACACGTTCTCGCCGTAATCCTTCCAGTTCATCGGGTTGGCGATGGCGTACTCGCGCTGGGCCAGCGCGGCCGAGCGGCTGTTGAGGAAGTAGGTGCTGCCGCGCTCGCGCATGTAGGCATCCTGGATGTCACGGAAGTCCACCCACACGTGCGTGTACTGATGGCCGAACAACGGCCCGAAGGACAGGTATTCCTGGCCCTGGTAGACGCCCCAGTCGTTGTCGTAGGTGCGCGTCCACACCGTCCAGGCGTCGGGGCTGACCGGATGGGTCGGCGAGCCGAGCGCGAGGATGTAGACCATCATCGCCTCGTTGTAGCCCATCCAGTCGTGGTCGATGAAGCCGCTCTCGGGGAACCAGCCCATCGAGATCAGCGGCGCACGCTGCTGCAGCCACGGCCAGTCCACGCGCTTGTACAGGGTCTCGGCGATATCGCGGATCTCTTTCTCGCGCGAATCGTCACCGGTGTAGTACGACTGGGCGAACAGCACGCCCATCATCAGCAGCGCGGTATCCACGCTGGAGAGTTCCACCCAGCTGTCGTAGCGCGCGCCCTTCTGCATGTCCAGGAAGTGGTAGTAGAAGCCCTTGTAGCCGCCCTTGCCGGTGCGCTGCGGCCCCATCGGCAGGTCGCGGAAGAATTTCAGCGTCAGCAGGGTGCGGTCCACCGCCTGGGTGCGGCTGACCCAGCCGTTCTCCACGCCGATCGGATAGGCGGTAAGCGCGTAACCGACCGAGGCGATGCTGGCGAACGGGCGCGAGGGATAGCGATCCGGGCTGAGGCCGTTGACTTCGTTGGTGGTGTCCCAGAAGAACTGGAACGTGCGGCGCTCGATATCGTCAAACAGCGGCGGCAGCTC
>NZ_DAMAGC010000148.1:0-9438 GCF_031995405.1 Stenotrophomonas sp. | reverse complement strand
CGGAGTTCCGCATCGAGCAGCAGCAGGGCCAGTACTACGTGGCGTTCCAGCGTGACGAACAGTGGCAACGCGACGACACCGTCCTGCAGGTGTCCTCGCGCGCGGACATCGCCCGCTTCTTCAAGGACGACGCCGACCAGATCGACAAGGCGCTGGTGCGCCCGAACGGCGGATTCGGCATCTTCCACTTCAATCCCGGTGCCACGCTCAAAGGCAAGGACAAGGACAGCGACTACATGGCCCTGGTCCTGATCGGCGCCGGACCGGTGTTCAAGGTGCGCTGCGGCTGAGTCCAGGCCGGCGAGCCGCGGATGTGCAGCTGCCGGCGACGCATCAGCGGCTCCCCTGGCAATGCGGGTGGACGCTACGCGTTCCTTCCGGTGCCCATGACCCACCGAAAGGCGACGCAGTAAGGCCGGCGGGCAACTCCCCGTACCCGCCGCCATTGCCCTTCTCCCGCACTGCCGACCGCGCATGGCACGCACGCGGCAACGCCAGCACCCATCCCCTGCAACAGCCCACCCGCAGGCGCGCACAGACGGGCAGTGCAGGCCCGTACTTCAACACGGCCCGTCCCCACGGGCGATGCGATGGATGGAGCTGTACGGCCACTCGGCCGCCTCGCGCACATGGCCGTGCCTGACCGGGTTCTGGTGCACGTAGGCCACGTGCCGATCGAAGTCCTCCGCATCCAGAATGCGGTGCTCCCGAAAACCGCTGTGCCATAGCGGACGTGCCGTGCGGTCGCGGCGCAGCACGGCGCGCGGAGGCATGCCCGGCAGCTGCCGATCAAAGATCGCCTGGATCTGGGTCCAGCGCCGATGACCGTCGTCGTCGCCCTCCGGCAGCGTCCACACGCCATGCAGGTGGTCGGGCAGCACCACGATCGCGTTGATCCGGAACGGACGGGCCAGCTGTGCCACCCGGAACGCGAGGCGCAGGCCCTGGGCCTGCTCGATCAGCAGGCGGCTCTGTCGATCACGCAGGTGCGCACTGAAGAAGTACGCATTGCCGGGCTGCCAGGGGCGGTGATCGTAGGGCATGGGCGCAGTGTGCGATTCCCATCCCCTGACCGCGATCAGCCCGCGCCTGAAGTGCGTATCGGACTGCTGCTCAACGTTGCATCGGCGATGGCTCAACCCGATGTAGGGAGACGGGAACAGCGCGCGCAGGTACGACCCCGCCGGTCAGCGGTGCTGCGCCTCGCAGTTCGTCCTGGCCTGGGACGAAATGTATCCCTTCAAGCCGATATCCTCGCGTGCATCCAACCGCGCGGCAGCCTTCGACGCCTCCGGCAGCAACCGACGAAGCGCCTGGCTTACCGGCACCGACCAGTTCTGTGGCGCGGCGCCCGAATCGGCCGACGCTTCCCCCTCGGTCCAGGGCAACATCATCAGCTTCTGCGAGCGCGAACCGAGCACCTGTGGCGGTGCATTCCCGTATTCGATGACCACGTGCATCACCGGAGAATCGTCGGTCCAGCCGCCACCGAGGTAGTAGTCCTCCAGCACCCCGCGCAGCCGGGCGCCCCCCAGCAGGCGGTGCATCTGGTCCTCGATCTGCGCGGTAGTGCAGGCCGGCACCGTGGTCGAGGCCGACGCCGTTGCACCCCTCAACACTTCCCGTGGCCGCACCCGGCGCGCCACCTCCTCCACGGCGCGCTCGCGCGTCCACGCGGGCGCCGACAGCGCCCACAGCAGTTCGCCTACACGCTGCGACGGGATGCTGTCGGTGGTCACCGGCCCGTTGTGGTCCGTGTCCAGCTGGGAGCGACGCACGAAGGTACGGCGGCCCTCGCCCGGGCGAAACCGATGGACTTCTTCGGCGCGCTCCCATCCGGAGTAGGTGTAACGGATCTCGATCGCACGCACATCCTGCAGCGCGGTCCCCTGCGGCGGCGGATGCGGGGCGTTGCAGGCGGTCAGCGCCAGCAGAGCCATCATGGCCAACAGCCTGCGCCAGCGGCTGCCGAGCCCGGTCAGCGCATCCAGGGCCAGCCTGATTCTGATGGCGCGGTGGCGCGGCAAGGCGCCGAAGCGGCGGCGGGGAGTTTCCATGGTCCGGTGCATCTCGCATTCCTGGAGAACGATGGAACCGCGTGCCCTGCCCGACCACGGAAACGGCCGGCAACCGGCAAGCGGCCAGAACGCACTATAGCGGTGCCCGATGACAGCCGGCCGCTGTCAGGCGGCATTGCCGCCCGGTCAGGTACGATGCCCACCCCTGACTAGCCTGTCACCCGGCCGCCTCACGGCGGGGTGTACCCGACTCCCGTGCCCCATTACACCGGTCCCCTGCTGACCCTTCCGCTCGCCCAAGCCCTCACCCGCGCCCGCGATGCCGGCGCCGGCGAGTGGACCGGCTCGCTCGATCTTGGCCGCTCCACCGGCACCGCCACGCTGGCCGCCGACCACTGGCTGTGGAAGGGCGAGCGCTACGACTACCCCGGCAAGACCCGCGACCGCACCCTGTACTACTGGGATGGCGAGGAGTTCCTGGCGGTATCCCGGTTCGGCTCGGCGCTGATCAAGCTGGTGCCGACCGACTGGGACGCGCCGACCTTCGAGATCGACGGCATCAAGATGCTGCCCAGCGCGCAGGTGTCGCCGTTCGAGGATGCGCGACGCAAGGTGGCGCTGATCGCGCCATCGGGCAAGACCGTGCTGGACACCTGCGGCGGACTCGGCTATTTCGCCGCATGCTGCCTGGAGGGCGGCGTCGCGCGCATCCAGTCGTTCGAAAAGAACCCGGATGTGCTCTGGCTGCGCACGCTCAACCCGTGGTCGCCGGACCCGGACGCGGCCAGCAGTGGGGGCCGGCTGTCACTGACCCAGGGCGATGTCTCGCTGGCGATCGAGGCGCTGGAAAGCAGCTCGGTCGATGCCATCCTGCACGACCCGCCGCGGTTCGGCATCGCCGGCGAACTTTACTCGCAGGTGTTCTACGACCAGCTGGCGTGGGTGATCCGCAAGGGCGGGCGCATGTTCCATTACACCGGCGCTCCCAACAAGCTCACCAGCGGCCGCGATGTGCCGCGGGAAGTAGCCAAGCGGTTGGAGAAGGCTGGGTTCAGGGCGGAGCTGGCGATGGATGGGGTGTTGGCGGTCAGGCGTTGAGGACAATGGACGCCACGCCTCAATCACCGCGCGGCAGCTTCTTCGCCCACATGTTGTCGACCAGGTTCGGATAGGCCCGCCCGTTTTCCTCGGCACGCTGCCGCGCGGCGTCTTTCTGCGCCGGCGACAACGGCGAGGATTTCCCGCCGTTGGGGTTGGGCTTCTTCCACGGGGGAGTTCGGGTCTGGCGCATGGCCGGATGCTAACGCAGCGTCACTTCGCCAGGAAGGCGACCAGCGCCGCATTGAACTGCTCCGGGTGGCTGGCGTTGCAGCCGTGCGGCGCGTCCTTGAGCACCACCGCCTCGCTGCCCACGATGGCCGCATGCGTGCGCTTGCCGGAGCCTTCGTACGGCACCGTGCCGTCGCTGTCACCGTGCAGCACCAGCGTGGGCACCGTCACCTTCTTGAGGTCGCCGCGGAAATCGGTGGTCCCGAAGGCCTTCATGCAGCCCAGCGCCGCGGTCTGGTCCGACTGCTTGCACAGCTCGATGGCCTCCTGCCGCTGCTTCTCGCTGACCTTCAGCACGCCCTTGGCGCTGAAGAAGTCCTTGGTGAAGCCGTCGAAGAAACTGTCGCGGTCGCGCTCCAGGCCTTGGCGCATCTCATCGGCCTTGGCCTGGGTGAGCGGGCCTTCGGGGTTGTCCGGGGTCTGCAGCATGTACGGCGGCACGGCCGATGCAAACACCACGCTGTGCAGGCGCTGCTCGCCATGGCGGGCGATGTAGCGCGCCACTTCGCCGCCGCCCATCGAGAACCCGACCAGCGTGGCATCCTTCAGGTCGAGGTCGTTGAGCACCCCGGCCAAATCATCGGCCAGCGTGTCGTACTCGTAGCCGTCGGCCGGCTTGTCCGATCGCCCGAAGCCGCGTCGGTCGTAGGCCACCACGCGGTAACCGGAATCCTTCAGCACCGGGATCTGCGCCTTCCAGGATTCGGCCGACAACGGCCAGCCGTGGATGAGCACCACCGGACGGCCGGTACCGCCGGTATCTTCAACGTGCAGACGAACGTGGGAAGCAGCCATGGGCAATCCTTCGAGCGATGGGAAAGGAATGACCGATACTAGGCAAGTGCGGCTGCCCATTCCGTGAAAAACCGGACGGCAGCAATGACATCGCATGCACAGGCCTGAGCACTTCACCAAGTCCACACATTGCCTGCACGGTCTCAATCCGTGAGACGGACATTGGCCATAGTGGCATCCGTACCAACGCCTCCATGAGCCGGCTCGGATGGACCTTCGCCCGCTATACCCACGCGCCACCGCCCCCGTCGTACTGGCGATTCCCCGCATCGCCTGCGGCGGACTTGCGCGTACCTTGCTGTTGCATGGCGTGGGCGTGCATCCGGCATCACGGGCCGCGCTGAGGGCGGCGCTGCGGGCTGCAGGGCAGACCGGGCGATGCGTCGGCTGCCTGGCGGGCAGATCGGCAAGGTGCTGCGCATCCAGCATGCCGGCCGGATGAGCAGCGCCGGTTTGCCTTACCGCGTCCGCCACAGCCCCGCCTTGCGTGGCTTCCCATCAGTGCGACAACGCGGAAGCCTGCAGCGAAACTCTCCGTGAACCCAGCGTCGCGTAGGCAAAGGTCAGTTCATTACCAAGCGTCGGCAGCGCTTGCCCCGCCAGCGAACCCGCTATGGCCTGCCGATACCAGCGCCCGCCTACCCGCACGAACTGTGCGCTCTCCACACCCTGTCGGCCGCGCCGCGTGCGCGCCTGCATCACCTCCTGGATCGGCCCGGACACCGTCTCACGCATCACCAGCTTGCGCTGCCCCCACATCCGCAGCGCAGGCAGGCACAGCAGCACCACCCAGAGCATCATCACCACCAGGCCGATACCCAGCCAGGCACTGAAACCACGGCTGACGCCCGGCAGGAAAGCCAGCACGACCAAGGCCAGCACCATCGCCCCGCCCCACCATGCGGCGGCTTGCAACAGCGCGCGAGGGCGTGCCATCAAGCGCTTCCAGTCACGCGAGACCATGGGTGCGACCTCGACGGCTTGTGGGTGCAGGGTTGGGTATTCCACCTGCAGCAGATGTCCGGGGCGGACCGCGTTGAAGACCAGACGAATGGGCGTGCCAGCGGCGGGGCCGACAATCTGGTGCCCGACAAAGCCCAGCAGCTCTTCGCTGCCCGGTGACTCTTCCACTACGGGACAGGATCGGCCATCGACCAGATAGGCGCGGCCCTGACCGCCAGAGGCAGGCAGGATCTGCGCCGCGTCCAGACGGCCCTCCACCACGATGACCTGGCCGGACGCCAGCACCGCACGCAGCGATGCCGTGCGCAGATGCCGATGGACGACGGCGATGATGATCGCGACCACCCCGATGGCGGCGGCAACGAACGTGGGAACCAGCGTCGGGGCAGCGCCACTGGTACGCATGCCCAGCCAGGCTGCGAACGCGGTGATGACCAGCGCCACCCCGATGGCGAAGCGCAGCAGCGTGGTACCGGTGTCCTGCTGAAAGCGTAGATCCGCCTCGAGCCGGGTGCGTAGTTCGGAGCAAAGCGGTTGGGTAACGCGCGGGAGAGTGTTGGACATCCTGGTCTCGATTCTGGGCGCGGTAGCGGGGCTTGGGAGCAGGGAGCGATTATGACCGAGCCCGTCGATTGCGCACTCAAGAATTGCCTGCAGCGGCCGCTAGGTCGGTACGCAGACCTTTTCGGGCAAGGAGCAGTCATGAGCAAGGAATACGGCACAGCGGCCAACAGCGAGGTGACGGTCAACCCGATGCGGTTGCCCAATACGCTGCACCTGGTCCTGGGCGCGGTCTGCTTCGTCTTCGCCGGCGCACTGCTGCTGGGCATCACCAATGCCGACACCGTGCGCAGTATGGGCGTAGGGGCCGTGGGCCGCCTGAGCATCGGTGTGCTGATGCTGCTGATGGGCGGACTGCATATCGGCATGGCCATGCGCTATTTCCGTTTCACCCTGCGTGAGGGCGAAGCGGGCGAGATCGCCGTGCCGACCGACGCAGTCAATCGCAACGACTACCTGCTCAAGGTGATCAATGACGGTATCTTCAACCGTGAGCGTCCCGCAGATCCGTTGCTCAACATGCTGTACGGGCTGGTGCCGCCGCTGAGCCACGCGCCCGCTACGCTGCGCCGGCATGCAGAGATCCAGCTGCAGCGTGCGGTGTACCTCTCCGCGCTGCTGGCCAGCTTCATGTTGGCCTGGTTGTTCGCGCAACCGGCAGCATTCGCGTGGATGGCTGCGTTCTACTTCGCAGTGGCCGTGATCGTGCTCAAGCCGATGTCCACCTTGCGCGCGATCCGCAAGGGCACCATGGAGCCGGATAACGCCAAGCCCTTGCCCAAGCCGAAGTGGACGGCGTTGGTCAGCCTGCTGCTGATGTCCATCGCCGGGCCGCTGGCCATTACCCTGTCGCCGCTGCAGATTCCCTCACCGCCTTTCGCCACGGCCACGGTGGTGCTGCCCACCATCGCGGTCCTGGGCAGCGCGCTGATCGCCAGCGCCCTGTTCATCGTGGCGCTGATCGCCCAGACCCGGCACTACGCGTCTTCCGGCGCGCGGCATCTCACCCGCGAAGATGTGGCCATGCAGGACCTGACCCGTGGGCTTCTGGAGCGCTGGCACACGCGCATGCCCTGGCCGCACAAGGCATACGCCAAGGACCACAACGTACTTCGCGATGAATACAACGGCCTGTTGATGTGCGAGACCGAGCCCGTGGCCCGCGCTGACCAGAGCGCGTCAACGCTTCGCGGTGCCTTCCAGGCAGCATGGGGCTCGCCCACACAACGGCCGCTGTTGGGTCTGGGCCTGTTGGGCCTGCTGCTGGGCATCAGCGGCGTGCTGTTCGCGTTCATCTACGCGCGCAGCAGTGGCGCGGCCATGGTCGGCCTGATCGCGCTGGGCTTCGTATCCTCCGCACAGTTCGCGTTGGCCTCGGCGCACAAGCTTTGGAACCGGGTCGACTTCACCTCCACGCTGTATCGCATGAGCTACCAGGGCACCTACCACCGTGCCGAGCGCGTGGCCGGAAGTGTCGTGGGTGCCAACGGCACCTTGGCCGAGAAGGCGATCCGGTTCGGACCGCTGCGCGTCGCCGTCTGCGTAGCGCAGATCGAATCGGTGGCGTTCTCCCGCGACGGCACGCGCCACATCACTGCCATCGACCTGATGCCCGAGGCCTGCCACCAGCAGTTCGCACTGATGCAGGACTACATTGCCGATGCGCGCCAGCGTGCGGGTGCGTTCTACAGTGAAGAACATCAGGTACGCGAAGTCCTTGCCCACGGCGTACAGCCGCCGGAGTTGCCGGACATGCCGGAAATGCGGCGCGACCGTACCGTGAACATGGCGGAATAAGCCTCGGGGCAGATGCAGCGCCTGAAGCGCCGCATCTGCCTGGACGATCCGACGCCCTTACAACGCAATCCGTGCCACGGACTCCTCGCTGCCCTTTGCATCCTTGTCGCCATTCTTGACCGTCACGTACAGCACGTTGTTCCTGGCATCCAACGCAAGGCTGTTCGGGTGGGTCGGCACGGCGTAGGTCGCCACCGGCGTGTAGGTATCGCTGTTGTAGGCGGTGACGGTGCCGCCGTCGCGGTTGGTCACGTACAGGCGCTTGCGCGGTGCATCCAGCAGGATGCCCAGCGGACCGGCGTCGGTGGCGATGCTGGCCAGTTCCCTGCCGGTGCCGCGGTCGATCACCAGCACGCGCTGGCCCGGGTGGGAGGAGGTGAAGCCCGAGCTGCTGGCCTGGTACTTGCGGATCATCTCCGAGCCCTGGTCGGTGACGAACAGGCGCTTGCCGGCCGGGTCGAGCGCGATGTTCATCGGCTGCTCGGCGCCTACCTTGAAGCGCTTCTCCACCTTGCCGCTGTGGGTGCCGACGGTGACAACTTCGGCCAGCAGGTTGGAGGTGTACACGCGCTTGCCCTTGGCATCCAGCGCCAGGCCCGGCGCCTTGGCATTGCCCAGGCCGGGGATGGTGTTGATCACCTTCAGCGTCTGCGTGTCGACCACGAACAACACGCTGCCGTCGCCGGAGTGACCGGTGACATACAGGCGGTGGTTGGGCGCATCGACCACCAGTTCGCGCAGGTCGTGGGTGTAGGACGCCTTGCCATCCTTGCCCACCACTTTCTCCATCAACTGCACGGTGCCGATGGCCTTGTTCGCGGCGGTATCGACCACGGTGACCGAGGTGTCCACGGTGTTGCCGACATACAGGCGGTCGCCGGCGTCGTCGAGCACCACGCCGAAGCCTTTGCGCTCCAGCGGGATACGCGCTTCGATGGCGAGGGTTTCCGGGTTCAGGCGCAGCACCTGCGCCGGGCCGGCGGCATCGCCGAAGCCGCCCGAGGAGGCGACGAACACGGCGTTCTGCTTCGGGCTGAAGGCCAGTTCGTACAGGCCCTGGGCCACCGGCTTGCGCTGGACGGCAGTTTCAGTGGCTGCAGACGCGGTGTTCTTGCCGATGGCGAAGGCCGACGGTGCGCCGAGGGTGAGGCTGACAGCGAGGGCCAGCGTGGCCGAACGGAGGAGGGAACGTGGGTGCATGCGAGCGTCCTTGTGAGAGGCAGAGGAGAGAGATCCTTGGCTCGCGTGGCCGCTGGGGGCGGCCATCCACACGCAGAGACGGTGTGGGAAGGGCTGGCTGGCGGGGCTATGGTAACAGCTGGGCCGCTATTCTCCGCCGCCGCCCCCGCCGTCGCCATCCAGGGTCATGACGCGTGCGTTGGCCTCCAACTGCGCCTGCTGCCCCTGGGCCTGCTGCTCCATCTGCTGTGCCTGCAACTGCTGCTGTTCCTGATTCTGCGCCTCCAACTGCTGCATGGCCTCTTCCACCGGCATCTCCAACGCCTGCCGGGTACGCATCGACGCACGCCGGCCTGCGGGGTCGCCGATGTCGCCCTCTACCAGGAAGACGAACTCTGCCTCGGGGGACGTGGCCGTTGCGCTGCTCATCACCACATGGTCTGCCCGCGTCAGCCCGTTGCCCTTTGCGAGTACGAACAGGCTTGCCGACATCCGTTCGCTGGTCGCATCGAAGGTCCGCCCATACTCGGCATCGACGGCCGCTACGCCACCGCGTATCTGCTGGAAGAGTGGATAGTCTGGGTGGTCTGGCTTGCTTGGCCACGCTTGGTTTCGCTCTGCATCCTGCTGGGTTGGAGCCCACACGCCACCTTCCAGGGGGGTGTGATCCGACCCGGCAGTTTGTGGCGCGGGTTTCGCGGCCGGTAGATCGTTGGACGACAATCGAACTGGGCGCGTCTCGTGCAAGGCGAACCCAGATCGCTCGAGGTCTTGGTCGTCAGTAGGCGTATCTGCG
>NZ_DAMAGC010000147.1:0-9485 GCF_031995405.1 Stenotrophomonas sp. | reverse complement strand
GCCGGTGAGCTTCTTGTTCAGCTCCGGGATCACCACGCCGACGGCCTTGGCTGCACCGGTGGAGGACGGAATGATGTTCTCCAGGATGCCGCGGCCGCCGCGCCAGTCCTTGTTGGACGGGCCATCGACGGTCTTCTGGGTAGCGGTGGCCGCATGCACGGTGGTCATCAGGCCGCGCTTGATGCCCCACTTGTCGTTGATGACCTTGGCCAGGGGGGCCAGGCAGTTGGTGGTGCACGAGGCGTTGGAGATGATCGCCTGCCCGGCATAGGTCTTGTCGTTCACGCCGAACACGAACATCGGGGTGTCGTCCTTCGACGGCGCCGACAGGATCACCTTCTTGGCGCCCGCGTCGATGTGCTTCTGCGCGGTTTCCTTGGTCAGGAACAGGCCGGTGGATTCAATGACGACGTCCACGCCCACTTCGTCCCACTTCAGGTTGGACGGATCGCGTTCCTGGGTGAGGCGGATCTTCTTGCCATTGACCAGCAGGTCGCTGCCGGACACCGACACATCGGCCTTGAAGCGGCCGTGCACCGAGTCGTACTTCAGCATGTAGGCCAGGTAGTCCGGCTCCAGCAGATCGTTGATGGCCACGATTTCGATGTCATTGCCGAAATTCAGCACGGCCGAGCGCAGCACATTGCGACCGATGCGACCGAAACCGTTGATGCCAACCTTGATTGCCATGTTCACAAGCTCCTGCAGCCGCGACGGTGCGGCGCCGATGGAAAGGGGCGTTCATTCTAGCAGGGCCGAACCGGGGCAAGGCCCCGGCGGCGAATGGGAACCGGTTACAGGGTCAAATACGCGGATTGATCCGGATCAAGGCGCGGCGCGGCCGGGACGGGAAAACTGGCCCCATTCCACCCCGCAACGAGACACCGTCATGCGCAAGACCTCCCCCCTCCTGCTGTCCAGCCTGGCCGCCGCGCTTGCCCTGGCCGCCGCACCGGCCATGGCCCAGTCCAAGGGCGACTGGACGATCGGTGCCGGCGTGCACCAGGTCGCCCCGAAGTCGAACAACGGCTCGCTGGCCGGCGGCACGCTGAAGGTCGATGTCGACAACGACATCAAGCCGACCATCACCGGCGAATATTTCATTGCCGACAACCTGGGCATCGAGCTGCTGGCGGCGCTGCCGTTCAAGCACGACATCAACATCGCCGGCCTGGGCAACGTGGGCAGCACCAAGCACCTGCCGCCGGTGATCTCGCTGCAGTACCACTTCAACAGCAAGGGCAAGGTGTCCCCGTTCGTCGGCGCGGGCATCAACTACACCACCTTCTTCAGCGAGAAGACCGGCGGCGCGCTGGCCGGCAGCAAGCTGAAACTGGAAGACTCCTGGGGCCTGGCCGCGCATGCGGGCCTGGACTTCGCGATCAACGACAACGGCGCGCTGCGGGTCGATGTGCGCTGGATGGACATCGACAGCAAGGTCAAGCTCAACGGCGAAAAGATCGGTACGGTCAACATCGACCCGCTGGCTTACGGCGTGTCCTACGTGTTCAAGTTCTGATCGGCGGATCAGAACCCGACAGCGCAACACCCCTCGCAGCAAGCGTTTTTCCCCGGCTTCGGCCGGGGATTTTTTTTGCGCTTCTCCCAAGGGAAGCCGCGTCCTGCTCCACAGGCCGTAGCAGATGGCTTGAGGCGCTATGCGTGTGGCCGGGTGTGCAGAGTGATCGGCTGGCGTCTCCGATCGGGGTTGTCGCGAGGAGGGCCCCGTAGCGGCCGGTAGGCTCCTGGCGCAAGTGTCCCCCGGTCGCCAAGCGGCCTCCTCCTTTATTTTGCCCAGGAGCCTACCGACCGCTACGGGGCTCGGCTTGCGGCGCAGGTGAGGCGCCCGGCTTTTTTTCATGGCCGTCGGTGGGTCGGGGGCTGGGGCCCTATCCCCTTGGAGGCGAAATAAAGGGGGAGGTGGCGGCCGCAGGCCGACGCCGGAGGACATTCGCCGGAAAAGGCATAGGGCCCCAGCCCCCGACCCACCGACCGCCGCGCGCCTGGAAGGATTCACAGCGCGCCACGCGGATGGGTGAAGCACCTTCGTTCGATCCGGCATTGCGAGCAGCCACCCATGGGGTGGCTCTACCGGGGGGAGAGCAGGTGCTGTGCCGCCGCCTGCGCATGTAGCGCGGCGGTGTCGAACAACGGGACCACTGCATCGTCATCGCCAACCAGCAGCATGATCTCCGTGCAGCCAAGGATGATCGCCTGCGCGCCGCGATCCACCAGCCCCTGCATCACGCCTTGGTACACCACGCGCGATGCGTCCAGCACCCGGCCCTGCACCAGCTCCTCGTAGATGATCCGATGCACGTGTGCGCGATCGTCCGCCGCCGGCACCAGCACCTCCAGCCCATACCGCTGCGCCAACCGCACCCGGTAGAAATCCTGCTCCATCGTGAATGCCGTGCCCAGCAGGCCCACCCGCGTCAGCCCCAGCGCCTGGATCGCCTCGCCCACCGGATCGGCGATGTGCAGCAGCGGCACACCGATGGCCGCCTGCACCTCCTCGGCCATCAGATGCATCGTATTGGTACAGATCACCACCGCTGTCGCGCCTGCGCCTTCCAGCTGCCGTGCCACCTGCACCATCGCCTGCGTCGCCGCCGCCCAGTCCCCGGCGCGCTGCATCGCTTCGATGTCGGCAAAATCGAACGACCACAGCAACAGCCGCGCCGAATGCATCCCGCCGAGCGCATCGCGCACCTGCTCGTTGATCATCCGGTAGTAGTGCGCCGAACTCTCCCAGCTCATCCCGCCGATCAGACCCAACACCTTCTGCACCGTCGCCACTCCCGTTGTCGATCCGGCGCCAGCGTACTCCCGCCACAACGCCGCCAGCCAGATCCGGGCAAGCCGCCCGGTGGGCGGCCCGCTAGAATGCTGCCGATGAAAATTGCCTCCCTGATGCCTGCCACCGCCCTCGCGCTGGCCCTCACCTTCGTCTCCACCGATGCCCTGGCCTGGGGCGCCCAAGGCCATCGCCTGGTCGCCCGCATCGCCGAAACCCGGCTCACCCCACAGGCCAAGGCCGACGTCGACCGCCTGCTCGCCAGCGAGCCCGATCCCACGCTGCACGCCATCGCCCCGTGGGCCGACCAGCTGCGCGCCAAGGACCCGGGACTGGGCAAGCGCTCGGCCGGCTGGCATTACGTCAACATCGGCGAAGACGACTGCCATTACCAGGTGCAGAAGCACTGCAGGAACGGCGACTGCGTGGTCGAAGCACTCAAGGCACAGACCGCCATTCTTGGCGACCGCAGCAAGTCCGATGCTGAACGCGCCCAGGCGCTGAAGTTCGTCGTTCATTTCGCCGGCGACATCCACCAGCCGATGCACGCCGGTTACGGCCACGACAAGGGCGGCAACGACTTCCAGGTGCAGTTCAACAATCGCGGTACCAACCTGCACTCGCTGTGGGACAGCGGCATGCTCAATGAGCAGAAGCTGGACGATGACCAGTACTTCCAGCGCCTGATGGCCCTGCCCGCGCCCAAGCTGGGCAAGCGCTCCAACATCGCCACGGATGCCGTGCAGTGGGCCGAAGCGAGTTGCCGTATCGCCATTGCACCTGGCGTTTACCCGACCAGGCGTACGCTGGGCCCGGAATACACCGCGACCTATCGCCCGATCGCGGAGCAGGAGCTGCGCCTGGCCGGAGAACGCCTGGCGGTGCTGCTCAACGCCACCTTGGGCAAACGCTGAGGCCATCACCATGTCACTGCACGTCGCCAGTTTCTTCCACCCCGACAGCCATACCTTCAGCTACGTGGTGCACGATCCGGCGACCCTGCAGGCGGCGGTGATCGACCCGGTGCTGGACTACGACCCGGACACCGACGCGCTCGGTGCCGGGCCGCTGCAGCCGCTGCTTGCGCACGTGCGCGACGGCCGCCTGCAGGTGCGCTGGCTGCTGGAAACCCACGCCCACGCCGACCACGTCAGTGCCGGCCGCTGGCTCAAGCAGCAGTGGCCGCAGGCAACCCTGGCCATGGGCAACGGCATTGTGCAGGTACAGAAGACGTTCGCGCCACGCTATGCGCTGGACGTGCCCACCGACGGCTCGCAGTTCGACCATCTGTTCGCCGATGGCGAGCGCTTTGCACTCGGCGACATCGGTGCCGAGGTGATCGCCGTCCCCGGCCACACCAGTGACAGCGTCGCCTATCGCATCGGCGATGCGCTGTTCACCGGTGACTCGCTGTTCATGCCCGATGGCGGCACCGCCCGCTGCGACTTCCCGGGTGGCGATGCCGCGCAGTTGTACCGCTCGATCCAGCGGCTGCTCGCCCTGCCCGACAGCACCCGCGTGTTCATCTGCCACGATTACGGTCCGGGCGGTCGCGAGGTCGCCAACGAAACCACCATCGGCGAACAGCGCGCGCGCAACATCCACCTGCATGATGGCGTCAGCGAAGCCGACTTCGTCGCCACCCGCCGGGCGCGCGATGCCACGTTGGCCGAGCCGACGCTGATGCATCCATCAGTGAAGGCAAACCTGCAGGGTGGCCCCGACCGGTCGTAGTGCCGGCCAAAGGCCGGCACCCCCACGATCAACGCCCTTGCCGACGCACCGTGTGCTGGCCGTGCACGATTTCAAACGTGAAGGCGTACAGCAGGCTCACCGGCACCGGCTCGATCCGCTGCGCACCTTCGCAATCCCCTTTTTTATCAGGGAGGCTGCCGGCAGCGTAGTGACACACCGCCGCCGGTGAAAACAGCCAGTGCGCCACCGCCTCCTGCGCCGCCTGCAGCAACGGCGCATTCTCTGCCGCGGTGCCGGCGCTGCATTCAGGGCGATCGGCCAGGGCCGCGCTGCGGTCCACCTTTCCTTCCGCCGTCACCACCACCTGCAGGCACACCACGGTGGGCGGCAGCTCGCGACGTGGATCGCGCGTCCCGACCACCGGGTCCTGCGCCGCATACAACTGCGGCATGCGATAGCCTTCGCTTGGCTGCAGCCGATACGGCTGCACCTGGCCTGCACCGCCACCGCCGTCGGCGTGCAGCCGCTGCAGCGCGACGTTCTCGCTGCGGGTGTCCACCGTGGTCACCGACGGTTGGCTTGCGCAACCGGCCACCAGGCACGCAATCCCCAGCAGGGGGAGCGCCTGCCTCACGGCGCCGGGCCCGTCTCGTCCATCTGGAAGGTCATCGGGATCTTCAGCGCCGAGGCGACCGCCTTGCCGTCCCGGCGCGCCGGTTCGAAGGTCCATTGTTTCGCCGCGGCGATCGAGGCTGCCTCGAACACGCCGGCCGGCGTGGAACTGAGCACGCGCACCTCGCCGGCCCTGCCCTCGGCATCAACCTCCACCCGCAGCACCACCTTGCCCGACAGGCCCTGCTCGAACGCCTTGCTGGGATAGCTCGGCGGCGCCATCACGCGGGCCTTGGCCGGCACGGTGACCTCTGCGGCCACGCCGGCCTGGTTGGCCAGCGCCGCTGGGTCGGCTTCGATCGCCGCCGGGGCGCTCCCGCCCTGGCTGGCCCACGCCACCGCCGCCAGCCCCAGGCTCATGCCCACCACCAACACCTGGCCGCTCAACCACGGCAATGCCTTCCGCTTGTGTTCCTTCAACATGGCAATACGCTCCTTCAACATCGGTTGGCTGCGCCAGTGGCAGGCCATCGGCGCAACCGGGTGGGCCAACTGCGCCTTCAGCAGCGCGTTGGCGTAGATCCGGCGCTGGGCCGGGTGTGGATCGAGGGTGCGTGCATCGCAGGCCAGTTCCTGGTCGCGCAGGAAACGGCGCGCCGCCCACGGCAGCAGTGGATGGAACCAGAACACGCAGCGCAGCAGCACCAGTGCGGCATTGGCCCACGGATCGCCGTGGCGGCGATGGCTGCGCTCGTGCCGCAGGATCAGCGCCTGTTCGACGGTGCTGAAGTCCTGGTCGAAGCGTGGGCCGACCACGATACGCGGGGCCCACAGCCCCACCAGCGCCGGCAAGCCTGGATCGGCGCTGGCTTGCCAACTGCCGTCGGCGCGCGGTGACAGCGTGCCCAGCGCGCGCGCGAAGCGGCGTTGCGCGCGCCAACTGGCCATCCCCATGACCAGCGCGCCCACTGCCCACGCCGCCAGCAGCAGCCACGGCCAGGCGGGCGTTGCGGGGGCGGCAATGGGAGCAGTCCACGCGGCGGCAGCGGCAAGCACCGGCAGCGCATCGGCCAGTGGCGCCACCGGCAATGGCAGGTGCAGCGTCAACAGCAGTACCGGCACGCACCACCAACTGCGATAGACCAGCGCCGCCCCACCCAACCGCAGCAGCAGCGGCCGCACCAGCGCCAGCAGCAGCACCGCGATGGCCAGCCATACACTGGCCTGCAGCAGCACGTTGAGCAGCTCAGTCATGGTCCAGTCCTTCGATGAGCGCCTTGAGCTCGGCAATGTCCTGCGCGCTCAGTTGCCCGCGCTGGCTGAAATGCGCCACCAGCGGCGCGACGCGACCGTCGAACAGCTTGTCGAGCAGGCCGCTGCTCTGTTCGGCCACCCATGCCTGGCGCTGCAGCACCGGTGAGTAGAGGTACCGGCGCCCATCGCGGCTGGCGCTGATCGCCCCCTTGGTGAGCAGCCGGTTAAGCAGAGTCTTGATGGTGGGCTCGGCCCAGCCGCGCCCGGCCAGCGCGGCCACCACCTCATCGGCACCCAGCGGATGCTCGCCCCACAGCACATCCATCACCACGGCTTCGGCTTCGCTGATCTGGCTCATCATTTACATCCGTAATCGACGGGCCGATTACGCACGTAATCGAAAGGCCTGTCAACCCCTTCGACAGCCGGTTCATCCCCCCGCTGCCAGCATCGGGCGACGCCCCAGGGAGCCCTCGATGCGACGCTATCGAAAATTCGACTACCCCGTCGAGGACGTGCGCCGCTTCCTCGAACCCGGCCCGATCGTGTTGGTCAGCGCCGCCTGGAAGGGCCAACGCAACGTCATGACCCTGGGCTGGCACATGGTGCTGGAGTTCACGCCCTCGCGGCTGGCGACCATGATCGCCCGCGGCAACCACAGCTTCGAGCTGATCCGCCGCAGTGGCGAATGCGTCATCAACCTGCCCACCGCCGAGATGCTCGATACGGTGGTCGGCATCGGCAACTGCAGTGGCGCGGTGATCGACAAGTTCGACCGCTTCGGCCTGGAGACCGTCGCGGCCAGCGAGGTGGCCGCGCCGTTGCTGTCGCAGTGCCACGCCAGTTTCGAATGTCGTCTGGTCGATCGCAGCCAGATCGCGCGGCAGGGCCTGTTCATCTGGGAGGTCGTCAAGGCCCACGTCGCACGCGTGCCGAAACTGCCGCGCACCGTGCACTACCGGGGCGACGGCCAGTTCATGGTCTCCGGCGCGGAAGTCTCGCGTCGCCGTCTGTTCAAGCCCGAAATGCTGTAATGGCCCGCATATACCTGCAGGATGCCGCTGGATGACCGATCACCTCACCGACCTCGACGCTGCGATCGACTGGCTGCTGCAGCGGGTCGACGGCCCCTTGCGCATCGGCGCGCCGCTGGCGCTGGGCAAGCCGCACCGCCTGCTCAATGCCCTGTATGCGCGGGTGGAGAACGATCCCTCGCGTCCGTTGCAGATCTACACCGCGCTGTCGCTGAATCCGCCCAGGGCCAGCGGTGGCGGGCTGGAAGCGCGTTTCATGGCGCCCTTCGCCGAGCGCCATTTCGGCGCGGATTTCCCGCGCCTGGCCTATGCCGATGCGATGGTCCGCGACCGACTGCCCGCGCACGTGCAGGTTGAAGAGTTCTACATGCAGTCCGGCGCGCTGCTCAATTCCTCGCAGGCCCAGCGCAGTTACACCAGCCTCAACTACACCCACGCCGCCGATGCGGTGGCGCAGCGCGCGCCGCATGCGATCGTGCAGAAGGTGGCGGTGCGCCCGGATGACCGGCGGCTGTCGCTGTCGTGCAACAACGACATCACCCAGGACACGCTGGATGCGATGGTCGCGCGCGGGCTGCCGCGTCCGCTGATGATCGCCGAGATCGATCCGCAGCTGCCTTACCTGGCCGGCACGGCAACGGTGGATGTGTCCTTCTTCGACCTGGTGATCACCCCGCCACCGCCGTACCCGGACTTGTTCGGTCTGCCGCGCCAGCCTGTCAGCGACGGCGACTACGCCATCGGCCTGTACGCCAGCGCGCTGGTGCGCGACGGCGGCACGCTGCAGATCGGCATCGGCACGCTGGCCGATGCGATCAGCCACGCGCTGGTGCTGCGACACACCGACAACGCCCGCTACCGCCAGGTGCTGCACGCACTGGACCCGACATTGTCCAGCCACCCGACCGTACTGGAATGCGGTGGCCTGGAGCCATTCGAGATCGGCCTGTACGGCTGTAGCGAGATGCTCAACGAAGGCTTCCGCCGGCTGGTGCAGACCGGGGTGATCCGGCGCAAGGTGCACGACGACCTTGCCCTGATGCAGCGGATCGAGAACGGCAGCACCCTGACCATCGACCACGCCACCCTCGCCGCCGAAGGCGAATACCTGCATGGCGCGTTCTACCTGGGCTCGCCGGAGTTCTACCAGTGGCTGCGCGAGCTGCCCGACGACGAACGCCGCGCGATCGGCATGCGGCGGATCAGCGAGATCAACCAGCTCTACGGCGGCGATGAAACCCTGGAGCGGCTGCAGCGCCGTCATGCGCGATTCTTCAACTCCTGCATGATCGCCACCGCCTTGGGCGCGGCCGCGTCGGATGCACTGGAAGACGGGCGCGTGGTGTCCGGCGTGGGCGGCCAGTACAACTTCGTGGCGATGGCCCACGCCCTGCCCGAGGCACGCAGTGCGCTGATGTTCCGTGCGGTGCGCGAGGACAAGGGCACGGTACAGTCCAACGTGCGCTGGAACTACGGCCACACCACCATCCCGCGCCACCTGCGCGACATCTACATCAACGAATACGGCATCGCCGACCTGCGCAACCTCACCGACGAGGACTGCGTGCGCGGCATGGCCGCGATCACCGATGCCGCCTTCCAGGCCGGGTTGCTGCAGACGGCCAAGGCCTCCAGGAAACTGGAACCCGCCTTCACTGCACCCGAGCACTGGCAGCGACGCAACACTGCTGCTGCGGTCAGCGCCGCGCTGTCACCGTTCCGCCAATCGGGCCTGCTGCCCGACTACCCGCTGGGCAGCGATTTCACCGAGGTCGAACAGCACCTGGTCAAGGCACTGGGCTGGTTGAAGAAGCACACGCAGACGCGTGGCAGCAAGCTGCGCACGGTGCTGGCATCGCTGACCCAGCCGGCCGGTGATGGCGATGCGGTATACCTGCAGCGCATGGGGCTGGATGCACCGAAGACGTTCGGCGAGCGGATCGAGGCAAGGTTGATGCGGTTGGCGTTGGCGCGAACGGCGCTCGCGTGAGCGCAAGGCGCATCGTGTAGAGCAGCCGAGCATGGCTCGGCTCTACCCGCTGCCGTTCGACGCATCGCTCCCAGGTAGAGCCGAGCCATGCTCGGCTGCTCTA
>NZ_DAMAGC010000146.1:0-9494 GCF_031995405.1 Stenotrophomonas sp. | reverse complement strand
GCGCTGTTCGGCGACGTCAACCCCGGTGGGCGGCTGCCGGTGACCTTCTACACTGCGGACCAGGCGATGCCGGCGTTTGACGACTACACGATGGAAGGCCGCACCTACCGCTACTTCCGCGGCACACCGCTGTATCCGTTCGGGCACGGGCTGTCGTATACCCGCTTCGACTACGGCAAGCTGAAGCTCGACGCCGCCCGCATCGCCGACACCGCGACCCTCAAGGTTCAGGTCGACGTGGTCAACACCGGCAAGCGCGCAGGTGACGAAGTGGTGCAGTTGTATGTGCGACGGCGTGACGCGAAACCGGGCGACGCACAGCAGGCGCTGCGCGGCTTCCAGCGCGTTCACCTGGCGGCGGGCGAGCGGCGTAGCGTGGCATTCGACCTGGAGGCGCAGCAGGCCCTGCGGCACTATGACGAGGCGCGAGGCGCTTACGCCGTGCCGCCAGGGACGTACGAGGTAAGGGTGGGGAGCTCCAGCGCCGATATCCGCGCCACTGCCGACTTCACGGTGGAGGCCCGCCGTGACTGATGCCCGCCGCAGGGAAGGCACCGAGTATGCGCTGTCGATCCGGGAGAAGCTGGGCTACAGCCTGGGCGATCTGGCGGCGAACCTGATCTTCCAGACGCTGATCACCTACTTGGCCTTCTTCTATACCGATGTGTACCGATTGCCGCCCGGCACCGCAGCGACGATCATTTTCGTGATTGGCCTGCTGGGGGCGTTCGTGTTCACCCCGCTGATCGGCATCGCCGCCGACCGCACCGCCACCCGCTGGGGAAAGTTCCGCCCGTGGATCCTGTGGACGGCGATCCCGTTCGGCGTGCTGGCGCTGCTTGCCTTCAGTACGCCGGATCTGGGCGCACGCGGCAAGGTCATCTACGCCCTGGTGACCTATGGGCTGCTGATGCTGGTGTATGCGGCCAACAACCTGCCGTACTCCGCGCTCAGCGGGGTGCTCACCGGCAGCATGGCACAGCGCAACAGCCTGTCGGCCTACCGCTTCGTGGCGGTGATGATCGCGCAGTTCATCATCCAGGTACTGTTGTTGCCGCTGGTGCTGATCCTTGGTGACGGCGATCGCGTGCAGGGCTTCGAGCGTGTGATGACGGTGTTTGCGGTGGTGGGCACGGTGTTCTTCCTGATCACCTTCGCCACCACGCGCGAGCGCATCGTCCCTGCCAAGGAACAGAGCGGCAGGGTGCTGCAGGATCTGTCCGACCTGCTGCACAACCGCCCGTGGAAGGTGATGCTGGCCCTGACGGTGCTGGTCTTCATCAACCTGGCCCTGAAGGGCGGCACCTACATCTACTACTTCCAGTACTACCTGAGCGAGGCCGCATTGGCGGGCTTTCTTGACCGCTCCGGCTTCAATGGATTCATCGGTGGATTGAACGCAACGCTCAACGGATGGGGCCTGACCGGTTTCACCTGGCCGAAGGACCCGGCCACCTCGGCATTCAGTCTGTTCAACGCCTGCGGTATTCTCTGCATGATCCTGGGCATCGGAGCATCCCGCCGCCTGGCCGACCGCTTCGGCAAGCGGGATGTGTTCGGCGGTGCGCTGCTGGTGTCCACCGTGTTCCTGCTGGTGTTCTACCTCTTCCCGCCCACGGCGGTCGCCGTGGCCTTCGGCGCGTTCATGCTGCACGGCTTCTGCTACGGCATCACCATCCCCTTGCTGTGGGCGATGATCGCCGACGTGGCCGACTACTCCGAATGGAAGAACCATCGCCGCGCCACCGCGATCATCTTCTCGGCGATGCTGTGCGGGCTGAAGATCGGGCTCAGCATCGGCGGTGCGCTGGTCGCCGGCATTCTTGCCCACCACGGCTATCAGGCCGGAGCGGAGCAGCAGCCCCAGGCGGTGGTGGATGGCATCCGCCTGACCGTGAGCGTCTACTGCTCCCTTCCGTTCCTGGTCGCCGTTGCGCTGCTCTTCTTCTACAAGATCGACAAGCGCATGGAGACCTGCATCGAACGCGACCTGCGATCGCGTCGTCAAGCAAACAACCTTGGCCACCTCGCGGAACACGCCATTTCCCAGCCGCTGGTGACCCACCTGTACACCGCGGACCCTTCGGCCCACGTGTTCGAGGGGCGCCTCTATATCTATCCGTCGCACGACATCGACAGTGGCGCGCCGTTCGACGACGAAGGCGGTCATTTCGGCATGGAGGACTACCACGTGTTGCGGATGGATACGCCCGGCAGCGAGGTCATCGACTGCGGCGTGGCGTTGCATGTCCGTGACGTGCCCTGGGCCAGGCAGCAGATGTGGGCGCCGGATGCGGCCAGTCGGGATGGCCGCTATTACCTGTATTTTCCGGCCAAGGACGGGGAGGGCATGTTCCGCATCGGCGTAGCAGTGGCGGATCGTCCGGAGGGCCCGTTCACTGCCGAACCGGAGCCGATGGAGGGCACGTACTCGATCGATCCGGCCGTGTACGAGGACGACGACGGCACCCACTACCTCTACTTCGGCGGCATCTGGGGCGGTCAGCTGCAGAAATACCGGGACAACCGCTTTCAGGCGACGCACGAGGAGCCCGCCGGCGATGCACCTGCGCTGGGCCCGCGTGTCGGCCGATTGGACCCGTGCATGACCCGGCTGGCGGAGCCCACGCGGGAGATCATCATCCTGGACGAGCACGGGCAGCCGCTGCGCGCCGATGACCACGCGCGTCGGTTCTTCGAAGGGCCGTGGCTGCACAAGTACCAGAGACGGTACTACCTGTCGTACTCCACGGGAGATACGCACCTGTTGTGCTACGCCATCGGCGACAGTCCGTATGGACCGTTCACCTATCGCGGCGTGATCCTCACGCCGGTCGTGGGCTGGACCACGCACCATTCCATTTGTGCGTTTGAAGGCCAGTGGTATCTCTTCTATCACGACGCCTTGCTGTCCGGCGGCGTGACCCACTTGCGCTCGGTCAAGTGCACGCCGCTGCACATGGAGGCGGACGGCAGCATCCGGACGATCGATCCCTATGGCGCTTGATCCTGCCGCACCCGAGGATGATGCGCAGGCGCCGCTGCCTGCCGGGCGCCTGCACTGGTTGCGGGCGGGGAGGTTGGAGGTCGCGCTTGCCCCCGACGCTGGCGGACGCATTGCCCATCTGCGCTACGACGGCGTGGAGTGGTTGGTGGGCGAGCACGAGGTTGGGGCGGCGGCGATCGGCTGGGGCTGCTATCCCATGGTGCCGTGGGCGGGGCGTATCCGGCAGGGGCGGTTTGTCTTTGAGGGCACAGCGTTTGAGCTGCCGCTGAACTTCGGCGCGCACGCGATCCATGGCGTGGGCTTTTCAAGGCCGTGGCAGATCGAGCGTCTCGAGGTGGATGCTGCGACGCTTGCACTGGCGCTTCCCGAGGATGCGTATTGGCCGTTTGGAGGCCGTGCGACGCAGATGATCCGTGTGGCTCCCGATCGTCTGGAGCTGCGGCTGACCGTGCAAGCCGGCGCCAAGGCGATGCCGGCGGTGCTTGGCTGGCATCCCTGGTTTCGCAAGCCGGACAAGGTGGTGTTCGCGCCGAGGGCGATGTATCCACGGGACGGGGAGGGCATTGCGATGTTGCCTTGCGTCAGCCCCGCGCCTGGACCTTGGGATGACTGCTTCCTCAACCAGCAGGAGGTGGCGATGGTGTTTGGGAAACAGGTGCTGCGTATGCGCGCAGACACCGGCCATTGGGTGGTGTACGACGGCGCGGCGCATGCAACGTGCGTCGAACCGCAGACGGGGCCGCCGGATGGCTTTACGTTGCAGCCGAACCGGCTGGAGCCTGGACAGAGGCTGGAGTTGACGTTCGAGCTGCAGTGGGGCGGTGGCATTGGCAAAGGCAATGACGTCCGGTGAAACTTCAGTGATGCACGCCACTGGAGAATTCACGGCGGAGGAACTGTACGGCGGCGACCCTGTCAGCACCTCCCCTTGAAGTGAAGCGTGCCTTTCCATGTCCACCAAGCATCTCACCACGATCAATCCGCTGACCGAAGAAGTGCTCGCCACCTATTCCTATATGTCCGACGCCGAGGCTGCGGCGGTCGTCAAGGCAAGTCATGAAGCCTTCATGCAATGGCGCCTGCGCAGCCTCGATGATCGAGCAAAGGTCATCGCGGGCATCGCCAAGGCCCTTCGCGAGCGCAAGGAAGAGTTCGCACAGCTGATGACCGACGAGGTCGGCAAGCTGATCGAGGACAGTCGAACTGAGGTCGAGCTGTGTGCCAGCATCTGCGATTACACCGCCAAGCAGGGGCCTGTCGTGTTGGCCGATGAGGAGCGCGATGTGGAGGGCGCCACCGGCATTGTTACCCACGCCCCGATCGGTGTGGTTTACGGCATTCAGCCGTGGAACTTCCCCGCCTACCAGGCCGTCCGCTATTCCATCGCCAGCCTGATGGCCGGCAATGGCGTCCTGCTCAAACACGCGGAGAGCTGCACCGGCAGTGGCTTGCTGCTGCGTGACATCTACGAAAGTGCCGGGCTGCCCAAAGGGCTTTTCGGCGTGCTGCTGATCAGCCACGACCAGTCCAATGACATCGTGGAAAACGATCTGGTGCGCGCGGTGACCCTGACCGGGAGCGAAGCGGCAGGACGCACCGTGGCCGCCAAGGCCGGCGCGGCGCTCAAGAAGGCCGTACTTGAACTGGGCTCCAACGACGCGTATCTGGTGCTGGACGATGCCGACCTGGAACTGGCGGTGGCGACCTGCGTCAAAGGCCGCCTGTTCAACAACGGGCAGACCTGCGTCAACGCCAAGCGCTTTATCGTCACGAAGAAGAACTATGAGGCCTTCGTCAGCGAATATGCGAAGGCGTTCGAAGCGATCCGGATGGGCGACCCGAACGCCGACGATACCCAGCTCGGCCCCATGGTATCCAAGGCGCAGCGCGACAAGCTGCACGAACAGGTGACCAAGAGCGTCGCGCAGGGCGCGCGTCTGGTGGTAGGCGGTGAGGTTCCAGACCGCGTCGGTTGGTTCTACCCGGCCACGGTGTTGGCGGATGTGGCACCGGGGCAGGTGGCCTACGAGGATGAGCTGTTCGGTCCTGCCGCGGCCATCATTCGCGCCGAGGACGATGAGGATGCGTTGCGCATCGCCAACGACAGCCGCTACGGCCTGGGCGGGGGCATTTTCAGTCGAGACGTGCAGCGCGCCCGGGAACTGGCGAGCAAGTACTTCGACACCGGGATGGTCTTCATCAATACCTTCGACGTCGCGTCCCCGGCGCTTCCGTTCGGTGGCGTGAAGGCGTCCGGGTATGGTCGCGAGCACGGTCCGGAAGGTTTGAAGGAGTTTGTCAACGTCAAGTCGATCAAGATTGCGGCCGCGACGTCCGCCTGAGTACAGCACTGGCGCCGCGCGACTCGACATCGCGCTAGCGCCTTATGTTCAGCTCGGGTGGAGCGCGCTAGGTGGAAGCATGGATGTAGAGAGGGTGGGCGATAAGCGCCTGGCCACGGATGGCCAGGCACAGGACTGGAATGCAAGCCGTTCGATACGAGAGGCAAAGCCAGCACTGTGTGCTACGCCAATCCCAAGGTTCCTGACTCCAGTGATAAGGGGCCGTTATCAGGGGCAGGGTAGATGTCCGCTTCCGGTCGGATGCGAATGGATCGCCCACCTCCAAACCCCAGGCGGCAGGTATCCAGCCCTATCCACTCGCGAGATGAGCGGGCCCTATGTACCGGGGTGCTCATCAGGCATATCAAAAGCTCCCTGACTTTGTGTTCGAGCTCTGTCGCCTCGCCGGATGACGGCATACATCTGCGCCGACGCCGCCCATGCGCAACCCATTCACGGCATATTGATATTTGCCACCATTGGCTGAATACTCGATCGACGAAGCATTCACAGTTGGATTTTTCGGCTACGGATTTGCCTTTCGGGAGGCGAGTGTGAGGTTGACTTTATTTACCGTCATTCTATCCCTCGCCGTCGGGTGTTCGTCGGCAGGAATTGGAAGTTCGGCAGAGTATTCGCATGGCGTACTATCTGCTCATTTTGAAGAGAACAGAATGTGCGCCGCCTCCTGGCAAAACATTGTGGATGAATGGATTAGAAGCGGCGGCAGATTAACGGAAGACATCGAGGCGAACCGGGCGATGATCGCGGGCGATAAGGTTAGCGTGTTTGCTTCACTTATCCGGGAGGTTTGGAGTAGGCAAGCTGCCGCAGGTACGGATGTTGATCGATCCTTCGTGTTTAATGAGGTTCTTGAATCGAGAAAAGTTGTGCCGGACAGCTGCACGCCATTGTTCTGGCTACAAGGTGTCCTGGCCGGTACACCGACGGCTTTTTCTGCCGGCGCGATGATGTCACTTCAGAAGAGGCTTGGCATCGACGATGACCGCTTGAGAGCTACTGATTGGATGATGTCCCAGCTATTGATATCACCGACGAATGCGCGGAACTAACGCTTGTACACGGAAGCGATGACCGGGGCTGGATCAGCCGCCAGGTTCCCCAGTCGTCGACGCCTGCTTCGTCCTTGTTTAGTTCTCCGAGTTGCGCGAGAGGGCCTTGCACTCAAACCAGAGAAGCTTCTTGTCCGGTCCAAGGCGCTTGCAGGTGAGATGAGCGATGCCCATGCGAGGTCGGAGGCAGCGCGACGAACTGCAGTTATTCAGCGACTTGAGCAAGTGGGGCCTCACGCCAGGCGCTCTACGACAGGCTCCAGGACGCTGATGAATTGGCGAGATTTGAGCGTGAGAGCTTGGCTGAGCACGTCTCAATACGCGAGACAATCTCTCCGCAGGAGCACGTATCGGAAGTTCGTGTCGCGGAATTGCTGGTGGCGAAAGGATCAGAATAAAGGTGGTTGACTGATGTCGATTTTTCAATTTGAGCTGTATGTTTCGTACTCACAGCTCTGTGTATTCTCAAAAGGCATGGAAACTCCATTTAACGATTGGAGTGATCGAAATATTTCGCAGGGATTTTCATGGAGGAGTTCCAGTGTCTCCTTCATGACGATTTTGGACGAGGGGAAGTGCGAGGTGAAGATGTTTGTCGACGAGCCGATTACAGATCTGGGGGTAGACGTCGTCCGCGCTTTTCGGGTTCCATTCAGCACGTCCAATGGAGGAGTTGAGATCGCAAGCATCTCGGATGGCGTTCCTATTGAATTGTCCCCGGGGTCATATGCACTTCAGGTAGAGTTTCTGAAGACTGACCATGAAACTCAGTACGCAAATATTCGTTTAAACAAGGGGCCTGGTAACTTTGAGGTCATAAGGGCCGATGCCGGCATCGAGCCGGCTGGTGAACTTGACATTAGTGGTGCACCTGCCATTTAACTGGCGGGGCAGGGGCGGGGCTTGCGGCTTGGGCGAGCATCACACGCCGTGCATCACGCTTTCAACATCACGGAGATAGCACTTCAGGCAACTCTATGGCTCGCGGCATCACCGAATCCGACGTTCATACGGCCGCTGACGAATTGGTCGCCCCAGCGCGGAAGGAGCGCCGCGCTCGAGGAGCAACTTGCGAGGCTCCAAAGTCTGCCCGCCGAATTCGAGGCAGCCCTTCGGCGGAGTCAGCAAGCTCAAAAATCTCCTAAGACGGCTTCAAAACCAGCTAAGAAGGCCACGCCCAAGGCGCCATAGGCTCACGTGAGTATCTTCCGCTTCGCGGCAGCGGCGATTGCGGCTCGAACTTCAGTGATCACTTGGTCGTGCGGAATAGTCGGCCTGCTGTCGGCAAGGGCGCGCTGGGCCATTACCTGGAACCACTGAGTGTGGCTTCTTTGCTTTTAACGTCAACGGCGTATCGATTCCCGGCGTTGAGCAATGGGAGGATCCAACCGAATGGGAGAAGCTGGCCCCCGGCTCGATCTTGGTCGTTGATGAGGCCCAGCGGTTCTTTCGTGCAGCCGCTGGGAACGCGCCCGCCTACATACAGGCCATGGAGACCATTCGCCACGTCGGTGTACGCCTCACCCTGCTCACTCAGTCACCGGCATTGATCCATCCCAGTATCCGGGCGCTGGTGGGCCTTCATGAGCATTAGGTGCGCCAAGGCGGCAAGCAACTGGCGACCATCTATCGCCGGTCCCGCGTCATGGACAACGTGCGCAACGAGAAGGCGCTGCTGGCCGAGGATCACGAAAGCTGTGCGTTCCCGCGCGAGTGCTACGACCTGTACAAAAGTGCCGAGGTGCACACGGTCAAGCACACGATGTCCTCCAAGGCGAAACGCGGCCTGATCCGTGCCGCCATCGCTGCGGTGCTGGTGGGCTATGCGGTGTGGAACGGCGAACGCCTGTTCGGCGGTGAGGCAAAGGAAGAGAGCGAGGCAGCGACGACCGCTGCGTCAGCAGTGGTTGGCGGTTGCCTGCTCTCGCCCAACTCCAAGGAAGTCAGGTTTGCAGATAAAAACGACTATGCCCGCCAGCACCTGCCGCGTGTTGCCACCATGCCGTGGACAGCACCCATCTTTGATGAGCGCACCACCACCGCAGATCCGCAGTTGTAGTGCGTGTCGTCGCGCCCAGGAATCGACGGGCAGGGTGCT
This sequence comes from Stenotrophomonas sp., assembly GCF_031995405.1. Taxonomy (GTDB): domain Bacteria; phylum Pseudomonadota; class Gammaproteobacteria; order Xanthomonadales; family Xanthomonadaceae; genus Stenotrophomonas. The sequence continues at coordinate 974 of NZ_DAMAGC010000146.1, read as the reverse complement.
TACGTCGAAGGAGGGTGCACGTGCCTCACAGAGCAGGGCGCCGCCTACGATATTTCGCAGCCTGAGTGCCGGGCCATTGCCCGTTACGGGGGTCTCTATAACCCTACAGGGCTCAACGAAACGAAGCGGCCCGCACTCGCTGCGCCCTGATTGTCCGGCAGCAAATTCGGACGGCCCGCAGCATGGCGCAGTGATATCGGCCGGCGACTGAGCTATCGGCACTTTCCCCGAGTCGGCACAGAACCGCTATAGCGGCGGATAACCGCAGTGGCCCACGGTTAGGTACTATTTACCCACCACGGCAGGGGATGGCTCATGTCACTTTCGGACTACAGCAAGGAAATTGCGTCAGTCTCTGTAGCCTTTTTAGGGCTGATCGGAAAGTGGATGACAAAGAGCCGTGCGTCCATGGTGTACGCCAGCAGGTACAACCTGACCCATCTTTTGCCTCCATTTCGAAATGAGGCTGGCGATATCACGGTCCAGAGCCCTGTCCTTAAAGCGCATGGATTCATTGTTCGGAACAATGGAAAAGAGCCGCTTAGCGACGTTGTCATTGTTCTTAACTGGGAACCTCAGTCACTGAATGTGTGGCCCGCACGCCCATACGAGCCAGTCAAGGGTGATCACGATCGATATAGCCTGCGGTTCACCACTCTGTCGCCCGGAGAGGAGCTCTTTCTCGAAACGGTTGCAGTTCATGCACCTATGCCCGAGATTCTTCTCGTTCGAAGTCGGGAGGCGCTAGCGAGAGAGATTCAGCTTGTCCCCATGCCCGCAGTTGCGAAATGGCGAATCAGGTGTGTCCAGGCCCTGTCGTTCGCTGGCGTTGTTGCGGTCATTTACGTTTCACTGTGGCTTCTGCGTGGACTGTTGACCGACAATTGGACGTGGGGCACTTGAGGGTGGGATTTCTTGTGCCTATTAACAGGGCTCGTCCGGCCGGTCGCGCCAGCCCCCCTCAATTCGCTGCA
>NZ_DAMAGC010000145.1:0-9496 GCF_031995405.1 Stenotrophomonas sp. | reverse complement strand
TGGGCCTGCTGCAGGCCGGCGAGCGCTTCGACCTGGTATTCACCGATGTCTGCCTGGGCGGCCTGAGCGGTATCGAAGCGGCCCACCGCATCAAGCAGTACCAACCGAGCCTGCCGGTGCTGGTCACCTCGGGCATGGACCCGGCCACGGTGACCGCGCAGCTGCGCGAGGGCATCCACTTCCTGCCCAAGCCTTATTGCATGAGCGAACTGCTCGATGCGATCCGCGCGTGTTTCCAGCAGCAGGATGTGGGCCAGGCGGCCTGAGCCGGCCGCCGCTCAGTCGCGCGGCCTGTAGCTTTTGTTTCCCGCTGGCGTCAGACAATAGCGGCCGCCACGCGGCCCGGTACACAGTTGTCCGGTACTGCAGGGACACCCGCCCGCCGCCGCCGGCGGTGCAGGCGCAAGGCGCGCACCACTGCCGCCCGACGCCCCGGTGCACAGCTTCCGCGATGCGCTGATCGAGCCGTCGTCACAGACGAACTGGCCCGCCGCACAATGCGATACCCCGCCCTTGCGGCCCGAGCAGGGCGTATTGCCGGCCCAGGCATCCAGGCTCGAGAGCCCCGCCAACAGCATCATCGACCACAGGATGACGCCAGATCGTCCGTGACCGCGCATCCTGGCCCCCTGCAGCCATCGCACCGACCTGGCGCGGGAAGAGCCTACCTCTTCATCCGGTTTTCATCCATTGATGGCATCGTTCGACCGTGCCCTCTCCTGCCGGAACCGCACCATGCAGACCCGCCTGCTGTTGACCGCTCCCCTGCTGTTGGCCGCCGCGCTGTCGGAGGCGCGCGCCGACGAGTTCGTCACCTGCGAAAGCCGCGACAACCGCTACCAGTCCTGCCCGCTGCCACGCGCCGGCTATGTCACCCTGGACCGCAAGTTGTCCGGCGCCGATTGCCGGCAAGGCCGCAGCTGGGATTACGACCGCCGCGAGGTCTGGGTGGACGATGGCTGCAGAGCTTCGTTCCGCGTCCACGACGGTGGCTCGCGCCACGACGATGACGACCACGACAACCACGATGCCAAGGTCGCCGCCGGCGTGCTGGTCGGCGCGGCGATCCTGGGCGCCCTGGTGCACAACGCCAACAAGCAGGACGACCGCTACAGCGACGACACCTACCAGGGCGCACGGCATACCTCGTACGTGCCCGGCTGGATGATCGGCGAGTTCGAGGGCTACAACCCGATCTACGGCGCCGACATCCGCATGCGCATCGACAATGACGGGCGCATGTCCGCGCAGGCGCGCGGACAGAATCTTTCCGGCTGGGTCAATGGTGGGCAGCTCAATGTCGGCAGCAGCGTGTTCGACGTCAGCCAGAGCCGCGATGGTTTTGTCACCACCGAAGTCGGCGACCGCCAGAACGAAGTCCGCTACCGCCGCGTGCGCTGACGACGACCGGCGGCCGCCAGGGCACGCCGGCACGCAGGGTCAGCCGGCGACCTTGCAGCTCATCGTGGTGCCGTAGAAATCCAGCGTAGCCTCGCCCTGGTGCTCCCAGAATTCCACGCCCTCGCGGGTGTAGCGACTGCCGCTGGCGGCCTGGGCCGGGAACACGATGGCCTGGTCCCTGCCCCAGCTGACCACCGCCGCCTGCGGATCCAGTTCGTTGTAGAACAGCACGCTCACCGGCTTGCTGGCGTCATCGCACTGGTACTTCACCGGCGTCGGTGCGGGCACGCCGCCACTGCCGATGTTCAGTTCGACGATCCGGGTCTGGTAGGACTCGACCAGGCAGCGATGGCGGTCCACGGCCTGCCAGCAGGCATCGCGTCCTTTCACCCAGCCGCGCTGTTCGGCGGCGATATCCAGTTCGTCCGGGCTGGTCTGCACGCGCTTGTAGAGGGCCGCCAGTTGGCGGTCCAGCGCGGCCAGACGGGCATCACCACAGACCAGCTTTTCCGACTCGGACTGTGCCTTGGCGCAATCGAATGACGGCGGCTGCAGGGTCGGCTCGGCCGCCGTGGTTGCGGGCGCGGTGGTCGGCGCAGGCGTCGTTGCAGCAGGACCCGGCGCGGGTGCGGGCGTGGTGGTATCGGACGGCGCAGGCTTGGAACAGGCCGCGAGCGCAAGCGCCCCCACACCCAGCAGGACGAAACGGTTCATGGCACCTCCAACATCAGTCAGCAAAAAGACGCCCTATTGTGCGCCCCGCACAGCCAGCGTGGTGTGCACGACCACCACGTTCAGGGCGCGGGCGTCGTCGGCGGAAACAGCGTGCGCAATGCCTGCAACGCGGCAGGATGGTAGAGGGTCTGGTGCGTTTCGGCGGGCATCGGTACGTAATGCACGCGTACACCTGGCACGTTCGCACTCACCTGCGCGCTCAGCCGGGCACTGGCCCGGGCAATATCGGGCTCGTTGCTGCTGGCCACGAACAGCTGCCTGCCCTGCGTTGCGTGCGCGGTGAGCAATGCCACAGCATCATTGGCCAACTGTCCACGGTTCCACCACAGGCTCGGATCCAGCGCGATATAGGTATCGAACATATCCGGCTCGCGAAGCAGGGTTTCCACCACGAACAGCCCGGCCAGCGATTCGCCGATGACCGCGCTCTCCCCGGTGGTGGCATAGCGCTGACGTACCTGCGGCATCAGCTCGGTACGCAGGAACTGCCGGAACGCGGCCGACCCGCCCACGCGCGGCGCGATCTTCCGGTCCTCCGGCACGTCGGTAGGCCCGGTCATGTCGCGGCGACGCTCGGTATTCTCGATGCCGACCAACAGGAACGGGCGCATGCCGCCATTGCCGACCAGCACCTGGACCAGACCGGCCACGTGCAGGAAGTCTTCGCCGATCCCGCCATCGGGCATGTACAGCACCGGCAGCGGATCGCTCGCGGGTACGTTCCAGGCACTCGGCCGGTAGACCGTCATGCGACGGGTTTCGCCCAGCACCGTCGAGTCGAGGGTGAAGGTTTCTCCGATCACCAGCGGCGTGGCAGCGGAGGCACCTGCACCACTGTTGCGCTCGCTCGCCTGCACCGCCGACGCCAGTATCAGTGCCATGCACAGCAGCGCAAGGCGAAGTGTGAGGCGCTGCGTGAAACAGGTCGGGAATGCTGCCATCTGTCGCCGTCATCCATCGCATGGCCAAAGGGCCGGAAACGCATTATGCGCGACCGTATTCAGGCCGGCCCTAACCCCACCCTCATGCATGGGCGACCGCTGCGTAACAGCACCCGGTCCAGTATCGATCGCACGACATCACGTCGTAGTGGAGTAATGCAATGTCCAACATGCAGAACAACGAAAACAACGTCCAGAAGAATGCCGCCGCCCAGACTGACCAGCAGAAGGAGCAGGAGCGCAAGGACACGCTGGCCAAGCAGCAGAAGCAGGAACAGGACCAGAAAGACACCAGCAAGAATCCGCAGCAGAAGTAACCGATGCAGCTGCAGGTGTGGTGAGGCTGCGCGACATGCGCAGCCTCGCAGTTGCCGGTGCATCCTCCCGGCACTGGGCAGTGAATCTTGATAACGCGTCGAGCGATTACGGGCCGAGCGTCCAGACGTTTCGCCTATGCAGTCCGCACAACGGGGCCATCGTGGGAACGTTCCCCACCCGCGCCTCACTCCATCACGCAGGCCTTCTCACGCACCGGTTGCGGCAACACCTCGATCGAGCGCGCTTCCAGCTGCGCCAGGATCGCCTCCGGGCCACGCTGGCTGCGCCAGCCAAGCCCGATGCTGGCCGCGCTGGCATCGTGGATACGATCCACCACCGGTAGCGTCCAGCCACGCCGGTCATATTCGGCCAGCCACTGCGGGCAGCGCCGCGCCAGCACCGCGCGGGGATCGCTGACCAGGCGCTCGCAGTCCTCCGGGCCGAACGGCGTCCACCCACTGGCGATATAGCGCTGGAACATCGGGCCGGTGTTGTGCAGCGCGGCCGCATGCGCATCGGCAACGTCGCGCACATCGATGCCACGGTGCAGCCGGTACAGCAGCAGGCGCTCGGGGATCTCAGGGAAGCAGCGCGACATGCGGATCACCCGCACCTGGAACCCGGGGCTGGCCGCGTCTTCAAGCCAATGTTCGGCCGCCAGCTTGGAGCGGTGGTAGACCGTGCGCGGCAGCGGCGTGGTGCGCTCATCGATCCAGGTACAGCGCCCCGGCACGATCGCATGCCCATACAGCGCCGTGGTGCTGGTGAACACGAAGCGCGTTGCCCCGGCCTCGCGCGCCAGCATGGCCAGGGTGCGCGTGCCTTCCACATTGACGCGGTGAAACTCGCTGTCCGGGACCAGCCCGACATGCGGCGCGTGCAGCGCCGCCGAATGGATGACCGCATCCACCCCGACCAGCGCGTTGCGCAGGGCCCGCGCATCGGTGAGGTCGGCCACGTGCCGGGTGGTATTGAACGGGTTGCGGTCGAAACCGACGACCTCGTGCCGCGCGGCGAGCGCACCGAAGATCGCGCGGCCGACCCGGCCAGAACTTCCTGTCAGCAGAATCTTCACTGTGTGGCACTTGGTCAGCGCCCGGGAGCTACCGGGATGACCCGATTGTAGCCATAGTCGGTGCCGCTGGACCAAGGCCCCAGCACGGCGGATGGCCGAGTCCCCCCAGTGCAGCCAAACCGCCGGACCGGCCGGATCGCGGCGGGTCCTCCTGCCAGCGAAGCGTCGTACCATGCCGGTCGTCGCCGGACGCAGTGAGCGCTCCGGCGTCCTGCATGTTCAGCCAACCATGGAACAACGATGACACTAGCGGCGTATCTGAACGATCACTTCGTGGACAAGGCCACCTTGGCGGCGCTGGCCGGCACCACTGTCGAACGCCTCGACACCCTGGTGATGGCCGGTGCATTGCCCAATCCGACGTACGTCTGCGAGCACGGCACGATCCGCTCGGCCGCGTTCGGCGTCATCCCGATCAGCGAGGTGCTGGAGGGAGACTACTTCCGTCCCGAGTACACACGATGGGTGCAGATCGCCCTGCACGCGATGCCCGGCGACGAACGCAACGCCGTGCTATCCACCTTGACCGCCGAACTGCGCGATGCCCTGCAGGCGTGGTTCGATGATCCGACCGTGGTGGAGGCAAAAATCCAGGCGTACCTGCCCCACTTCGCCAGCGGCACCTTCGGCCTGTGTGTGTCGGACCCGTCCACCGGTGCCGGCATCGTGCGAAAGGAGGTTCTGCAGGAGAGGCTCATCGCGCTCACCGGCGACGGCAGCGATCCCGCACCCTCGGAAGTCTCCCCCGCCGCGCTGCTGCAGCTCATCGATGACTATGCCCGCGCTGCGATGCCCTTCTCGCCGGCAGAGTACGCGCGCAGCAGCAGGAAGCGGCTGGTGGATGATCTGCGACCCAAGGTCGCGGACCGCTGACGGGGCACGCGTGTCGGGCATCGAGTCAGGGAAATATGGCCCGATGCGGCCTGATCGTTGATCCGGCTCCTTGTGCAGTAAAAAAGGCGCCACGAGGGCGCCTTTTTCAATACCGCAATTGGTGGGCCGTGATGGATTCGAACCATCGACCAAAAGATTAAAAGTCTGCTGGAAAACTCTTGCACCACAAGGGATTGCCACGTTTTCCCGCTCCGCATGGGACACCGGATAGTCGCTCGTAAGTGACTGATCCGATTGAGGCCATTTCCCATTGCGGAGCGGGCTATGGCAGCTTCGGCGGGGCCACAGCCTTCAGCCGCCGCAGCTGCTGTACCTCACGCCGCAGCCGCTCCTGGTGCCGCTGGACCCACATCTCCGCCCCTACCCGCCCCTGCTCGTAGCCAGTGCACAGCCGGTGGGTCTGCTGCTCGCGCGGCAGGTGCTGGTCCAGCCCTGCAATGTACGGCAGGCCCCAGGCCTCCTGGTACATCCGCACCACCCACACCCCCTCGAACGCGATCACCTCTTCCCTGTGGGCGGTGGCAGCGGCTCTCATCCAGCGGAAGTCGGGGGGCAACGGCATGCCGGGCAGGATACGCCCGGGCGTCTCACGGGATGCGACGATGGGACAGCGCGAAGGCTGCCACTGCATTGGGGTCTACGCGCCCAATCGTGGCGAGTTCGTGTCCGCCTGCTACTGGCCTGGGGTCAACATTGGGCATCCGACTGGCAAACCGCGTAGCAAACTGTGGCCGGCAAAGCGCGTCGCTCGTCCCATACCACATTTGAAGCGGTACGGAACTCGAAAACAGACCGGCATCAGCCATGGTCATCGGGTTTCGCGCGGTGCCCATCGAGGCCTCGCTATAGGCCCCGCCATAGGCAGCATCGATAGCTGAGCCATATCCGGGGTCTGTCTGATGCACGTCCCAGAGGTCGACCACGCTGATTAACGTCACCACCGAATTCACGAGAGACAGGTTGCTATTGGCCCAGATCAAGGCGTTCAGCCCCCCCATTGATTGGCCCACCAGGGATACCCTGATCACGCCTGCAAGGTTTTGCGCGAAGGTGACGGCCTTTGAAATCGATGCCATCGCAATTCCGTTTCCCCACGTGCTCTGCCCCCCAGCATCCACGCTGATAACCAGGGCGCCAGCCTCGCAAAGGCTTCGCATGATCGCCACATTCGCCGGGCTGTTCTGCCAGTTTGTCGCTCCCTGAGGCTCATAGCCGTGCAGAAAAATGACCGCATCGCTCGCCCGGACGCCCACTGTCCGGCACTGAACGTCTACCTCGCCAGGCGCATAGCGGCCAACGCCCTGGCTTGTCCAGATCAAAGCGTCACGACCTGAATATAGGGGCGATCTTCTGACCTTCCCGCCAGGGTCGCCGCAGCGCCCCCCACGCTCTGCAGGCCGATCTTGAAGGTATGGGGGGTCCCGGGAGTGAACCCGGTGAGCCTGCAATTCCGAGAAACCACGATGTAATCGCCCACCGCCCGTGCCAGCAGTTGCGCGGTATAGACGCCATCCACGTAAAGGATCAGGTTGGCGTATTCGCCGGCCGTAGTCATGGCCATCACCATGGTGCCGCCGAAGTTGACCGACACGTCCCCCATGCCAACAACCGACGTAACGCTCAAGCCAGGCACATCTGTTGTGGTTCCTGCCGCAACCGAGTAGTCGGACGTGCGCTCGGCATAGCCCAGCTCATTACCCCCGCTGGGAAGAAGGACCCAGGCTGCCCCATTGGAAATGTATTCCTCGCGCGCATCGGTCGCAAAGTAGATCGTTCCTGCAGGGACCGACGTCGCAGAGGGGCGCGACGCGAAAGTGCCAGCCTGACCTGACGCGCTGACGACCGGGTTGCGCGGATCAGCGTTGTTCACCGTGATGCCGGTGCCCGGCACGATCGACTGCAGCGCGCTGTCGGCCTTTGCCCCCTGCGCCGCGGTTGCGGCGCCGACATCTGCGGCGGCGAGGGTGACGTTGCCGGTCTGACCGTTCACGGACTGCACCGGCGCTGCCGGCGTCAGCAGCTCCGTCCAGTCGGCCATGGTGCCGGCCGTGCCGCCGTTGTGGATGTAGTTCTTGCTGATGTCCGTTCGCACCGCCACGTCGCCTTCCTGCGCGACGAGGGCGAGCTGCGCAGCCTGGCTGTTGACCACGGCAACGTCGGTCAGCGCCAAGGGCGGCAGATAGGCCGTAGGGATGAGCGAGTCGGCACCCAGCGGGACGACACCGTTAGGCTGACCTTTCTGGGCGGCGATCCGGGCGTCGGCGCGCGCGGCGGTGAAGTAGAGGTTCGTGCCCTCGGCAAGGTCCGTGGTCGTCGCGGCGCGCGTGCCAGATACCCTGCCCTTCGCGTCCCGGGTGATCGCGATCAGCGCGCCGGCACCGCTGTCGGGCAGATCCTCAAGGCCGATCGTAGGGTTGCCGGCCTCCCCGTCGGGGTTGCCGATGTCGATGCCGGTCCCTTCCTGCAGCGTGCGCAGCGCCCATTCGCCGTCATCCCGACGAACCGCGAAGCCCTTGCCGACGAGTGCGGCCAGCTTCTGGACGTTGGCCGGGATCTCGCGGATTAGCTTCCAAAGGGTTGGCACCGCGTTCTGCTGGCTGGCCGGCGGGTTGATGATCTGCGCCGCCGTGAGCAGCTTGCCATCAGGGCCGAACAGGTTCTTGCCCAGGGTCGCGCCAGCATCGCCGCTATCGAGCCTGACGACGCGGCCCAGCTGGTCCTTGAGCTTGACCTTCTTGTCGGCCATCAACCGCTCCCGGCGCGGTCCGCTGCGATCACGGCTTGGCAGGCGCGGAGCTGGTCGTCGGCGTCGCGGCCGGCTCGAACAACAGCCCCCGCAAAGTCTGCTCGGCGCTCGGCGGCCGCATCACGTTCGACGGTGGCGGCGGCAGCGTCGGACAGACGCTGGGTTTCGCAGCCTGCCCACCCGTCGCGCAGCCGGAGGTCACCAGCACGCACGTCAGCCACAACAGCATCAGCGACGGCCGGGGCCGCAGCGCGATCTTCTTCATGCTTCACTCCGATGGCGGCCAGTTTGTCGGCCTGGGTGCGTTCGGTGGCGCGGGTCTGGTTGACCTGCTCGACCACCGCGACGCTGGTGCTGGCCTGCTGCTGGGCTTCAGCGCCCTCGGCGCGATCACCTCGCCACGCCCAGCCAGCTCCGAACATGGCAGCCGACCAAGCAACGAAGACCAGCACAGCAATGAGCGTCCGGTTCATTTCAGGCTCCAGTGTTCCGGCGAGCGCCGGTCAGGTAGTAGGAGATGACGCCGCCCAAGGCCAGATTCAGGCCTCCGACCAGGCCGGCGAAGATCTCGCGGTTCTCCGGCGGCACAGGGGTGTAGATGGCCACGAAGACAGCCGAGCCATACAGCGCCAGGATGATCATGGCGATGCCGAATCGGGCGGTGCCGATGTTTCGGGTTGCGAACGTCATTGCGCACCTGCCATGCCGTGGATCTCCGAAATCGCCCATGCGTACAGGGACTGGTCAATGATCGTGACCCGGTGCAGCAGCTTGCCTCGCACGGTCTTGGTGGACACCGATGTGGACTGCTGGATGGCCAACAACACGAAGGCGATCCGCTGCTTGGCCGGGTCGGGCTCCTGCAGCACCGCCAGCGCGTCCCCGACCATTTCCCGGATCGACCCCAGCAGCTCCGCCGTCGGGATCTTCGCCTTGCCGTCCAGGATCGTCAGCACGCCCTGCAGCTGGCTGACTGGTGACAGCTTGGCCGTCTTCGTCCGTGCGGCGGCCATCAGTTGTCCTTGGCGGCGTACCGCAGGTTCCCGGCCACGCGGCGCGTCCAGCCTTTGCCGAACGTGTCGAAGGTGCCCAGCTTGGCGTAAAACTCCAGCCGCTCGGCGTTGAACAGCAGCACCAGGTCGGCGGGGTCTTGCGCGGCGACGGCTGCCATGGTGCGGGGGCCAATTACCCCGTCGTCAGCAACGCCGGCAGCGCGTTGCATCCACCGGACCGCATTGCCGATGCCGTGGTTCACCGCAGCGTCGACCACCTGGAAGGCGAAGGCACGAGGCAGGTTGTCGCCCTGGACGCGCGCCCAGAAGTCCCGGCGGTAGATGGCAATCGCGTCCAGCCGCGTAAGGGATCGGATATTCAGCTGCGGATACG
>NZ_DAMAGC010000144.1:2392-9557 GCF_031995405.1 Stenotrophomonas sp. | reverse complement strand
CTCCTGGGCAAAATAAAGGAGGAGGCCGCCACTACGCCAGGGGCCTACCGGCCGCTACGGGGCCCACGCGCGCGCGACAGCCCCGAGCGGAGACAACTCCAGATCCAAGCCGCTGGGACTGCACGGCCGTCGTGCACCATCGGCTACGGCTGTTGGAACAAGACGCTCCCCTCCATCGAGGAGAAACAGGTCTTCAGCCTGTCGTCACCGCGCTGACGCGCTGCAGCGTGCCGCGATAGGCGGCGATCAGACCGATCAGCGGTGCGGCAATCTCCACGTCGAACACGAAGCGACCGTCGCGTTCGGTCTCGAACGTGCGCCCACCCGGCAGCAGCGCCTTCGGCAACGGAATGCCCAGGCATGACCAGCGCCGCGTCACCAGATGCAGGCGATCGTCTTCCACCACCAGCGCGAGCGCCACATCCACGATGCCGAAGCGTTCGACCAGCAGCTGCTCGTTCCTGCCCTGCCCGCGCCACTGCAGCGACGAAAACCTGCGTCCGCCGAAATCGCGGGTCCAGCGCTCGCCACCCCGCTCCGGGGCGAATGCCACGCTCACCGGCACCGCCGCCGCGACCGGCGGGAAGCCGAACACGGCCCCCACGATCCGCGCCAGCAGCCCCTTGCCGCGGCGAACCTCGCCCACGCCCTGCCAACGCCGCGCCTGGCTGCTGTCATGCAGCGCCTGCACCTGCGCCGGCAGATCGTCGAAGGCGCTCCCAAGCAGCTGCCGATACAGGCTGGCACCGGGCATCTCGCTCCGGAACCCGGTATGGATCGAACGCCCCTGGAACAAACGCTGGTAATCCGACAATGCCAGCGCGTGCGTGGCCGGGCGCGCACCGTCAGCCGGCCGCTCGCCAACCAGTGCCTTGCGCAGCACCGCCTCGATCGCCATCGACGGAATGTAGGGGCCATCGTCGCCTTCGGCGAGCAGGTGCCAGCTCTGCTCGACCGGCACCCCGTTGGCAATCCCGCGCGCGCGCACGTACATCCCGCCGCGATGCTCGCCGAACTTCATCAGGTTGAGCACGCTGTAGAACAACCGCGACAGCGGCACCAGCGAGGGCAGGTGCAGTCGCGCCCGCGCCTTGGCCAACAGATTGAGCACGCGGTGCAGCACCTCCGGCACCGGGCCGGCGCCCATCCAGATATCGGTCATCGTCGGGTGCTCGGGCGGCAGCACCTGCAGATCGGGCACGTCCACCAGCGAAAAGTGCAGGTTGCGCAGCGGCAGCCTGCCCGGCACCGCAACAGTGAAACGCCGGCTTTCAGCCAGGCCGATGCCGTGGCCCGGTCGACCGTTGCGCTGCAGCTTCACCGGCGCACCGGCATAGCCGACCACCGCGCGCATCACATTGAGCCCGATGCCCGCGTAAGGTGACGGCGCGATGCCACCATCCACGCTGACGATGTCCATGTGCCTGGCCATCTCGCGCAGCACCGCGGCGGTCAGCACCGGGAAGCTGCTGACCCCGGACAGCACATACACACCGGCAGCCTTGGCCGGCGCATCGAACTGTGCCACGCCGAACACGAAATCGGCCGCATCGGCGAAATCGAGATAGGAAATCCGCGCGGCGATGCAGGCTTCGATCACGCTGTAGGGATGCGCGCCGTAATCCTGGAACGGACCGGACGCGTCCACCACCAGGTCCGGCCGTTCGGCCTCCAGTACCGGTTCGATGCGGTGCCGATCGACCTTCAGCGGCCGCACCCGCGGCGCGCCAACGTAGTCGGCACAGAACGCGGTCGCGGCCTCCAGATTGCGCCCGCAGATCAGCAGCTCCAGCTCGGGCAGGTCCGACAGCAGCCGCGCCAGCCGGCCGCCGAACACGCCGTAGCCGCCCAGGATCAGTATTTTCACGATGGAAACATCCTTGCTTCAGTGGATTGAACGGCCTGGATACGACGAAGGGCACCCTCGGTGCCCTTCATCTGGGTGCATTACGCCATCAACGGACGCTGCGCAGGTGGTTCTTTTTCCGCGGTCCACCGGGTGGACGCCTGTTGAACGGCGGTTGCCCGCGCCAGTAGCGGATCAGCAGCCAGCCGAACAGCATGCCGCCCAGGTGCGCGAAGTGGGCCACGCCCGGCTGCCAGCCGGTGGCGCCGAACACCAGTTCCATCACGCCGAATACGATCACGAAGGTACGTGCCTTCATCGGGATCGGCGGGAACAGCAGCATCACCCGCTGGTTCGGGAACAGCATGCCGTAGGCCAGCAGCAGGCCGAACACGCCACCGGACGCACCGAGCACGGTGACCGGGTCGGCCATCATCGCCCCGACCAGCAACTGGCACACGCCCGCACCGGCCACGCACACCAGGTAATAGGTCAGGAAGCGCTTCTCGCCCCAGGTCTGCTCCAGCGACGCACCAAACATGAACAACGCCAGCATGTTGAAGAACAGGTGGCTGAAACTGCCGTGCAGGAAGCCGTAGGTAAGCAGCTGCCACGGCTGGAAATTGCCGCCCGGCGAGAATGGATCGAAACCGCCGCGCAGCGGTTGCAGCATGAACGGCTCGAAGGTGCCGTTGCCGAGCAGGAAGGGCTGCTGCAGCAGGAACAGCACGATGTTGGCGATCAACAGTGCCTTGGTGACGGTGGGCAGTCGCGGAAACATGGGGGCATCCTTTGGAACTGCGCCCATCATAGCCGCAGCACCCTGCCCCGGGACTGCCCCGGTGCGACGTGTTCAACCGCATTAACGCCGCCCTGTCGGCCTCAGCCGGGACCCCACAGCGCCGCATCCAGATCGTCGCCGCCGCTGCGCGGCATGTGCTTGACCCGCCCACGTTCGATCGCCACGCCTTCGGCGCGCAGCCGCTGGCTCTGCTCCCGCCAGCCGCGCGAACCCTCCGGCATGGCGATGCGCCCGTCCGAGCGCAGCACACGGTGCCAGGGCAGATCCGGATCCTCATTCATGCCGAGCACGCGGGCGGTCAGCCGCGCCCTGCCCGGCAAGCCGGCCTTGGCCGCGACCTGGCCGTAGCCCATCACCTGGCCGCGGGGAATCGCCCGGATCACCGCGAGGATGCGCTCGCGCGCCTGCGCGGCCGCGTCTTCAGGTGCCGCCGCAGCCGGCGTCACGCGCGGGCGCGGCTGACCAGCAGCACGCCGACCAGCACCAGTGCCGTCCCCAGGATCTGCCAGGGGCCCATGGGTTCGTCGAGCAGCCATAGACTCATCACGATGGTGGATACCGGCCCGAGCATACCCACCTGCGCGGCCAGCGACGAGCCGATCCGCTTCACCGCCAGCATGATCGCCATCACCGGCAGCACCGTGCACAACGTGGCGTTGATCAGCGACAGCCAGTACACCGGCACCGGCGCCTGGCCCAGCGCCTCCAACGGGTGCAGCAGCGCGAAGTGCAGCACGCACAGCACGCAGGCCACGCAGCTGGCATAGGCGGTGAGGCGGATCGCACCGATCCGCGCCACCACCTGGCCACTGCCGAACAGATACAGCGCGTAACTCAGCGCACTGGCGAACACCAGCACACTGCCCAGCAGGATGCGGCCGCCTTCCAGCTGCAGGTCGTGGCCGAACGCCAGCAGCACGCCGAGGTAGCTCAGTCCAAGCGCGACCAGCTGCCAGCGGCCGGGCCTTTTTTTCAGCAGGACCAGGCTGATCAGCAGCACCAGCGTGGGATTGAGGTACAGGATCAGCCGTTCCAGGGTCACGCTGATGTACTGCAGGCCCTGGAAGTCCAGCAGGCTGGACAGGTAATAACCGGTAAAGCCCAGCCACAGCACGCGGCCACGATCGGCCCACGACAGTGCGGTGGCACGGCGCGCCGACCACACCGCCAGCAGCGCGAACAACGGGAACGCCATCAGCATGCGCAGCGCCAGCAGCGTAGTTGCATCCACGCCATGCCGGTAGGCCAGCTTCACGATCACCGCCTTGCCGGACGCGGCAACGGCGCCGACCGCGGCCAGCGCGATGCCACCGGCGGCGATGCGCGGGGAGGATGTGGGGAGCGACGAAACAGTAGGCGGCATCGGGACGGCAGACGGCCGCGCAGGGCGGCCGGATCACAGGTGGGGCTTGAATTGTCGCACGCCTGGGCAAGTGCCCTGTCCGCCCGGCACGCCTGCGGCAATGGCCCCATCGGCCTGCGTGGTAGAGCCGGGCCATGCCCGGCTGCTCTTCGCAGGGGGTGTCCGCGCGCACGAAGGTGGTGCGTTGCGGAGAGTGCCACCGGATCATTGGTGCGATTGCCACGCATGGCGTGGCATTGCCTGGATCATTGGTGCGGTTGCCACGCATGGCGTGGCACTACCCGGATCATTGCCGCGGTTGCCACGCATGGCGTGGCACTACCCGGATCATTGGCGCGGTTGCCACGCATGGCGTGGCACTACGTGGATCATTGGCTGGTATTGTCCGATTGGTCTCCGCTGATGCGCGGTCAGCGCATCAGGACGACCTCTTCGGCGGAGGTCGGATGGATCGCCACGGTGTCGTCGAACTGGGCCTTGGTCACGCCCATCTTCACCGCCAGCGCGAAGCCCTGCAGGATTTCGTCGGCCGACTCGCCCAGCAGGTGCACGCCGACCACGCGCTCGTCCTCGCCCACGCAGACCAGCTTGAACAGACTGCGCTGGGTGCCATCGGACAGCGCCTGCAGCATCGGGCGGAAGTTGCTGCGGTACACGCGGACATCGCCGTGTTTCTCACGCGCTTCTTCCTCGCTCAACCCCACCGCGCCCAGCGCCGGATGCGAGAACACCACGCTGGCGACATTCTCATAGTCCATCCTGGCCTGCGGCTGGCCACCGAACAGGCGATCCATCAGCTTGCGCGCGGCGGCGATCGCCACCGGCGTCAGGCCGACCTTCCCGGCGATATCGCCCACGGCATGCACGCTCGGTACCGCCGTGGTCTGCCACGCGTCGACTTCCACCTCGCCCTTGTCGCCAACCCCGATGCCCAGCGCCTCCAGCCCCAACCCGGCACTGTTGCCGCGGCGGCCGGTGGCGAAGAAGAGCTGGTCGAACACGGCGTCGTGCGGGCCGTCATGACCATAGGCAACGACCGCATCGCCATCGCGGCGCAGCTCACGCAGGCGGTAATCGAAGTGCACCTGCACGCCCTGGTGGCGCAGGTTCTCGGCCAGCTGCGCGGTCAGCTCGGCGTCGAAGCGCTCCAGCAACCGCGACCCGCGCACCAGCAGCGTGACCTTGCTGCCCAACGCCTGCAGCAGCCCGGCCAGTTCCACGGCGATGTAGCCACCGCCGACGATCGCCACGCGCTCAGGCGCGCTGCACAGGTTGAAGAAATCATCGGAGACCGCACCCAGCGCCGCGCCGGGAATATCCGGACGCTGCGGATGTGCGCCGGTGGCGATCAGCACGTGCGCGGCGCTGATGCGCACCCCGTCGCTGCATTCCACCGTGTGCGCATCCACCAGGTGGCCGCGACGCGGTACCCGCACCACGTTGTTTTCGTTCAGGCGCTTGAGATAACTGGCATGGATGTTGGCGATGTAGGCCTGGCGATGCACCACCAGTTCCTTCCAGTCCAGCGCCGGCCGCACCGGCACATCAAAGCCCATCGCCGCAGCCATCCCGATCCTGCCGGCCAGGTCGGCGGCCAGCCACATCGCCTTCTTCGGCACGCACCCGACATTGACGCAGGTGCCCCCCAGTTCGCCCGGCTCCAGCATCGCCACGCGCTGGCCGTGCTGTGCGGCGCGGAAGGCGGCGGCCAATCCGCCGGAGCCACCGCCCAGCACGATCAGGTCATAGTCGTAGTGCTTGCTCATTGGAATCGCTCAACTTGGTAGGGGCAGGATCCCGCGTCGGCGCGGCGCTGCGGATCCGAGAGGCCCGCTATTGTCCGCTGCCCACGCGCATGCGGATGACGAGAATGCCATGTCCGGCCGCGAGCCAGACGTGAGGACGTGCGGGCATGCAGTCGAGCATCGACCGGTCATCGACGGCCGCGCTCAGCGCTGCGCAGTCGCCCGGCGCAGCGGTGGCCACTGCAGGTAGGTCATCGCCCGCCAGCCCCATTCCAGCGGCCCGAAGCGGAAATACCGCAGCCACAGATGGCTGAGCAGCACCTGCAGGGCAAACACCGCCAGCGCGAACGGCACCTGCCAGGCGCGCGGCAGCTGTTCGAACGCACCCAGGCCATAGCCGTAGAACACCCACGTGCACAGCAGCGACTGGAGGAGGTACTGGGTCAACGCCATCCGGCCGACCGGCGCAAGCCAGTACAGCGCGTCACGTGCGCGCACGATCCAGGCCAGGTAGCCCAGGCACATCAGCAGCGAGGCCACCGAGGCCATCGCGAACGCCGCGCCACTGGCGGGAGTGAACGTGCCCGGTGCCAGGTAAGGCTGCCAGATGGCACTCGCCAGCATCACCACCAGACCGACCGGCAGCGCGCCCCAGCGCAACGCGCGGTAGAGGCGTTCGAAGCGCTCCGGCGTGGCCAGCGCACCACTGCGCGCGAACCAGCTGCCGATCAGGAACATGCCCAGCACTTCCGGCCCCACCACCACGATCGCGCTGAGCTGGGCGCGGAAATCATGCAGACGCTGCAGCACGGCCTGTGCGTAGCTGCCGTGGCCGTAGGCCTGGCGTTGCAGTTCGATGGTCTGCTGCGCGCTCTCGATGGCGGCGCGCGCCTGCGCATTGTCCGGGCCCGCCTGCTGCCCCATCATCGCGCCCAGCAGCAGCATCAACGCCGCCGCGCCCAGATACGTCAGCACGCCCATCGTCGGCAGCCAGCGTGTCGGCGCCTCGCGGCAGGCCAGCAACGCCAGGGCGACCAGCGCGTAGATCACCAGGATGTCGCCGGACCAGACCAGCAGCGCGTGGCACAGGCCGATCAGCAGCAGGCCCGCCGTGCGTCGCAGGTAGAACGGGGTGAACACACGCCCGGCCGCATCCGCGCGCCCGGCCATGATCGCAAAGCCGGCGCCGAACAACAGCGAGAACAACGTGAAGAATTTGCCCTGCACCAGCACGTAGATGGCCGCGTCGGCCCAGTAGTCCAGCCCGTGCCAGTGCGGATCGATGCCGGTGAAGGCCAGGTCCAGCGGTCCGCTGAACGCCTCCATGTTCATCAGCAGGATGCCCAGCAGGGCGAACCCGCGCAGGATGTCCAGCACCGCGATGCGCTCGCCGACGGCGACCGGCTGCA
>NZ_DAMAGC010000144.1:0-2382 GCF_031995405.1 Stenotrophomonas sp. | reverse complement strand
GCTGCAGGGAAAGGGAAGCGGCGTTCACAGGCAGTCCGTGGATCTGGGCGCTCATTATGCCGTCGCGCCACGCGCGCGGGTCGTCCTGTCGCAGATACGCAACGGCCCGCCGAAGCGGGCCGTTGCATCGCCTCCGTCACCGGCCATCGATGCCGGCAACGGTGGTCAGCACTTAGTGCTGGTGGCCGCCATCGCCATGCACGTGGCCGTGCTCGAGTTCTTCGGCCGCGGCGGCACGCACGTCGACGATCTCGACGGAGAAGTGCAGGTCCTTGCCGGCCATCGGGTGGTTCAGGTCGACGTCGACCACGCTCATGCCGACCTTTTCCACGGTGACCGCGCGCGGGCCGAAGTTGGTCTGCAGCACGACCTGCTGGCCCGGGATCAGCCTGGTGGTACCGAAGTGCTTCTTCGGCACGCGCTGGGTCAGGCCTTCACGGCGTTCGCCATAGGCGTCGGCGGCCTTGACGTCCACCTCGAAGGTGGCGCCGGCTTCCTTGTCCATCATGGCCGCTTCCAGGCCCGGGATGATGTTGCCGTGGCCGATCAGGATCGCCAGCGGATCACGGTCCTTGGAGCTCTCGATCGGCTCCTGGCCCTGCTCGGCAACGGTGTAATGGAAACGGACGACGCTGTCTTTTTCGATCTTCATGCGCAACTCTGGCTGGTCGCTGCCGATGGCAGACGGGTGGGGCGGGTTGTTCCCCGCCGGATACGCCGCCATCATGACGGCCTTCTGAGGCCGCGCATTATCCGGTACATCATGCAGCTGACGCCAGTTTTGCCCGTCCTCCGTTCCGCTACCCGCCTCGCCGTGCTGGCCGCCGTCCTGCTGTTGAGTGCCTGTGGCGGCGGCAAGGCCACCCGCCCGAGCGCCCCACCCGCGTCCACCCAGGTCTGGCCCACCGTGGTGCCCAATGACCCGCAGGCGGCCAACGCGGTGCTGATGCGCGCGATCGGACTGGTCGGCACGCCGTACCGCTACGGCGGCAACACCCCCGAATCGGGCTTCGACTGCAGCGGCCTGGTGGCCTACGTCTACCGCGAGATGCTCGACCTGAAGCTGCCCCGCACCTCGCGCGACCTGGCCGCGGTACAGGGGCCGAAGATCGACCCGAAGCGGCTGGCCCCGGGCGATCTGGTCTTCTTCGGCAGCAGTGGCAGCGTGTCCCATGTCGGGATTTACGTCGGCGAAGGCCGCTTCGTGCACGCCCCCAGCACCGGCGGCACGGTCCGCCTGGACTCCCTCGGCGGGCCGTACTGGAAAGACCACTACACCGGCGCGAAACGTGTCCTGCACTAAACTGAACAGGGGCAAGGGCCAAATTTGTGATGGAAATCACACGTTTGTAAACGAAAATTTAACGGAATTTGTACCTAATCACCGCGCTTACACGGCATCATCACCCATCGTTTTTATTCAGTGACCGCCGCGTGACGACAGCCGACCTGATCAGCCAAGGCCACACCGCCGCTTCCCGGCGTAGCATCCGCCCCGTTTTCATTGCCATCGCGCTCTGCCTTGCCAGCCTCCCGGCCTGGGCACAGACCGCACCGGCCACCGCTGTAGACGCCGCTGCGGCTGGCGCCAGCACCTCCGAGATTTCCGCGACGGCAAAGCCCAAGGCTGATGCCCCCGCCCGCAGCAAGGCCGACGCCGCTGCCAGTGCCACCCTCGCCGCCCTGCTCCCGCACCTCGCGGCCAACGACACCATTCCCCTGATGGACCGCTCGGCGATGTTCGCCGGCGACCTCAGCCGCCTGCTCGCCAATTACGACGCCAGCAGCGGTGCCAACGGCGCCGTGGTCGGCGGCGCGGCCGACAACGGCAAGGTGCAGTCGCTGCTGCGCCGCGCGATGACCCTGCTGGGCACCCCGTATCGCTGGGGCGGCACCTCGCCGGACAGCGGTTTCGACTGCAGCGGCCTGGTCGGCTATGTGTTCCGTACCGCCCTGGGCATCGAGCTGCCGCGCGTCTCGCGCGAAATGGCCCACGACGGCGAAGCCGAACTGATCAACGACCGCAACGCGCTGGCTGCCGGCGACCTGGTGTTCTTCGGCCGCAAGGGCCGGGTCGACCACGTCGGCATCTATGTCGGCGAAGGCCGCTTCCTGCATGCCCCCAGCACCGGCAAGGACGTCCGCGTGGACAGCCTGATGACCGGCTACTGGAGCGCCAAGTTCATGCAGGCCCGCCGCGTCGACCTCTGAGGCCAGACCCGCCGGATCCTGAAAAAGCCGCTGCCCTGCAGCGGTTTTTTTTTGGCTGTCGCGAGCGTGAGCAAGCCACGCATGTCTGCCGGCCGTCGGTGGGTCGGGCGCTGGGGCCCCATGCCCTTGGAGGCGAAATAAAGGGGGAGGTGGCGGCCGCAGGCCGACGCC
>NZ_DAMAGC010000143.1:0-9677 GCF_031995405.1 Stenotrophomonas sp. | reverse complement strand
ACGATGACCGAACGGCCGGAGTAGTCGACGCGCTTGCCGAGCAGGTTCTGACGGAAACGACCCTGCTTGCCCTTGAGCATGTCGGAGATCGACTTCAGGGGGCGGTTACCGGGGCCGGTCACCGGGCGTCCGCGACGGCCGTTGTCGAACAGCGAGTCGACGGCCTCCTGCAGCATGCGCTTCTCGTTGTTCACGATGATCTCGGGGGCACCGAGATCGAGCAGCCGCTTCAGGCGGTTGTTGCGGTTGATGACGCGGCGGTACAGGTCGTTCAGGTCGGAGGTCGCGAAGCGGCCACCGTCCAGCGGCACCAGCGGACGCAGGTCCGGCGGCAGCACCGGCAGCACGGTCATGACCATCCACTCCGGACGGTTGCCCGACTCGAGGAAGGCCTCGACCAGCTTGATGCGCTTGGTCAGACGCTTGAGCTTGGTTTCCGAACCGGTGCTGGCGATTTCTTCGCGCAGGCGGGTCATTTCCGACTGCAGGTCGATCGTGCGCAGCAGTTCGTACACGGCCTCGGCGCCCATGGCGGCATCGAAGTCGTCGCCGTGTTCCTGGCGCGCCTGCAGGTACTGTTCTTCGGTCAGCAGCTGACGGCGCTCCAGGGCGGTCAGGCCCGGCTCGGTCACCACGTAGGCTTCGAAGTACAGCACGCGCTCGATGTCACGCAGGGTCATGTCCAGCATCAGGCCGATGCGCGACGGCAGCGACTTGAGGAACCAGATGTGCGCGACCGGCGAGGCCAGGTCGATGTGACCCATGCGCTCGCGACGCACCTTGGCCAGGGTGACTTCGGTGCCGCACTTTTCGCAGACCACGCCGCGGTGCTTCATGCGCTTGTACTTGCCGCACAGGCACTCGTAGTCCTTGACCGGTCCGAAGATGGCGGCGCAGAACAGGCCGTCACGTTCCGGCTTGAACGTACGGTAGTTGATGGTTTCCGGCTTCTTCACTTCGCCGAAGGACCACGAACGGATCAGGTCCGGCGAAGCCAGCGCGATCTTGATCGCGTCGAAGTCCAGCGTCTGGCGCTGCTGGTTGAAGAGGTTCAGCAAGTCTTTCATGGTGTTTCTCCGAAAGGAGGAAATCTTGTCGATGGGGCTGTCGAGTCACTTCCGGCGGCGCGGCTGCCGGGGCAGCCGCGCCTGCGCGATCAGTTGTCTTCCAGTTCCATGTTGATGGCCAGCGAGCGGATTTCCTTCACGAGAACGTTGAAGGATTCCGGCATGCCCGCGACCATCTCGTGCTCACCGTCGACGATGTTCTTGTACATCTGGTTACGACCCTGCACGTCATCGGACTTCACCGTCAGCATTTCCTGCAGGGTGTAGGCCGCGCCGTAGGCTTCCAGCGCCCAGACTTCCATTTCACCGAAGCGCTGGCCACCGAACTGCGCCTTGCCGCCCAGCGGCTGCTGGGTGACGAGCGAGTACGGACCGGTCGAACGGGCGTGCATCTTGTCGTCGACCAGGTGGTTCAGCTTCAGGTAGTGCATGTAGCCGACGGTGGTGTGGCGATCGAATGCCTCACCGGTGCGGCCGTCATACAGCTGGGTCTGGCCGCTCAGCGGCAGGTCGGCCAGGGCAAGCATGTGCTTGATCTCGGCTTCGGTGGCACCGTCGAACACCGGGGTGGCCATCGGCACGCCGTCGGTCAGGTTGTCGGCCAGGCGCAGCAGCTCCTCGTCGCTGAACTGGGTCAGGTCGACGTGGTTGGCGTGCTGGGTCTTGTCGTGGTTGTAGACATCGTCCAGGAACTTGCGCAGGTCGCTGATCGCGGCCTGGGCTTCCAGCATGCCCTGGATCTTGCGGCCCAGGCCCTTGGCGGCCCAGCCCAGATGCACTTCCAGGATCTGGCCGATGTTCATACGCGACGGCACGCCCAGCGGATTCAGCACGATGTCCACGGTTTCGCCCGAGGCCATGTACGGCATGTCCTCGACCGGCACCACGTTGGAGACCACACCCTTGTTGCCGTGGCGGCCTGCCATCTTGTCGCCCGGCTGGATGCGGCGCTTCACGGCCAGGAACACCTTGACCATCTTCAGCACGCCCGGGGCCAGATCGTCACCCGCGGTGATCTTGCCGCGCTTGTCGGCGAAGCGACGCTCGAATTCCTTCTCGTGCGCCTGGATCTGCTTCTGGGCGCGTTCGATGGCTTCGGAGGCGTCGTCATCCTTCATGCGCAGCACGAACCAGTCGGCCTTCTTCAGGCCGTCCAGGTAGGCGTCGGTAACGGTGTCGCCCTTCTTCAGGTTGGCACCGCCGTTGACCACCTTGCCCACGATCTGCGTACGCAGACGGGCGTAGATGGCGCCTTCCAGGATGCGGAACTGGTCGTCGAAGTCCTTCTTGACGCGCTTGATTTCAGATTCTTCGATCTGACGGGCGCGCTTGTCCTTCTCGATGCCGTCGCGGGTGAAGACCTGCACATCGATGACGGTGCCGTCCATGCCCGGCGGAACGCGCAGCGAGCTGTCCTTCACGTCCGAGGCCTTCTCGCCGAAGATCGCGCGCAGCAGCTTCTCTTCCGGGGTCAGCTGGCTTTCGCCCTTCGGGGTGACCTTGCCGACCATGATGTCGCCGGCGCGCACTTCGGCACCGATGTACACCACGCCGCTCTCGTCCAGGCGGTTCAGCGCCTGCTCGGAAACGTTCGGGATGTCGGCGGAGATTTCCTCCGGCCCCAGCTTGGTGTCACGCGCGACGCAGGTCAGCTCTTCGATGTGGATCGTGGTGTAACGATCCTCTTCCACCACGCGCTCGGAAAGCAGGATGGAGTCTTCGAAGTTGTAGCCGTTCCACGGCATGAAGGCGATCAGCATGTTCTGGCCCAGGGCCAGCTCGCCGATGTCGGTGGACGGACCGTCAGCCAGCACGTCGCCACGCGCCACCACATTGCCCACTTCGACCAGCGGACGCTGGTTGATGCAGGTGTTCTGGTTGGAGCGGGTGTACTTGATCAGGTTGTAGATGTCCACGCCGGCGTCGGTCGGGTCGGTGATCTCCACTTCGTTGACCTTCACCACGATGCGGCCGGCGTCGATCTGCACGATCTCGCCGCCACGACGGGCGTTCACGGTCACACCCGAGTCACGGGCCACGGCGCGTTCGATACCGGTACCCACCAGCGGCTTCTGCGCACGCAGGGTCGGCACGGCCTGGCGCTGCATGTTGGCGCCCATCAGTGCACGGTTTGCGTCATCGTGTTCCAGGAACGGAACCAGCGCCGCTGCAATGGACACGGTCTGCATCGGCGAGACGTCCATGAAGTGGACTTCGGCCGGCGGCTTCAGCAGCGACTCGCCCTGGAAGCGGCACGGCACGAACTGCTCGGTGAGCATGCTGTTGGCATCGGTCAGGGCGTTGGCCTGGGCGATGACGTACTCGTTTTCTTCGATTGCCGACAGGAACTCGATGTCGTCGGAGACCTTGCCGTCGGCGACCTTGCGGTACGGGGTCTCGAGGAAACCGTACTGGTTGGTGCGGGCGTACACGGCCAGCGAGTTGATCAGGCCGATGTTCGGGCCTTCCGGGGTTTCGATGGTGCAGACGCGACCGTAATGGGTCGGATGGACGTCGCGCACTTCGAAGCCGGCACGCTCACGCGTCAGGCCGCCCGGGCCCAGGGCCGAGACGCGACGCTTGTGGGTGACTTCCGACAGCGGGTTGTTCTGATCCATGAACTGGGACAGCTGCGAGGAGCCGAAGAACTCCTTGATGGCAGCGGCGACCGGCTTGGCGTTGATCAGCTCCTGCGGGGTCAGGCCTTCGGATTCGGCCATCGACAGGCGCTCCTTGACCGCGCGCTCGACGCGGACCAGGCCCACGCGGAACACGTTCTCGGCCATTTCGCCGACCGAACGCACGCGACGGTTGCCCAGGTGATCGATGTCATCGACCACGCCGCGACCATTGCGGATCTCGGTCAGGACCTTGATCACTTCCAGGATGTCGGAGGTATCGGCGTGCTCGGCGACCAGGCGCTTGGACTCTTCGTCGTTGCGCTCACCGAAGTACTTGCGGTCGTACAACACCGCTTCACCGGTGACTGCCTTGCGGCCGACACGACGGTTGAACTTCATGCGGCCGACCGTGGACAGGTCGTAGCGCTCGAAGGTGAAGAACAGGTTGTGGAACAGGTTCTGCGCGGCGTCCTTGGTCGGCGGCTCGCCCGGACGCATCATGCGGTAGATTTCGACCAGGGCTTCCAGCTGGGTCTTGGTCGGATCGATGCGCAGGGTGTTGGACAGGTACGGGCCACGATCCAGATCGTTCACCCACAGGGTGCCCACGGCATCCACACCGGCCTTGCGGAAGGCCTGCAGCTGCTCGTCGGTGATTTCATCGTTGGCCTGGGCCAGCAGTTCACCGGTGTTGGCATCGACCACGTCGTGCGACAGGATGCGGCCGACGATGTAATCGTCCGGCACGGCCAGGGCGGCAATGCCCGAGGCTTCCAGCTGCTTGACGTGGCGCGCGGTGATGCGCTTGCCGGCTTCGACGATGACCTTGTCGCCGTCGGCCAGGTCGAAGTTCAGGGTCTCGCCGCGCAGACGCTCGGCCACCAGTTCGAGCTGCACACCTTCATCGGGGTTGATGTGGAAGGTGTTGATCTCGAAGAACTCGGCCAGCATTTCTTCATTGCTGTAGCCCAGCGCACGCAGCAGGATCGACACCGGCAGCTTGCGGCGACGATCGATACGGGTGAACAGCGCGTCCTTCGGGTCGAACTCGAAGTCCAGCCAGGAGCCGCGGTACGGGATGATGCGGGCGCTGTACAGCAGCTTGCCCGAGCTGTGGGTCTTGCCACGGTCGTGGTCGAAGAACACGCCCGGCGAACGGTGCAGCTGCGACACGATGACGCGCTCGGTACCGTTGACGATGAAGGTGCCGTTGTCGGTCATCAGCGGGATTTCGCCGAGGTAGACCTCCTGCTCCTTCACGTATTTGATGGCCTTGGTCGACGACTCGCGGTCGTAGATCACCAGGCGCACGGTCACGCGCAGCGGCGCGCCGTAGCTCATGCCGCGCTGGCGGCACTCGCGCTCGTCGAACACCGGTTCGCCAAGCTTGTAACCCACGTATTCCAGCGCGGCGTTGCCGCTGTAGCTGGCGATCGGGAAGACCGACTTCAGGGCGGCGTGCAGGCCCAGATCACGGCGCTTGGCCGGATCGATGTTTTCCTGCAGGAACTCCCGATAGGAATCCACCTGGATGGCGAGCAGGAAAGGCACTTCGAGGATCGAGCGCTGCTTGCCGAAATCCTTGCGGATACGCTTCTTTTCGGTGAACGAATATGACGTCATGGGGTCTCACCTTGGCTGTGCGGGCCGCCGTACAGGCGCGGCCCGAAGGGAACATGAAAATTGTCAGTTGGAAGTCGCTGGTATTGCCGGCACCAGCACGCCTTCTCCCGCTACTTCCAACTGCCAACTTGCCGGCCTACGGCCGGAAAGGTCAGCCGACCAACCGTCGGCTCTACCGTAAACATTGGAGCAGCCGACCAACGGTCGGCTCTACCGGTCGTTGTCGCAACAACGACCAAAGGCCGGGGGCTTACGCCCCCAGCCTTGGCTGCTTCGCCGTGATTCGATGGCGAGGCAAGGAACTGCTTACTTGACTTCGACAGTCGCGCCAGCAGCTTCCAGGTCCTTCTTGAACTTGGCAGCGTCGTCCTTCGAAGCGGCTTCCTTGATCACGCCACCGGCTTCGGCCAGATCCTTCGCTTCCTTCAGGCCCAGGCCGGTGATGGCGCGGACAGCCTTGATGACTTCGACCTTCTTGTCGCCGGCCGACTTCAGGATGACGTCGAATTCGGTCTGCTCTTCAACGACGGCAGCCGGGCCAGCCACAGCAGCGGCGACCGGGGCAGCGGCGGAGACGCCGAACTTCTCTTCGATGGCCTTGACCAGCTCCATCACTTCCATCAGGGACTTCTCGGCGATTGCGTCGACGATCTGTTCGTTGGTAAGGGACATTTTGATTACCTTTGGATAATTTTCTGGGTTGAGGTTCCGTCAGGAACCACGGAAACGTCGACTCAGGCGGTCTCGGCAGCCGGTTCGGCAGCATCGGCAGCGGCTTCTTCGCCACCACCCTGCTTGTCGCCGATGGCCTTGATGGCGCGGGCGAACATCGTGACCGGCTCGGTCAGGACGCGGGCCAGCATGGCCAGGGCCTGATCACGGGTCGGCAGCGAGGCCAGCACGTCGACGTGACCAGCCGGGAACAGTTCCCCGCCGATCGCCACGACCTTTGCCTGCAGCTTGTCGTTGGTCTTGGCAAAATCCTTGATCAGGCGACCGGCTGCGCCGGGCTCCTCGAGCGAGAACGCGTACAGCAGCGGACCGACGAGTGCGTCTTTGGCGCATTCGTATTCGGTACCTTCCACTGCACGTGCCGCCAGCGTGTTCTTGACAACTTTCAAGAAAACGCCGGTTTCGCGTGCCTGCTTGCGCATCGCGGTCATCTGGGAGACCGTGGTGCCAGCATATTCGGCTGCGATCAAGGAGTGAGCCTTGGCGGCGACTTCTGCCAGCTCCGCGACTACTTCTTGCTTCTGGGACAGATTGAGAGCCATTGCACTCCTCCAATTGAACTCCGCTTACGGCTCCTGCCGAGCGCGGTCCTGGGCGGTATCCATCCTGGACGCCGGGAACATCAGGTGATGTTCCAAGG
The DNA here is from genome assembly GCF_031995405.1 of Stenotrophomonas sp. Taxonomy (GTDB): domain Bacteria; phylum Pseudomonadota; class Gammaproteobacteria; order Xanthomonadales; family Xanthomonadaceae; genus Stenotrophomonas. The sequence continues at coordinate 2,994 of NZ_DAMAGC010000143.1, read as the reverse complement.
GTGGGCCGTTCTAGACCTGGATGGCCAACCTGGGAGAACCCAGACGTGCGTAAACCAGAAAAACTCCAGAAGGGCACCATCTACGCAGGGTGATTCCCGAGGGGATCGATTAAGCGGTCGGTACTGCGCCGGCGGCGACTCCTTGCCAAAGCGAGCATCCCTGCCCGTCGCCGGTATGTACTGACCGCGCCTGCGGTCTTTGACGGCTTCTCCGCGGGGTTGCCCCTGCTCGGATGCCTTCAAATGTGACGGACACGGGACCCGAAGGACCCGTGCCCGCTTGAAACGATTACTTCAGGGTCAGCGACGACTGGTCGACGGTGACGCCCGGGCCCATCGTCGAGCTGACCGAAACCTTCTGCAGGTAGGTGCCCTTCGAGGTGGCCGGCTTGGCCTTGATCAGGTCCATCAGCAGCGCCTGCAGGTTCAACTTCAGCGCGTCTTCGGCGAAGTCGGCCTTGCCGATGGTGCAATGAATGATGCCGGCCTTGTCGGTGCGGTAACGCACCTGACCCGACTTGGCATTCTTGACCGCTTCGCCCGGGTTGGCCGACACAGTGCCGACCTTCGGGTTCGGCATCAGGCCGCGCGGGCCCAGCACGGTGCCCAGCTTGCCCACGACGCGCATGGCGTCCGGGGTCGCGATGACGACGTCGTAGTTCAGATCGCCGGCCTGCATCTTCTCGGCCAGGTCGTCCATGCCGACGGCTTCGGCGCCAGCGGCCAGGGCTTCGTCAGCCTTGGCACCGGCCGGGGCGAAGACGGCAACGCGCACGCTCTTGCCGGTACCGGACGGCAGCACGGTGGAACCGCGCACCTGCTGGTCGGACTTCTTGGCGTCCACGCCCAGGCGCACAGCGACGTCGAAGGACTCGACGAACTTGGCCTTGGTAGCGGTCTTCAGGATCTTGATTGCGTCCTCGAAGGCATATGCCTTGCCCGGGACGACGGCGGCCTTGATGGCCTTCTCACGCTTGGTCTGTGCCATCTTCTTAACCCTCCACCACGAGGCCCATGGAACGGGCAGAACCGGCAATCGTGCGCACCGCGGCGTCCAGGTCGGCGGCCGTCAGGTCGGCTTCCTTGGTCTTGGCGATTTCTTCCAGCTGCTTACGGGTCACCTTGCCCACCTTGTCGGTGTTCGGGCGCTTGGAGCCCGAGGAGATGCCAGCAGCCTTCTTGAGCAGCACGGCGGCCGGGGTGCTCTTGGTGATGAAGGTGAAGGTACGGTCCGAGTAGGCCGTGATGATGACCGGCACCGGCAGACCCGGCTCCAGCTTCTGCGTGGCGGCATTGAAGGCCTTGCAGAATTCCATGATGTTCAGGCCGCGCTGACCCAGCGCAGGACCGACCGGCGGCGAGGGGTTGGCCTGACCGGCCTTCACCTGCAGCTTGATGTAACCGACAACTTTCTTTGCCATGTGAGTATCTCTCCGGGTGCTAGCGCCTTACGACAACAGGCTCCCCATCGGACCGGGAATCACGCGTCCCGGCATCGCGTTTTGAATTCACGCAGAAGGCCACCTCGCGGCGGCCCTTGCTTTTTGCCAGCTTCCTGGCAGGAAGCCGCGCACTATATCAGGTTTTTTTCGCCGTTGCCGCAAGGCAGGCGTGACCGGGCCGTTCAGGTTCCGGACGATCGCCCAGAACCCTTTGCCCTCAGGCTCAGACGGCCTTTTCGACCTGGCCGAACTCGAGCTCGACCGGGGTGGCACGACCGAAAATCAACACCGAGACGCGCAGACGGCTCTTCTCGTAATTGACTTCCTCGACCACGCCGTTGAAGTCGTTGAACGGGCCTTCGGTGACGCGGACCATCTGGCCCGGCTCGAACAGCACCTTCGGACGGGGCTTCTCGACACCTTCCTGAACACGGTCCAGGATGGCCGCAGCCTCTTCATCACGGATCGGCAGCGGACGATCGGCGGTACCGCCGATGAAGCCCATCACCTTGGAGGTGTCCTTCACCAGATGCCAACTTTCGTTGTCGATGCGCGGGATACCGTTTTCTTCGTGGGTCTCGATCTGGACCAGTACGTAACCCGGGAAGAACTTGCGCTCGGAACGGCGCTTCTGCCCGGCGCGCATTTCGACCACTTCCTCGGTCGGGACCAGGACATCACCGAAGCGCTCCTGCATCTCGTCACGCACGATGCGATCGCGCAGAGCCTGCGCAACCGACTTTTCGAAGCCCGAATAGGCGTGAACGACGTACCAACGCTTCACTGGTTTCTCCTTATCGACCCAGGAACCACTGGGTCGCTTTCTGAATCAGGAAATCAAATCCGCCCAGCAGGAGGCTGAGGATGATCACTACCACGATCACCACCCAGGTCATGCGGATGGCTTCCTGGCGGGTTGGCCAGACAACCTTGCGCAGTTCGAAACGCGATTCGGAAAGAAACGCACGCGTGTCGCGACCTTTGCCGGTCATCAGGAACACGCCAACGCCGGCCGCGAGGCCAACGACAACGGCCAGACCGCGAAGCGGACCGGCCCATGCACTCTGGGACGCATGCTCAGGGGTGCCGAACCAGTACCAAGCAAAAAGACCCGCCAGCACCAGGATGGTTGCGGCGGCGTACTTGACGATGTCACCTCCAGTAGAGGTGTTGTCCTTGGAATGCTCGATCTTGCTGTTCATCCGGCTCTGGCTGCTGAGGCGGCATGGCATGGCCGCTGGAAGGGAGAAGTGGCACGCCAGGAGGGACTCGAACCCCCAACCTGCGGTTTTGGAGACCGCTGCTCTGCCAATTGAGCTACTGGCGTACTGAAAAACTGCCTTCCCTTAGACGGCGAAGGCGGACCGAGGTTCCCGGCCCGCCATTCGCGAGACCGGCAGCGCTAAGCAACCGCCGGTATTACGAGATTACGCGAGGATCTTGGAGACCACGCCGGCGCCGACAGTACGGCCGCCTTCACGAATTGCGAAACGCAGACCTTCGTCCATGGCGACCGGGTTGATCAGGGTGACAACCATCTTCACGTTGTCGC
>NZ_DAMAGC010000142.1:0-10118 GCF_031995405.1 Stenotrophomonas sp. | reverse complement strand
CGAACGTGTCGCCGGTGAGGTACTCGCGTTCGGCCAGCTGCGCGTCGATCCAGGCAAAACGTTGCGCGAGCTTCGGGCGTGCGGTCTCCACGTACTTGCCGGCGGCGGTGGCGTACAGCAGCGGGATGAATCCCTTGTGGATCTCGGTGGCGAGGAAGCTCAGCCATTCCTGCAGGCGATAGCGCGCGCGCGTGCCGTTCGGCGGTGCCAGTGCACTGGCCGGATGCTGGTCGGCGAGGAACTGCAGGATCGCCGCACCTTCGCGCAGCACGCTGCCATCGTCCAGTTCCAGCGCCGGCACGTAGCCCAGCGGATTGACCTGCAGGTAGTCATCGCCGTCGGTGGTGCGATGGGTGCGGTGATCGACCTTGACCAGCGTGGCGGCGATACCCAGTTCATTGAGCACGATGTGCGGCGCGAGCGAGCAGGCGGCGGGCAGGTAATAGAGCTTCATTGCGGTGTCCAGGACGGCAGGGGCCTCCGTGTGAGGCGTCCTGGCGCATTCTAGGAGCGCGGTATAAAAACGGAAGAAGGCACTATCCTGTGGTGTAGGTACATAATTGTTACCTGCTACCTTCCGAACCCTTCGATGAAAGACAACGTTTCCGGCTGCTCGGTGGAAGAAGCGATGCGCCTGCTCGGCGGGCGCTGGCGGTTGCTGATCGCCTCTTACCTGCTCGATGGCCCCAAGCGCTTCAACGATCTGCGCCGCGACATTCCCGCCATTTCCCAGCGCATGCTCACCCTGGACCTGCGTGCATTGGAAGAGGCCGGGCTGGTCAGCCGCACCGTGTATCCCACGGTGCCGGTCAAGGTGGAGTACGCGCTGACCGGGGACGGGCGGCGGTTGCAGCCGGTGGTGGAGGTGATGCAGGTGTTCGGGTTGTGGGTCAAGGCGCGTGCGGCTGTCGTCGATGCGGACGCTGGGCGCTGACCGAGGCGTGCATCACGACGTGCGTGGAGTCACGGGTCGGCGTCAGCGGCACGGAACCCGATGACCTTGTCCAGGGTGAAGCCGGGCAGCATCGCGCGCAGTTCGTCCAGCATCTTCAGCCGCGATGCCTCGGCGCTGTCGGCAGGCAGGCCGGCGGCAAGCGCACGCCGGTAGGTATCCAGCCCCGCCGCCTGCAGCGCTGGTTCGCAGTGCGAGGCTGCGGCGACGGCGATCTCGGTGGCGCTGGCGCTGCCGCGGTAATGCTGCTGGGCGTAGGCGAAGTGGCAGTCGAGCAGTGCGGTCAGCAGCGGGTCCCGGGCCGGTTCGGAAGGCGGGGTCTGGGCCAGGGCCGTGCTGCCCAGAGCGAGGCCGGCAAACAGTGCGATACAGCAACGAGGGTGCATGGGGTGTCCTGGAGGGCCGTGCAGGCGTAAGTGCTCAGCGCTGGGGCAGGGTGTCGACGGGCGCCTGCGTGGCCATCAACCCGGCCACCCACTCGATGAACACCCGCAGTTTGACGCTGACATGCCGGTTCGGCGGAAACGCGACATACAGCGGCATCGGCTCCAGGTGCCAGTCGGCGAACACACGCACCAGTTCGCCGTTGGCCACGTGCGGGGCGGCCATGTAGGTGGGCAGCCAGAGCAGGCCCAACCCGGCCACGCCGGCGGCGAGATAGGCGTTACCGTCGTCGAGCGCCAGCCGGTGGCGACCCTGCACGATGATGCGCTCTTCGCCGCGCTGCATCGTGTACGGCAGCACCTTGCCATTGCGCGAGCGCAGGTAACCGACGATGCGGTGGTGGCTGTCGAGCAGGGCGCGCGGGTGGTCGGGGATGCCGGCCTCCTCAAGGTAGGCCGGTGCGGCATGGATGCCCGCCTGCAGGTCGCCGATGCGGCGCGCGACCAGTGATTGATCGGTCATCGTGCCGCCGCGGATCACCGCGTCCACGTTCTCACCGATCAGGTCGATGTCGCGGTCACTCACGCCCAGGTCGAGCTGGATGTCCGGGTAGCGGGCCAGGAAGTCGGGCAGGGCGGGGACCAGCACCAGGCGCGCGAGCGGCGCAGGCACGTCGATGCGCAGCCGTCCGCGCGGCAGGGCTGCTGCGCCGGACAGGCTGGTGTCGGCATCGTCGAGGTCGGCCAGCAGGCGTACCACCCGTTCGTAGTACGCCGCGCCGTCAGCGGTGACGTTGACCTGGCGGGTGGTGCGGTTGAGCAGGCGCACCCGCAGCCGCGCTTCCAGCTGCTGCACCAGCTGGGTGACGGTGGTGCGGCTCAGCTGCAGGGTCTGGGCCGCCTTGGTGAAGCTGCCGGTCTCCACCACGCGGACGAAGGCCTGCATCGCATCGAATCTGTCCATGGGGCGCCTTTCGAGGAGGATTGTTTGGATTCTACAAACAGTGATGGCCGGTCTGGGGCGTTTATCCAGGCCGGTGCGGCCTCTACCGTAGCCACATCACAACAACGGGCCACCGGCCCGGGAGAAAACGATGGCAACCCGTGACGTGGTCTTTCCGCCGGGCCGGCAGGCCCTGTATGAGCGCAACCGGTATTCGCCGGCGGTGCGTGCCAATGGCTTCCTGTTCGTCTCCGGCCAGGTCGGCAGCCGCGAGGATGGCTCGCCCGAACCGGAACTGGAAGCGCAGGTGCGGCGGGCCTTCGACAACCTCAACGCGGTGCTGGGTGCGGCCGGCTGCACCTTTGAGGATGTCGTCGATGTGACCGTGTTCCTGGTCGATCCGGAGCGGATCTTCGAGCGGGTGTGGGCGATCGTCCCCGAATACTGGGGCCAGGCGCCGTACCCGACCCTGACCGGGATCGGGGTGACGTGGCTGTATGGGTTCGATGTGGAGATCAAGGTGATTGCGAAACTGCCGGCCTGAGGGCGGCAGGGGCGTGCGCCGGTGGTAGCGCCACGCCATGCGTGGCTGGCTTCGTTGCGGCGTCATGAACGCTGCCAGCCACGCATGGCGTGGCGCTACTGGCGAGGCCGCGACGGGGCGGGCCTTCACGCGACTGCGCCGCCCCGATGGCGATAGTGCACGGGTCATTCTGCTGCCCCGCGCCTACCTACATGCCCCTGATTCCCGAGCGCGTCCAGCGCTGGCCCCGGCCGTGGCGCCTGGCGTTGTTCTCGCTGCTGGCGCTCTATGCGCTGTATCTGGTCGCCGGCAACGTGTTCCTCAATACGCCGCTGTTCGATGCGGTCACCAACCGCAAGCCTGAAAAATTCACCATGCAGACCGGGCCGGCGCTGACCCTGCTGCCTGGCCAGGCCATCGTGTGGAACATCCGCATGCGCGGGCAGGCCGGGCGCACGGTGTATATCTTCCGCGCCGACCGGGCCGGTGCCTGGATCGACCTGGTGGCGTTGTTCCGCCGCGAGGTGCGCATCCCGCGCATCGATGCCAGTGGCGTAGAGGCCGACATCCAGCGGGTGGACAAGGCGATCCCGCCTCCGCCGCGCAGCGATCGGGGCTGGACGCTGCGTTTCGACGCGATCCATAGCGATTCCATCCGCAGCGGTCAGTTCGGCAAGCTGCTGATCGTGGGGCAGGGGCATGGCAACGTCGGCTTCCTCAAACAGCTCAAGGGTGGGCCATCGGAACTGTTCGATTCCACCGCCGGCTTCGAGCAGGCCACGGTCAGTTTCGACGGGGTGAAGGTGCTGGACGAGGCACATCTGGGTGCACGTTTCCACTTCCCGCGTCACTATCGTGACCAGGCGCCGGGGCTGCGCAAGTTCGAGATCACCTGGGCCCAGCTGCAGATCGACGCGCGCAGCCAGGCGCTGGAAATCGACACCGGCGGCCCGCATGTCAAGGTGGGCAGCACGCCGTCGAACGCGCGGCTCAACGCCGACGTGGTGCTGGACCAGGGCGCGTTGCAGCCGGGCAGCCGGGTGGTGTGGCGGGTGCCGGTGCATGCCGGCATCGATGCCGATGATCGTGGCCTGCTGTCCCTGCAGCTGGATGTGGCGCAGGACATGCGGGTGCAGGCGCGCCTGCCGCGCGATCCGGAAACCGGCAGTGAACTGCACGCCGACCTGCGCGTGACGGGCACGAAGATTCCGTTCCGGGCGCCGGCCGAACTGCTGCCGCGCTTGTCCGGGCAGGTGCAGGGCGCGTGGAAGTTCGAGTCGTTGAACTGGATCGCCGATCTGTTCGTGCGCAAGCCGTGGTTCCACCTGGATGGCGGCGGGCTGCTGGAAGGCGACCTGAAGATCGCCGACGGCCAGCTCGCGCCGGGCAGCACGTTAGACATCCCGCAGGTGGCGGCCGTGGCCGAGGTCGCCGGTGTACGGTTGCGCGGGGATGCCAACGCGCACGGCAGCATCGTGGCCGGTGCGCCGGCCCAGGCACAGCTGGACGTCAGGATTCCGCAGTTCAGCGCCGCGCCGACGGACGCGCCGAAGGCGTTGCTGTTCGATGGGCGCGCGATGGCGCTGACCCTGCGTGGCGACGCCCGCCTGCAGCAGTTGCGTGACGGCATGCGCGCGCATCTGCGCTTCAACGATGCGCGGGTGCCGGACCTGACCGCTTACAACCGCTACCTGGGCAACGACAACGTGCGCCTGCTCGGGGGCACCGGCCTGCTCAGTGGCGATGTCGAAATGGATTCGGCCGGCCGTGTCGGCACGGGCCGGGCCGACCTGCGCGGACGCGGTGCGCAGTTGCAGGTGGCCGGCATCGCCATGCGCGGGGATGCACAGCTGAAGGCACGCGTGCAGCGCGCTGATTTCGACGCCAGGCAGTTCGACCTGGGCGGTACGACGGTCGATCTGCGCAACATCCGCGTCGGCGATGCCGGCGGTGAAGACAACTGGTGGGGGACGGTGGCAGTGCGCAAGGGCCATATCGATGCGGCCGCGCCGTTCCAGGTGGATGCACAGGCCGATCTGCGCCTGCGCGATGCCGGCCCGTTGCTGGGGGTGTTCGCCGAACGCAGCGCCTATCCGCGCTGGGTGCTGGGCCTGCTCGATTCGGGCGAGGTGCAGGCCAGCGGCCAGCTGCGCTGGCGCAGTGGCGAGCTGCGGGTGGAGGACCTCCAGGCCGAGAACGAACGCCTGTCGCTGCGCGCCCGTCTCGATCTTGCGCATGCACAGCGGCGGGGGGATCTGTACCTGCGCTGGGGCGTCCTGGGTGCCGGGATCGAGCTGCAGGGCCAGCAGCGCAAGTGGCACCTGGCCGGCGCGCGCGAATGGTACGACCAGCAGCCGCGATTGTTGCCGGCCAGTGGATCGGCACCGTAGTTCGCTGGGTTCGGCAGCCACGTATGGCGTGGCGCTACCGGCGATACGGTGACGTGTGCCGAGTCCGCAGGCGATGTCGCTCGACCCGGCTAGGGCCACGCCATGCGTGGCTGACGCGGTGCCCGGATCAAACGTTGCTGCAGGTCGACGCGGAACGTGGCCGCGAAGGCGTCAAATCCCTTTCGTTCTCCCGGGGTGCAGCGCCCCTCGCATCGGTTTTGGCATCGGCCGTCGGCGCCCCCGCCAGCTGCCGGGCCAGGTCGGTGTTGGTGATATGCCCTTGCAGGAACAGCAGCCCGGCGTAGATGTTCATGTTCCGTCCTCCACTTGAGTAGCGTTGACGATAGGTGCAGGATGCGGGTCGAAAAAGCGACATTTCCGCAACCTGGTCTTGAATGGGATTCAAGTCGATATGTCCCGGATGCCCCTGCAGGCGTTGCAGAACTTCGTCACCGCCGCGCGCCTGGGCAACCTGACCCGCGCGGCGGAAACGTTGAATCTCACCGTCAGTGCGCTCAGCCACCAGATGCGCCAGCTCGAGCAGCGCCTGGGCTACCCGCTACTGCTGCGCCAACCGCGCGGCGTCGCGGTGACCGCCGAAGGGCAGCGGCTGCTCGAACAGGTGGCGCCGCATCTGGATGCGATCGCGCAGGCGTTCCAGCCGTTCGCCGCGCGCCATGACCGGGTGCTGACGGTGAGTGCGCTGCCGTCGATGGCCTCCAACTGGCTGGTGCCACGGCTGGGGTCGTTCGTGGCCGCGCACCCGCAGATCGAGTTCAATCTGGAATCCAGCGAGCGGCTGACCGATTTCGAGCGCCACCTGCAGTGCGATGCCGCGCTGCGGGTGGGGGCGGGGCAGTGGGCCGGGCTGGTGGCCGAGCCCTTGTTCGACGAATGGTTGATGCCGATGGCCAGCCCCTCGCTGGTCGAGCGCATGGGCGGGGTGGACGCCCGCCCGCTATCGCAATGGCCGCTGCTGGGCGACCCGGATGGGGAATGGCACCGCTGGTTCGCGCTGGCCGGCGACACGCCGCCGGGCCGCTACGTGGCCATGCTCAACGATTCCGAAGCCCACCACCGTGCGGCGCTGGACGGGTTCGGCGTGGCGTTGGGACGGGTGACGCGGGCGCGGCTGCTGCTTGATTCGGGGCAGTTGATCGCGCTGTCGCCGCACCGGTTGAAAACGCGCTGGTCGCACTGGCTGGTGTATCCACCGCGCTCCTCGACGCACCAGGGGTTTCTGGCCTTTCGTGCGTGGCTGCATGCGCAGGCCCAGGAACACGCGCAGCACATGCAGACACTGGCCCGCCCGCCGATGGCGTAAACGCCTTGCGGCGCCGTGTTGCCTGCTCGACAAGATCGCCAACGGTGGGCCAGCCACAATGGCTGGCGCCTGGCTGGACGGCCGGCGGACGCTGTATTGGCAGCAAGCCGGAGGCGTGGGGTCAATCCAGGGGTGCGGGCATGTCCTGGTAAACCACCTCGCTGCCCAGCACGCGCAGCCCCTGCGGCCCGCTGCTCAACAGCCGTTGTTCGCCGATGGCCTGCTGCCACTGCAACTGGAATTCCTGCGCGGCGGGCAGTTGCGCGGCGAGCGTGTGCAGGTTGTGGCGGGCCTGCGGACCGTCGCTGTCGAAGCGGCCGAGCAATATGCCGTGCTGGTGCACGATCAGGCGATGACTGCTCATGCGGGCACCGCTTCGGTCACCGCAGGCACCGGCAACGCATCCAGCCACGCGCCGAACAGGTCGCGTGCGGCGGCAGCGAGTGGTGCGGCGTAGCGTGCGGCCTGATCGCGCAGCTGGCGCGGATCGATGCCGGCGTCGTGCAGTTCGTCGGCATGGCCGATCAGCCAGCTTTCGATCCGGGTGGCGTCCACTTCGGGGTGGCATTGCAGGGCCAGCAGGTGCGCGCCGATGGCGAAGGCCTGCTGCGCGCAGGCCGGTGTGGCGGCCAGGCGTTGCGCACCGGCGGGCAGGCTGAAGGTTTCACCATGCCAGTGCAGCACCGGGATGCCGACCAGGGCACGCAGCGGCGAGGCCAGGCCGGCGTCTGTGAGCGACAGCGGGGCAAAGCCGATTTCCCGGGCTCCCATGGGCACCACCGCTGCGCCCAGCGCACGCGCGATCAACTGCGCCCCGAGGCAGATGCCGAGGGTAGGGCGCTGTGCCTGCAGACGACGCTGCAGCAGCGTCTGCAATGCGGGCAGGTGCGGGTAGGTGTCGGTGTCGTTGGCGCTGATCGGCCCGCCGAGGACGATCAGCAGGTCGGCGTGTTCGGCCTCGTCGAGCGGGTCGATGCCGGCCTGCAGCGTGCTCAGCTGCCAGCCGCGTGCGGCCAGCAGCGCGGCGAGCACGCCGGTGTCTTCGAAGGCGACATGCTGGACGGCCACGGCGTGGCGGCGCGTTGGCGTGGTCATGGCGTTGCATCCGGTGCAGGCGTGGGCCAGTAGAAGCTGTCCGGGGTGGCGCGCGCGCCGAAGATGGCCTGGCCGACGCGGACCACGGTAGCCCCTTCCTCGATGGCCAGGTCGAAATCGCCGGACATGCCCATCGACAGTTCGTCCAGGGTGACCCCCTCCGGCAGGGTCGGGCGCAGCCGGTCGCGCAGGTCGCGCAACCGTGCGAAGCAGGGGCGGACCAGGGTCGGGTCCGGCGAGAACAGGGCCAGGGTCATCAGCCCGCGCACGCGCAGCCGGCTGAAGGCGGGCAACTGCTGCAGGAAGTCGGCCACCGCGATCGGGTCCAGCCCGTACTTGCTGGCTTCGCCGGAGGTGTTGACCTGCACGAACACCTCCAGGTCGCGCTGCTCCAGCTCCAGGCGGCGGTCCAGCGCTTCGGCCACGCGCAGGCTGTCCAGCGCCTGGAACTCGCTGGCAAACCGCGCCACCTCGCGCGCCTTGTTGGTCTGCAGGTGGCCGATCACCGACCAGCGGATGGGCAGGTCGGCCATGGCCTCGGCCTTGGCCTGCGCTTCCTGCACCTTGTTCTCGCCCAGCTCCTGGCAGCCGGCCTGCCAGGCCAGCCGCAGCCGCGCTTCATCGACGGTCTTGCTGACCGGCAGCAGGCGCACGCTGGCCGGGTCGCGACCGGCGCGTTCGCAGGCGCGGACGATGCGTTCGCGCACGGCGTGCAGGTTGTGGGCGATCTCGTCGACAGTGGTGGCCTGCGGCCAGTCGGGGCGTGCGATGGTCATGCGGAACTCCGGAAACGGGGACAGCTGCACGGCGGCCTCGCGCATGCAACACTGTCCCGGGACGATTCATATATTGGCATAGGACAAAATGAAAATCACCGGCCAGACCGCCAGTGCGGTGTTCGACAGCATCCGCGCACAGATCCTCAGCGGGGCGCTGGCGCCGGGCCAGCTGCTGCCGCCGGTACGCGAACTGGCGCAGCGACTGGACATCAACCGCAACACCGTGGCGGTGGCCTACAAGCGCCTGGATGCGGCCGGATTGGCGCAGACCCAGGGCCGGCGTGGCACCGTGGTGACCGCGCCGCCCGCGCCCGGGGCGCAGGAAGGCAGCGCGGCCGGGTCGGCGCTGCACGATCTGTCCAGCGGCAACCCCGATCCGCAGTGGCTGCCGGAACTGCGTGCCTTGTTGCCGGCACGTGCGCCACGCTTGTATGGCGCGCCCACCATCGACCCATTGCTGGAGCGGTTGGCGCGCGCGCAGCTGGACCCGGACTGCCCGCCGGGGTATGCCGTGGAACTCAGCCACGGCGCGGTCGATGCGATCGAGCGGGTGCTGGGCGGCTGGTTGCTGCCGGGCGACCGGGTGGCGGTGGAGAATCCGTGTTTCCTCGGCAGCCTCAACACGCTGCGCGCGGCCGGGCACGCCACCGCGGCGGTGGCGATCGATGCACAGGGCATGCTGCCGGCATCGCTGGCGCAGGCGTTGCAGGGCGGTGCGCGCGCGGTGCTGCTGACCCCGCGTGCGCACAACCCGACCGGTGCCAGCCTCGGCAGCCGCCGCGCGCGCGAGCTGCGCCAGGTGCTGGCGCGGCATCCGGAGGTGCTGGTGCTGGTCGACGATCATTTCGCATTGTTGTCGCAGCAGCCTTATTGCTCGGTGATCGGCGCGGGTACGCGGCGCTGGGCGCTGGTGCGCTCCCTGTCCAAGGCGTTGGGGCCGGACCTGCGGCTGGCAGTGCTGGGCTGCGATGCCGACACCGCGGCGCGGTTGCGCCTGCGCATGGCGCCGGGCACCGGCTGGGTCAGCCATCTGCTGCAGGATGCAGCCGCGGCGGCGCTGGGCTCGGCGCGGGTGATGGCGCGGGTGGCCAAGGCCGGGCGCGACTATGCCCAGCGCTGTCGAACGCTGCAGCAGGCGCTGGCCGAACAGGGCATCGCCACGCCTGCGGTGATGGACGGCCTGAACCTGTGGCTACCGTTACCGGCTGACAGCCAGCCGCTGGTGCTGGCGCTGGCACAACGCGGCTGGCAGGTGCGCGGCGGCGAGGTGTTCGCGGTGCAGCCGGGCGTGCACGGCCTGCGCATCACCACGGCGATGCTGGGCGAAGCCGATGCGCGGCGGTTGGCCGTGGACCTGCGCCACGCGCTGGAGGGTCAGGGCGCGCTGGGCGCGCTCGGGCGCACGTAGTGCGATTGGCCGTTGTCGCCGACGAAGATCAGCTCCGGCTTGCCCTGCCATGAGGTGAGCATGGCGCCGGTGCTGTTCTGGTGTTTGATCACCAGGGTGGCGCCGCGATCCGGGTTGGCGGTGACCTTGAACACTTCGGTGGTGCCGCTGGCATCGTCCAGGCTGAGCATGGCTTCATCGCCGACATCGGCGGTGCCGTAGCCGCCGCGTTCGGAGCCATCGGCGCCGAGCAGGATCATGCCGGACAACGGCGAGGCACGCGGCCCCTGCGACACGCCTTTGCTGAGTGGATCGGGCACCGGCGCCCCCAGGATCACCCGG
>NZ_DAMAGC010000141.1:0-10527 GCF_031995405.1 Stenotrophomonas sp. | reverse complement strand
CGCACCCCCGCCCAGCCAGCACGATCGCGAGACACCGCGCCTGGCTGTTGAAAGAAAAAAAAAAACGCCGGCAATGCCGGCGTTTTTCCAACACATCGCAACCGACGATCAGTACTTCGGCACGCTGTTGTCCACCTCGTTCGACCAGGCGTCGATGCCGCCGGTGATGTTGTGGACCTTGCTGAAGCCCAGGGCGCGGAACTGCTCGGCGGCCTGTGCGCTGCGGCCACCGTGGTGGCACAGGAAGGCCAGCGCGGTGTCCTTGGGCAGGGCTTCCAGGCGCGCGCGGTTGTCGCCGTCGAACGTCTCGAACGGCGCATCGATGGCGCGTTCGTCGGCCGGGCGCACGTCCACCACGATCAGGCTGCCGGCACGCAGCTGGTCGTCCGCGTCGCGCACGGCCAGTTCCTGCACCGCCTTGGGCGCGTTCGGGTTGTCGATGGCCAGGCCCTTGCCACGGATATCGTCCACCCAGTCGATGGTGATGCCGTCGGCGCGGCGCGCGCTGGCCAGGTCGAACTGCACGCGCAGGCCGTTGGACTCGGCGGCGATCGCGTTGTCATCGTGCGGGGCCAGCTGGAAGTTCGGCTGGAAGCGCGCATCGATGCTCAGCTGCAGCGACGCACCGGGCGAATCGGCCAGCGCACCCCGCAGCATTTCCACCGCAGCCGGGGTCACGGTGATGCTCGGTGCGGTGCGGTCCGGGGCGGCCAGGCCGAGCACGCTGCTCAGCTCACCGCTGCCGGCCATCTGCAGGATGATGTCGCTGCCGCCCACCAGCTCGCCGTCGATATACAGCTGCGGGATGGTCGGCCAGTCGCCGTAGGCCTTGATGCCTTCGCGGATTTCGGCATCGGCCAGCACGTTGACGTGGTCGAACTCCACGCCCAGGTCCTGCAGCGCGCCGACGGCCTTGGCCGAGAAACCGCACTGCGGCATGCTCGGCTGACCCTTCATGAACAGCACGACGCGGTTGGCGTTGAGGATGGATTCGATGCGCGAGCGCAGGGCGGGATCAAGGGACATGGCAGTCGGGTCCGGCATTTGGAACCGGACATTCTACGCGGCATGGCATCATGGGGCATGACCGTACCGGAAACGTTGCATCGCATTCCCCTGCGCCCCTGGCGCTGGCTGCCGTGGCTGCTGCTGTCGCAGGCGCTGGTGGTCCTGGCGTGGGTCCAGCTGGGCTGGCCGGTGGGGCTGCCGCTCATGGTGGCCTCGCATGCGCTGTTCCTGGTCCCGGTGTTCCTGCCCAACAGCCGCTTCTACGCGCCGGTGCTCAGCCGCTTGCCGGGCCGGGCGCCGCGGGTGTGGCTGACCATCGACGACGGCCCCTCGGCCGAGACCCCGGCCGTGCTGGACCTGCTCGACCGCTACCAGGCCAAGGCGACCTTCTTCCTGGTCGGCGAGCGCGCCCTGGCCGAGCCCGAGCTGGTGCGGCAGATGCTGGCGCGCGGGCACACCCTGGGCAACCACAGCCATCGCCACCCGCAGACACGCTTCTGGCGGCTGGGGCGGGCGGCCATGGCCGACGAGATTGGCCAGTGCCAGCAGGCGCTGACCGCCATCGCCGGGCAGCCGCCGCGCTGGTACCGCTCGGTGGTGGGCATGACCAACCCGTTCGTGGCCCCGGCGCTGCAGCAGTGGCAGCTCACCCGCGTGGGCTGGAGCGCGCGCGGTTACGATGGCGTGGACTGCCAGCCGCAGGCGGTGGTGGAGCGCATCGTCGCCCAGCTCGGGCCGGGCGCGATCGTGCTGCTGCATGAAGGTGCCGCGCACGGGCACAACCTGGTCATCATCGAGTCGGTGCTGCAGGCCCTGCAGGATCGGGGTTTGACCGCGGCGTTGCCCGACCTGGCGTAAGGGCGGGCACCCTCAACCCATCGCACCCAGCACCATCAGGCCTGCGGTGCCCAGCAGGATACCCGCCGCGCACACCAGTCCCAGGATCGCGAACAGCGTGCGTCGGTCGCGTTGCAGCAGCCCGGCGATACCCAGGGCAACCGCCACGACCTCCAGCACGCCCGCGCCGAGGATCGCCAGGCCAAGCAGCATCGTGGACGGCGCGCTTTCATCCAGCCCGCCGGGCGTGCTCATCTCGGCGTAGCCGGCCACCACGATCAGCAGGAACAAGAGCGCCCCGCCGCCCAGCGACAGGATGAACGAGGCGATGCCGAGGCCGGCATGACGGTGTTGCATGGGGACTCCTGTCAGTAACGCGTCGTGGGGGCTCAGGCACGGTGGGCCAGGGTGATGGGGCTGCCGGCCAGCGGGTGCGAGCGCTGCCACTGTTGGCGCATCCAGCTGACCAGCGACAGCTGCGCCAGCAGCAGGGTGACCGACAGGCCCAGCGCCAACACGCCGGTGACCCGGCGGCGGCGGTGCTGCAGCAGGCTGCCGACACCCAGCAGCGTGGCCAGCACGGCCAGCCCGATGCTGATGCACAACACCACCAGCAGCACCACCGGCAGCTGGTGCATGTCGGCGTTGGCGGGTGTGTGGGCGACGTGTGCGCTGATCGCGAACATCACCAGCCCGCACAGGCTGATCACCAGTGCGGCGATGCCCAGGGCGGAATGGCGGGATGAGGGCGGGGTCATGCGGGCTCCATGCCGGTGTCGGGGCGCGAGTATGCGCGTGCAGCGGGCAGGGTGCGACCCTCAGCCCCGCAGGGGCCGCTCGGCGCAGACCAGCCAGTTGTTGAACGGGGTGTTGCCGTACAGCGGGGTCATCTGCAGGTGCAGGCCGGCCGCTTCCAGCGGGGCGCGCACGCTGGCGGCATCGGGGTAGTGCCGCGGTCGCGTGCCCATCCAGCCCACCAGGTGGGCCAGCATGTCGGTGATGCGGGTGGTGCGGTCGCGACCGCTGTTGTCGGCCAGCGTGGTGCGGATCACCAGCCGTCCGCCCGGGGCCACGCGCGCGGCGGCCGCATGCAGGAGGCCTGTCTGCGCATCGGCCGGCAGGTACTGCAGCACATCGAGCAGGGTCACGCTGCCGTGGTGGTCGGGCAGGGTGGCGCTGGCATCCAGACAGGCGAAACGCGCATCGGTCAGCGCCGCGTGCGCACCGGCACGCTGCGCCCGGGCGATCTTGTCCGCGTCGATGTCCACGCCCAGGTACGGTTGCTGCTGGCCGGCCTGGCGCAGCACATGCGCCAGCAGGCCCAGCCCGCAGCCGATGTCCAGCAGCGCGCCCTGCGCCGGGACCAGCGCGGCCAGCACGCCCGGGTACAGCGGATCGCTGCCGAGTTTGCCGCGGCTGTAGTAGTAATCGCGTCGGTTGCCGAAGCGCCGGGCCGGCATGAAGGCAGCGGCGATGCGGCGGGCCTGTTCCTTGGCCAGTGGCAGGGCGTCCGCGCTCAGCGCGCCACCTCGTCGGCCAGTTGCACCCGGGCGACCGGGAACACGCGCTGGTTCCACAGCGTGTACATCGTCGCCGACGGATGCAGGCCGTCTTCGACCAGCATCGGTGCCTCCCCGCCCAGTTCGCGGCTGACCTCGGTGATGTCGATGAAGGCGACGCCGTGCTCGGCGCAGATCGCGGCGGCCGCGGCGTTGAAGGCGTCCAGTGCGTGCCCGATCTGGACGCGGTCGCGGCCGGATTCGATCCCGTACGCGGTCACTCCCCAATCGGGAATGGACAGCACCAGCACCCGCGACGCGCGACCATCGGCGAAGCCGAGCGCGCGCTGCAGCAAGGCGGTGAAACGGGGCCGGTAGTCGTCCACGCTGCGCCCGCGGTACTGGTCATTGACCCCGATCAGCAGGCTGACCAGGCCGAACGGCCCCTGCGGGGCCGCAGCGTCGATGCCCGCATCGAGTTCGTCGGTGGTCCAGCCGGTGGTGGCGATGATCTGCGGGTCGTCCACCGCGATGCCGATGTCACGCAGGCCGGCGGCCAGCTGCGAGGGCCAGCGCTGCGTTGGCTGCACGCCTTCGCCGATGGTGTACGAATCACCCAGTGCCAGGTAGGACAGCGCCATCTCAGGCCACCGCGCTGCGTGGCTTCAACGGCACTACCTTGGTGTTGGCCTCGGCACGCCGCGCCAGCGCACGGTCGATGCGCGCGAAGACATCGCGCATCACGTCCGGCTCGGGCAGCAGGGTGACGCGGAAATGGTGGCGGTAGGGCACGTTGAAGCTGGAGCCCGGTACCACCAGCACGCCTTCCTCGTTCATCAGTTCAAGGGCGAAATCGTGGTCGTCGAAGCTGCGCGCGGCCGGGCCGACCACCGCCGGGAAGGCGTACAGCGCGCCGGCCGGGGCCACCAGCGACAGGTGCTCGCTGGCATTGCAGGCCTCGATGACCGCGCGCCGGGTTTCATACAGGCGGCCACCGGGGGCGCACAGCGGGGAGATGGTGTCCGGGCCGTTGACCGCCGCATCGATGGCGTACTGGCCGGGCACGTTGGCGCACAGCCGCAGCGCGCTGAGCAGGTCCATCGCCGCGCGGAATTCGCCCAGCCGCTCGGCCGCACCAGACAGCATCGCCCAGCCCACCCGCCAGCCGCAGGCGCGATGCACCTTGCTCAGCCCGCTGAAGGTGATGCACGGGTGTTCGCCGGCCAGTGGCGCCACCGCATGGAACGCGGCGCCGTCGTAGAGGATCTGGTCGTAGATCTCATCGACCATCAGCAGCAGGTTGTGCTTGACCGCGATGGCCACGATCTTCTCCAGCAGTTCGCGCGAGTAGCTGGCGCCGCTGGGGTTGTTCGGGTTGATCAGCACGATGGCGCGGGTGCGCGAGGACACCAGCGTTTCGATTTCGACCGGGTCCGGCTGGAAGCCGTTTTCCGGCGCGCAGCGGTAATACACCGGGCGGCCGTCGTTGAGGATGGTCGCCGCCGACCACAGCGGGTAGTCGGGGGAGGGCACCAGCACTTCATCGCCGGGGTTGAGCAGGGCGCGCAGCGACAGGTCGATCAGCTCGCTGACGCCGTTGCCGACGAACACCCGGTCCGGATGCGCGTCGGGCGCGCCGCGGCGCGCGTAGGCAGCGGCAATCGCTTCGCGGGCCTCGGGCAGGCCCTGCTGGTGGGTGTAGGGATCGGTGCGGCCCATGTCATCGGCGATCGCGCGCTGCAGGTGCTCCGGCGCGCGGAACCCGAAATTGCCCGGGTTGCCGATGTTCAGCTTGATCAGCTTGCGGCCCTGCGCCTCCAGCTCCCGCGCTCGTCGCGCCAGTTCGCCCCGGATCTCGTAGCGGACTTCGGACAGGCGCTCGCGGGTGGCGAGCGGCTTCAGCGGGGGCGTGGACATGAACGGGCCGTCATCGTCGGGCATGGAAATGGCATGGTAGCGGAAATGTTGCGTTGCAGGGCAAGCCTTTCAGGGCAAATTCCGAGCACTGGCAAGCAGTTGCGGACCAGGGCGCCGGCAGCGGACCTGTCCACCGGCCAGGCAACGCGGCGACGCCCGGTCGCCACACCCTCTAGAATGGGCACGATGAGCGAACCCACTGATTACCTTGCCCTGCAGACCATTGGCTGGCCCTGGCCGGGCGGCCCCGAACTTCCGGCCTGGCAGGCCCTGTTCGAGCAGTTTCCGCAGGCGCGCCCGGGTCGGGTGATCGAGCAGCATCGCACCGGCTACATCGTCTCGGACATGCCCGATGCGGCGATCAAGACCGAATCCCCGCCCGAATGGCAGCGTCCGCGCTTCCCCAGCCACGAACGTGCGGCAGTGGGCGACTGGGTGCTGATGGAGGGCATCAAGATCGTGGCGCTGCTGCCACGGCGCACCGCGATCAAGCGCGGCGCGGCCGGCGAGCATTACCACCAGCAGGTGATCGCGGCCAACATCGATACGGTGTTCATCGTCTGTGGGCTGGATGCGGACTTCAACCCGCGCCGCATCGAGCGTTACCTGCTGCTGGTCGGCGGCGGCGGCGCGCAGCCGGTGGTGGTGCTGACCAAGGCCGACCAGACCGAGTACAGCCAGGATGCCCTGGACGTGCTGGAGGAACTGGCCGCGCAGGACATCCCGCTGCTGGCGGTCAACGGCAAGGACCCGGCCAGCGCGTCGGCCCTGCTGCCATGGCTGGGCGCGGGCCAGACCGTGGTGCTGGTGGGCTCGTCCGGTGCCGGCAAGTCCACCCTGACCAACACGCTGTTGGGCGAGGAGCGGATGAAGACCGCCGACGTGCGCAGCAACGACTCGCGCGGCCGCCACACCACCACCCATCGTGCGCTGATTCCGCTGCCGGCCGGTGCCTGCCTGATCGACACCCCGGGCATGCGCGAACTCAAGCCGACCGGTGAAGAAGCCCTGAGCGAAGGCGGCTTTTCCGACGTGGAAGCGCTGTCGGCGCAATGCCGTTTCCGCGACTGCGCGCACCAGCGCGAGCCGGGCTGTGCGATCCGTGCGGCGATCGATGACGGCACGCTGGATGAAGAGCGGTTGTTGAACTACTTCAAGTTGAAGGAAGAAGTAGCCGCCGCCGCTGCCAAGCTGGCGGTGCGCCAGGCCCAGCAGGCGATCGAGCGCAAGCACGTGGGCAAGGGCGCGCAGTGGCGCCCGGGCGGCAAGGGCGGCCGCCGATAACCGGGTAGAGCCACCCCATGGGTGGCTGCACGCGGTGTTGGATCGAAAGGCAGCCACCCATGGGGGGGGCTCTACGCGGTACCGGATCGAAATGCAGCCACCCATGGGGTGGCTCTACGCCGGGTCGGGCGTTGCGTGCAGGCCTCCCTGCGGGGCTGCTATTGTCCGCCCCATGGACACACCAATGACCGTGGATCGTGAGGTGGCCCACCACACCGCGCTCGATGCGCAGCTGGTGGAGGCGGTGGGCGGCATCAAGCTGCTGGGCCTGACCAGTTGGCCCGCTGCCCTGCAGGCCCCGTTCCTGGCCAGCGTCGCCCGCGGCCAGCCGGTGCTGCCGCAGGTGGCCTATCCCCGACTCGACTTCGGCGACACCCGCCGCGCACTCGCCGCGATCAGCGCCCAGTGCGATCCGGACCATCCCATCGGGCTGTACGTGCAGCGCTCGGCGCACAGCTGGGACCTGGCCGCCGGTCTGCTCGAATCGCTGGGCACCCCCGAAGTCGACCGCTACTCGGTCGAGCTGTTCGGCGCGCCCGAGCACCCGCTGCCCGGCAATGGCCCCAGCACCCGCGATGCGGCCCGCCACTTCATCCAGATCGCGCAGGAACTGGACCACGAACTGCTCGCGCCGGAAGAACAGGTGCCGGTCTCGGCGACCGCCCTGCAACTGCAGCTGCAGAGCGACCTGGACGCCTTCTTCGAATCGCGCATCATCAGCGTGCAGCTCGACCCGGACCTGATCTCCAAGGCGGCCGCCGGCCCTACGCGCATCCGCCTGCGCACCAGCGCCCGCTTCAGTGCCTACGACCGCGCCCAGCTGTTCCACCACGAAGCCCTGGTGCATTCGCTGACCGCGCTCAATGGCCGCGAACAACCGCACCTGCCCAGCCTGGCACTGTCCTCCCCGCGTGTGACCGCCACCCAGGAGGGGTTGGCCACCTTCGCCGAGCAGATCACCGGCAGCATCGACATCGAGCGCCTCAAGCGCATCAGCCTGCGGACCGAAGCGATCGCGATGGCGCGCGAGGGCGCCGATTTCATCCAGGTATTCCGCTACTTCTGCGACGAAGGGCAGAACAACGAGGAGAGCTTTGCCTCGGCCCAACGCGTGTTCCGCGGCGTGCCACCGACCGGCGGCGCGGCGTTCACCAAGGACACCGTGTACCTGCGCGGGCTGGTCTCGGTACATACCTTCTTCCGCCACATGCTCGCCGAAGACCGCCTGCAGGTCTGCCGCTGGCTGTTCGCCGGCAAGATGTCGCTGACCGATGCGATCGCGTTCGCACCGTTGTTCGAAGAAGGCATCCTGCGCCCGCCCCGCTGGTTGCCGCACTGGGTCAGCCGCGCCAACGGGCTGGCCGGCATGCTGGCGTTCTCGCTGTTCGCCAACCGCATCCGCATGGACCAGCTGGTCGCCGAATGATGCGTTGGATCGCTGCACGCCGCTCTGTGTGCCCGGTCGCGTTTCATCTGGAGCGCGCCATAACGTAAGAATGCTTTCATCTTCCGCTCGCATGATGGTCATGCACCTGCAGTGCGCAGGTCACCACCCCACATGCAACGGACGACCATGCTTACCCGACCCCTGACGATCGCGGTTGCGATCGCGCTGTGCGCCGCCAACGCCCACGCCGCCGATGTAGACGCCACCACTGGTGCAACCACCGATGCGAGCGCCGCGCTCAGCGCGCAGACCCTGGACACCGTGTCGGTGATCGGCCAGGGCGAAACCCGCCAGGTCCAGCGCATCACGGCCGTGGACAAGGAGGTGCTGCCGCCGGGCACCAGCGGCCAGAAGATCCTCGACCGCCTGCCCGGCGTGTCGGTGCAGTCCAACGATGCGTTCGGCGCCAACGAGGAATCGCAGAGCATCACCCTGCGCGGCTTCGACAAGAGTCGTCTGGGCTACACGCTCGATGGCATTCCGCTGGGCGACAACAGCTACGGCAACTACAACGGCCTGAGCATCGCCCGCGCGCTGATCGCCGAGAACCTGGCCGGTGCCGAACTGTCGCAGGGTATCGGCTCGCTGGGCGTGGCCTCCACCAGCAACCTGGGCGGCACCATCCAATACTTCTCGCAGGACCCGTCCACCGAGTTCGGCGGTCGTGCCAGCGTCACCGTCGGCGATGACAACCAGCGCCGCGGATACCTGCGCGTGGACACCGGCGACATCAACGGCTTCTCGGCCTATGTCTCCGGCGTGCACCAGGAGGCGGACATGTGGGCCGAGCCGAACCAGAACCAGACCACCCGCCAGTTCAATGCGAAGGCGGTATGGAATGTGGGCGACAACCGCTTCGGCGCGTTTGCCGCGACCTCGCGTGTGAGCCAGGCCAACTACGCCTATCTGTCCAAGAGCATGCTCGCGCGAGGGCTGGGCTACGACTGGAACATCTATGCCCCGGACTGGAATCGCGCGGTGGCTGCGGCCTACTGCGCGCCGGGCACCTACAACGCGCAGAAGTGCGCCTTCAGCGGCGGGGTCAACAGCATCGACGATGCGTACTACCAGAGCCGCGCGCTGCGCGATGACAATCTGTACGCGCTGGATGCCGACCTGGCGCTGGGCGACACCGCGCGTCTGAAACTGCTGGGCTACCACCATGAAAACCGCGGCCAGGGCCACTGGTGGGCGCCGGGCCAGCCGTCCAACCCGGGCACGGCGCAGGCACTGCCGATTTCCATCCGCAGCACCAACTACACCATCAACCGCACCGGCATGACCGCCGCGCTGAGCTGGAAGGTGGGCGTCCACGAACTGGAAGCCGGTCTGTGGTACGAGCAGAACGACCATAACGTGTCGCGCAACTTCTACTACATCAGCGGCCCGTTCCTGGACGATCTGTACCTGCAGAATCCCGACCGCCGTCTGTTCAACCAGGACTTCGATATCCTCACGCGCCAGTTCTACGTGCAGGACCGCATGCGTTTCATCGATGACCGGCTGACCGTGGACGTGGGCATCAAGAGCCCCAATACCCGCATGCGTGCCACCGCCCAGCCGGGCAATGAGACCGCCATCGCCTCGGGTACGCTGACCGCCAAGGAATCGGTGCTGCCGCAGCTGGGCGTCGGCTTCAAGCTCAACGGCAACAATGAGGTGTTCGCCTCGTACGCGGAGAACATCGCAGCGTTCGTGGGCGGCGGCAGCGGTGGCCCGCTGCAGGTGTCGCCGGAGTCGTTCGCGGCCAGCGCCGGGCTGGAGCCGGAGAAATCCAAGTCGCTGGAAGCCGGTTTCCGTACCTTCGGTGAGAAGTACCAAGCCTCGATCGCCGCCTACCACACCACGTTCGACAACCGGCTGCTGTCGTTGAACCCGTGTTCGAGCATCGAGGTGGGCACCCGCCCGGAGTGCGTGACGCGCTTCATCAACGTCGGCTCGGTGAAGAGCCAGGGCGCGGAGCTGACGTTCATCCTCAAGCCGGTCGAGGGCCTGCAGTGGTACAACGCGCTGTCGTGGAACAAGTCCACCTACGAGGATGACTACACTTCCGGCGGTGCGATCGTGCCGGTGGCCGGCAAGATCACGGTTGATACGCCGCAGCGGATGGCCTCCAGTGAGATCAGCTGGAACCGCGACGGGTTCTTCGCGAGCCTGCGTGCCAAGTACACGGGCAAGCGTTATTACACCTACACCAATGACCAGTCGGTGGCCGGGGTGACGACGTTCGATGCGGGTGCGGGCTATTCGTTCGGTCCGGGTCTGGGCCTGCGCGACATCAAGGTGTCGCTCAACGCCACCAATCTGACCAACAAGCGCTACGCCGGTCAGCTCAGTTCGTTCGCCCCGACCGATCCGACCGGTACCCGCTACGCGATCCACGCCAGTGCGCCGCGCCAGTTGTTCATGACGGTGGCCGCTGAATTCTGAAGCGTCTCGCGTGCCGGGGCTGCTGGTTTGGTCGGGTACGGGTGGGGTGTCGGGACACGCCGCAAGTACGTCCGTGTAGGCTCGCATGCGCCATCCATGGCGCAT
>NZ_DAMAGC010000140.1:0-10535 GCF_031995405.1 Stenotrophomonas sp. | reverse complement strand
CGCGGCCGGCGGGGTGATGGTGGCCAGGGTGATGGCGATGGCACCGCGCAGGCCGAGGGCCTTGAAGTCGGGGCGGAACGAAGGATCCTTGAACGTGCCACCGATGCGCAATGGCGAGCGCAGCGCGAGGATGCTCACGTCCTTCGGGCGTGGGCGCAGCAGCAGGTCCAGCTGCTCCTGTTTGAGGTCTACGGTACCTTCGCCGATGATCAGCGTGTCGGTGGTATCGAAGGCCAGAGCGCGCGACGTCATCACCCCGTTGTTGACACCGAAATCGCCGAAGGCGCAGCGCAGCGGAATCTGCTTGTCGCCGGTGAACAGGAATTTCAGCGATTCGGCCACGTCCAGGCCCGCCAGTTCCATCACCAGGTTGCCGACGTGGCCACGGCCGATGCCGAGCGCGACGTTGCCGTCGGAACTGCCCAGCATGGCGGCGACGGAGTTGCCGGTGCCGGCCAGGTTGACGTCGCCGCTGATCCCGCCGGACGCCTGTTCGGCCAGTTTTGAATCGGGCATCAGCTTGCCCAGCTGCACCTTGCGGATGCTGGCCTGCAGTTGGGTGGAAATGGTGGGTTTGCGCGCATCCATGCGGATGGTGCTGCGGATATCGCCGCCGGCCACGCCGAAGTTCAGCGGTTCCAGTCGCAACAGGCCATCGTCCAGCTTGAGGTGGGCGTCCATGTCGTCCAGCGGCAACACCGGCGAGTTGATCCGCTGCGCCTTCCAGCGCACGTCGGCATCCATCGCACGCAGCTTGGTCAGGTTGTAGGGCGTATCGGGCAGGACTTTCGCGCGCGCCGCGAGGGCGGCGGCCTTGGCCTTCTGCTCGGCATTGGCGGTTTCGCCGGCGCCGGTCTTCGGCGGTGCGCCGATGAAGCCGGCCAGGTCGTCGAAGTCCAGGCGCTTGGACACCAGATCGGCTTTCAGGAACGGGCGGTCGCCACCGACATCGATCTGCGCGGTGCCACCGAGGTCGCTGTCGCCAGCGGTACCGGTGAAATTCTCATAGCGCCAGATGTCGTTGTCGCGCTTCAGGCGACCTTTCAGCCGATACGGCGGCGTGGACGGCATGGCCACGCCGATCAGCGGGAACAGGTCTTCCATGTCCTCGCCGCTGAGCATCAGCTCCAGGTTGAATACGCGCAGTGCGAAGGGGTTGGTCAGCGTGCCGCTGGCGATGGCGTGGGTACCGCCGGCGCGGCCATCCAGGTGGATGCGGAAGGGGTGATCGCTGTTGGTGAGTTCCAGCGGCGACTCGGTGTTGCCATCGAGCGAGAACGGGTTGCCCTTCCAGCGGCCCTTGCCCTTCACCAGCAACGGCGGGGCGCTGTCTGCGGTGCGCGGCTTGCCGCTGTTGAGGGCGACCAGCACATCCGTGCGACCGGCGGCATCGAGGAACTGCAGGCGGCCGTCATCGATCAACAGGCGCTGCAGTTGCGGTGGGTTGCCGGTGGACGGGCCAAGGAAATCCCAGTTGCCGGGCGTGTCCTTGCCGGGGCCGGTTTCGAGCAGGAGGTCGGGGCGGGTGAGGCGCACTTCGGGGATGTGGACCTGGCCGCGCAGCAGGGGCCAGACGCGGATGGCGATCTCGGCGCGGTCGGCGCTGGCCATCTGCGGGGTCTTGGCCCACGCGGCGTTGGCGAAGGTGAGGCGGTCGGCGCGGATGGTGGTGGTGCGGCCAAGGTCGACGTCGAGGTCGCCATTGATATGGAATTCGCGGCCGGTCTTGGCCTGTACGGCGCGCTCGACGGGTCCCTTGAACCAGTTCCAGTCCCACAGGGCGATGAGCAGCAGCAGCGCGGCGAACAGGAAGACCAGCAGCGCCAGCCAGCGCTGTCCACGCTTACCGGGACGCCGCCAGCGCCAACGGCGCGGGGCAGGGGATGGGGCGGGGGAGTCGACGGTATTCACACGTTGCATCCTTGCCTGTTCATCGTGCAGGCAACGCGAAGTCTTGGTAAGGATGGTGTCAGGGTGGGGGTTTGGAGGTTGGGATCAAGGTCAAGATCAGGATAAGGATCAACGGCCTTGCCCCCCCGCCAGGCCCCCGGTGCGCCAGCAAAGACCGTAGAGCCACGCCATGCGTGGCTGCCTTTTCCATGGGTGCCGAAGCTTTCGGGGCGAACGTGGGTTGGGGGGCAGCTATGGGCAGCCGCAGCCGCAGCCTCGCTCAGTGCCGACCCCTGGGTCGGCATGCTCTCTCCCACCCCCACACAACGGCAATTGCACCGCCTCGCTCCACCGCCGTTGCCAAACGCGCCGCACAACTGTCAGGGGGCGGTGTGGGTGGGTTGGCGGGACCGTCGTGTGCCATGGATGGCACACGCGAGCTTACAGGGACGTACTTGCAGCGTGTCCCGCCAACCCACCCACACCGACCCGGTCCAGCCCGGCCCGACAAAACCGGCCAACCGGCTCCGCGCAGTTGAACTCGACTTGAAACGTTGCCCCAAAAAAAAGCAACACCCTCAAAGAATCTGCGCAGTCACCGCAACGAAGTGGCAGACACTGCCGCCGATCACGAACAGGTGCCAGATCGCGTGCGAATAGCGGATCGATTCGCGATGGTAAAAATAGGTGCCCAACGTATAGGACAGCCCGCCGGCGAGCAGCCAGCCCAGCGTCCAGCCATCGATCGAGGCCCACATCGGCTTGATCGCCACCATCACCATCCAGCCCATCGCGATGTAGATGATGGTCGACAGCAGCTTGAAGCGACCGGTGAAGAACAGCTTGAAGATCACCCCCGCAAAGGCCAGCACCCAGATCGCGGTGAACATGCCCCAGCCCCACGGACCGCCGCGCAGCCCGATCAGCGTGAACGGCGTATACGTGCCGGCGATCAGCAGATAGATCGCGCAGTGATCGAACACCTTCAGCCGCCCCTTTACCACCGGGTGCTGGATCGCGTGGTACAGCGTCGAGGCCGTGTACAGCAGCAGCAACGCCACCCCGAACACGATCGCGCTGGCCAACTGCCAGCCGTCGCCATAGATCGCGGCCATGGTGATCAACACGGCGCTGGCGGCCAGCGCCGCCACCGCGCCGAGCCCGTGGGTCAGCGCGCTGGCGATTTCTTCACGTACGGAGGCAACTGTGGTCATGGCAATCGACGGTACGGGGAGGGGGACCCGCTTCCCCCTATCATCGCCGCGATGGCGCGCGCATGCACGCGCGCCTGTTCAGACGCCGTATCAGTCGACCGAAATGCTGTGTGCCGCTTCGCGCGTAGCGGCGAAGCGCACGTCCGGCGCGCGTTCCTGCGCCAGCTGCAGATTGACCCGCGTCGGTGCCAGGTACACCAGCTGCCCGGCCGCATCGATGCTCAGGTTGCCGGCATTCTTCTCGCGGAACTCTTCCAGCTTCTTCTCGTTGCTGCAGGTGACCCAGCGCGCCGTGGTCACGCTGACCGGCTCGAAGGTGGCTTCCACGCCGTACTCGTCCTTCAGGCGGTAGGCCGCTACGTCGAACTGCAGCACGCCCACCGCGCCGAGGATCAGGTCGTTGCTCATCAGCGGGCGGAAGAACTGCGTGGCGCCTTCCTCGGACAGCTGGGCCAGGCCCTTCTGCAGCTGCTTGAGCTTGAGCGGATCGCGCAGGCGCACGCGGCGGAACAGTTCCGGGGCGAAGTTGGGGATGCCGGTGAAACTCACTGCCTCGCCTTCGGTGAAGGTGTCACCGATGGAGATGGTGCCGTGGTTGTGGATGCCGATGACATCGCCCGGCCACGCTTCGGCGGCGATCTCGCGATCGCTGGCCATGAAGGTCAGCGCGTTGGCCAGCTTCATTTCCTTGCCGGTGCGCACGTGGAAGGTCTTCATGCCGGCCGCGAAACGGCCCGAACACACGCGCATGAAGGCCACGCGGTCGCGATGCTGCGGGTCCATGTTGGCCTGGATCTTGAACACGAAGCCGGTCAGCTTGTTCTCCTCCGGCGCGATCACCCGGCCGGTGGTGGCACGCGGCTGCGGCGACGGTGCGTGCTCGACGAAGAAGTCCAGCAGCGGCTGCACGCCGAAGTTGTTCACGCCCGAGCCGAAGAACACCGGGGTCTGCTTGCCGGCCAGGTAGGCCTCCGCGTCGAACGGGTGGCTGGCGCCCTGCACCAGTTCCAGCTCGTCGCGCAGGTCGGCCAGCATGCGCTCACCGATCTTCTCGGCCAGGCCGGGAGAATCGATCGACGGGAAGATGGTCGAATCCTGGCGGGTGAAGTTGCGGCCCTGTTCGTACAGGTGCACTTCGCCGCTGATCAGATGGACCACGCCCTTCAGGCGCTGGCCCATGCCGATCGGCCAGGTCACCGGGGCGCACTGGATGCCCAGCACGCTCTCGACCTCGTCCAGCAGGTCGATCGGCTCCTTGCCTTCGCGGTCGAGCTTGTTGATGAAGGTCATGATCGGGGTGTCGCGCAGGCGGCACACTTCCATCAGCTTGATGGTGCGCTCTTCCACGCCCTTGGCCACGTCGATCACCATCAGCGCCGAGTCCACCGCGGTGAGCACGCGGTAGGTGTCCTCGCCGAAGTCGGCGTGGCCGGGGGTGTCGAGCAGGTTGACGATCTTGCCTTCGTAGGGGAACTGCATCACCGAGGAGGTGACCGAGATCCCGCGCTCCTTTTCCAGCGCCATCCAGTCGGAGGTGGCGTGGCGCGCGGCCTTGCGGCCCTTCACCGACCCGGCCATCTGGATCGCACCGCCGAACAGCAGCAGCTTTTCGGTCAGCGTGGTCTTGCCGGCGTCAGGATGGGAAATGATGGCGAAGGTGCGGCGGCGCGCGGCTTCGTTGGCGACTTCGGACATGGCGTGACGCGCCCGCCCGGGGCGCTTTTCATGGAGATAAGCCGTCCAGTATAGCGGGGGCGGGCGTGGCCGGGGTCAGGGCACGGCCGTGGGGTCGCCCGGATCGCCTTCGCGGGCGAAATGCAGCTCGCCCTGCGCGGTGACGATCCGCACCGGCAGCGAGCGCAACTGCATGCCGCCGTTGGCCTGGACCACGAAGTGCAGGTGCGGGGCGGTGCTGTAACCGGTGTTGCCCGACAGCCCGATGCGCTGGCCGGTCTCGACCCGCTGGCCGCTGCGCACCAGCACGCCATTGGCCTGCAGGTGGGCGTAGACAGCCATGCTGCCGTCCTCGTGCAGGATGCGGATGAAGTTGGCGCGGGTACGGTCGCGTACCGGGTCGCGGCCGTTCGCGGTGAAATTGCCCTGCACCTGCATCACCCGCCCCGCGCGCGCGGCGAGCACCGGGGTGCCCTCGGCCAGGGCGAAATCGATGGCATCGCGGTTTTCGGCATCGGTGTGGCTGAAATGCCCCTGTGGGGCCTGGGTCACCTGGAAGCGCCTGGCGTCGAACGGCAGTTGGTAGGCCACGTCCTGTGGATGGGCGGTGGGGTCACCGGGCACGGCGTCCAGCAGCAGGTCCAGGCGCGGTACGTCGGCGGGCAGCTGCAGACGGGTCACCACCACGCTGGCCGACCCGGCCAGCACGCTCTGCAGCGGCAAGCCCGGCAGCGCGGTGGCGCCGGCCGGCTGCCGCAGCGCGATCTGTACCGGCCCGAGCAGGTGGTTGTCCACCCGTGCCTGCCAGCGGCTGCCGCCCCCCTCCAGCGTGACCGTGGCAATGCCCGCATCGACGGTGTTGGCCGGCGCTGCGGTGTTGGCCTGCTCGATCAGGCCCCAGCCCGAGCGCCACGATGGCGCGGACGATGCGGGGCCGGCGAGGGCGGTGAGCGGAAGCAGCATCAGGGGCAGCAGCAGGAAACGGCGCATGGCGGGGATCCGATGAAGTGGGGCGACTGTACGGAAGCGCGCGTGCGCGGGGAAGCGGGCAGTGGCGACACGGGTGATTGACGGGACGAATCGCTGCGCGCATCGTCCCATTGCACCGCCGTGCCCGCGATGGTCCCGCCCCCTTGTGAGGGATGTCCATGAACGTTGATGCCCGTGCCCGTCCGCAGGTCCGCGTGTTGCAGGTCCGTCCGCAGGTGGTGGCGCTGCTGTGCTGCTGGGTGTTCCAGGCAACGGCAGTGGACAACCCGCAGGTGGCCATCCGCGTCCATCTGGATGTTCCACCGGGAACTTACACCTCCTCCACGGCCGAAGTGTTCCGTGCGTTCGGCCAGGGCGGCTCGATCACCGGGCGCGACTCGTTGCTGATCGCGACAGCGGATAACGGTCCCGCCCGCGGCGTACTGGCGTTTGGCGAGGGCAGCCTGGTCGACCTTGCCAACAGCCGCATCGTGGTGACCGGGACATCCGGCATCGGGGTAGAGACGCAGTTCGGGGGCGAGGTACGCATCACTGGCACGCAGATCGAGATGCAGCAGCAGGGATTTGGCATCTTCATCGGAACCAACGGTATCGGCACCGTCACCGACAGCACCATTGTGATGGCTGCTTCAGGGTATGGCGTTACGAACGACGGCACGCTGTCACTGCTCCGTACCACGGTGGTCACCAGCGCACCGGGCGGCATCGCTGTCGTTGCCGGCGGTACCTCTACCCGTGTCATGGATAGCCAGCTGCGGACCACGGGAGACGTCGCTGCCGCCCTCAGTACCAGCCTGAACGCTGTGGTCCTGGTCAGCGGCAGCACGCTGCAGACGGCAGGCGACGGCAGTTACGGCGTCGGCGTCCGCTCGGGCGCCACGGTGGACATTGCCGGTGGGTCGATCACCACCACCGGCAATGATGCGGCCGGCATCAGTATGCTGGTCTTCAACCCTACGCTGAGCACGCTGCGCTTGAACGCGGTCGGCATCCGCACCTCGGGCCAGGGCTCGCCGGGCATCCAGCTCGACAACGCGACCCAGCTGACGATGACCGGCGGCAGCATCGACAGCGTCGCCCCGGCGGTGATTGCCGCCGACGACAGCGCTGTGTTCAGTGGCGCGCGGTTGGCATCGTCGGGTGACGCGGCCTCCGCACTGCGCATGACCACCGCCGCGGGGGTGTTCCAGCTCGACGATACCCGCGTGCAGGCGTCCGGGGCAGGCAGCTGGGGCGCGGAGGTCGCCGGCCGTTTCGACATGGCAGGGGGCAGCCTGGAGAGCACGCAGTACGGCGCGTTCCGCAGCGATGGCGGGGTGGTCACACTCTCGGCAGGCGCGCAGGCAAGCGGCGGCAACGGGCACCTGTTCGACCAGGCCAGTGCAGCCCCTACCACGCTGACCATGGACGGTGCGGTGCAGGCTACCGGGGACATCGGCTTCGCGCCCGGCGTAGCGCCGGGCATGTTGCCAGCGGCCACCACGGTGGCGCTTGGCAACGCGTCGCGTTGGACCGGTGCGACGACCGGCACCGTGTCCGCGCTGTCCATCGCCAGCGGCAGCCGTTGGCAGCTCACCGCCGGTTCGGATGTGCAGGCGCTGCACCTGGATGGCGGCAGCGTGGCGTTCTCCGCACCGGCCAGCGGCGGCTTCAAGACGCTGCGCGTGGACGGTGACCTGACCGGCACCGGTACCTTCGCGATCCACTCCCGGCTCGGCGGCGACGGTTCGCCCAGCGATCTGCTGCACGTGGTGGGCGATACCCGCGGTGCGTTCGGTCTGCAGGTCGACAACGCCGGTGGTACGGGCGGTCTCACCGCCGAAGGCATCCGTGTGGTCCAGGTGGACGGTGCATCCGACGGTCGCTTCGCACTGGCCGGTCGTGCCGTCGGGGGAGCGTACGAGTACTTCCTGTTCAAGGGCCGGCCGACCGTTGCCGACGGCAACTGGTACCTGCGCTCGGAGTTCGTGCCGCCGCCGCCGGACCCCTGCGACAGCGACCCCACCGGACCGGGCTGCACCCCGCCGCCGGATCCGGATCCCTGCGATGCCAACCCGGCGCTGCCGGGCTGCCCGCCACCGACCGACCCCTGCCTGGCCGATCCGGAGCTGCCGGTGTGCCGGCCCCCGCCGCCGGTCTGCGAGCAGGATCCGACCCTGCCGGTGTGTCGGCCTACGCCGATCTACCGCCCGGAACTGGCCGCGTACCTGGCCAACACGACGGCGGCGATCGACCTGTTCCAGTACTCGCTGCGTGGGCAGACCGGCGTCGGGACCGGTCGCACCGATGGCGCGCGCAAACGTGGACTCTGGATGCGGGTGGAAGGCCAGCAGGGCCGGTTGCCGCGGCAGGCGGACCAACTGTCGGCGTCGCATGAACGCTCGGTGGTGCGTATCGGGTCGGACCTGTGGACGGCGAGCGACGGCCGGGCTGCATGGGGGGTGATGGCGGCGCACGGCGTGGCGACGGCCAGCACGGCTTCGCTGCTGACCGGCTACACCGCGCGCGGGCACGTGCAGGGCGTTGCCGCGGGGCTGTATGGGCTGTGGGAGCAGGGCAACGCGGATGGCACCGGCGGCTTCGCCGATGGCTGGGTGCAGGCCGGCCGCTACCGCAACCGGGTGAACGGCGAAGACGCGGCGCCGGAGCGCTACGACACCCGGACCTGGGCCGGATCGCTGGAAGGCGGCTACCGCTGGCGCCTGGCGGCCTCTGAAACCGGCGCGCTGCTGCTGGAGCCACGCGTCCAGGCCACCTACACGCGCCTGCGCGGCGACGACCATGGCGAAGCCAACGGCACGATCATCGGTGGCCTGGACCAGGCGGTGTGGAGCGGTGAGGTGGGGCTTCGGCTGGCATGGCTGGACAGCACCGGACCGGTACGCGTGCGGCCGTTCATCGGCGTGAATGCCCTGCGCGACAGCCGTGCCACCGCGCTGACCCTGGATGAGGTGGGCTTTGCCACGGCGCGGCCGCAGGACCGTTACGAGGCCCAGATCGGGTTCGAGCTGGCCCTCGCCTCGGGCTGGAGCGGTGCGGGCCAGCTGTCGCTGCAGCGCGGTGCCGACGGATTCCAGCAGCAGTCCGGTGAACTGGGTCTGCGCTACCGCTGGTAGCGCCGCAGGGCCGCGGCTGATGACAAAAAACTATATCGCTTCATCCTGATGAAAGGATTGACATCGCGGGAGCGGGCTGGCATCGTGGCTCCACCATCGAGACCGGCAGAGGGACAGGCCCTTTGAAGCCGGGGCAGCCCGCAGACGCGAAAGCGACCTGCGTAGGTGCCAAATCCTGCGGAGACCGTGGCTGTCTTCCGAAAGATGGTTCGAACCGTGCACCGTGCGTGCGCTTCGAACGCGAGCTCCGCGAAAGCTCGATGGCCGTTTTCCTACTTTGGATACCGCCATGGGTTTCGCCACCGCCACCGCTGTTGCCACCGATACCTTCGTACCGATCAGTGTCCCGCTCGACGCCGGGTCCAACGCCGTGCGCGGCGAAGTCGCCGCGGTGCTGTCGATGCGCCACGCCGGCGCCCGTCCGGTCCGCCTGCGCTACGAGCTGGTCGGCCGTGCGGGCGCACCGGTGGTGGTGCTGGCCGGCGGCATCTCCGCGCATCGGCACGTGGCCGCCAATGCCGAATTCCCGGAGAAGGGCTGGGCCGAAGGGCTGGTCGCCGCCGGCCGCGCGCTGGACCCGGCCGAGCAGCGCATCCTCGCCTTCGATTTCATCGGTGCCGACGGTGCACTGGACCTGCCGATCGATACCGCCGACCAGGCCGATGCGCTGGCGCTGCTGCTCGATCATCTGGGCATTGCGCAACTGCTGTGCTTCGTCGGCTATTCCTACGGTGCGCTGGTTGGCCAGCAGTTCGCCATCCGTCATCGCCAGCGCCTGCTCAAGCTGGTCGCGGTAAGCGGCGCGCACCGTCCGCATCCCTATGCCTCGGCCTGGCGCGCACTGCAGCGCCGCGCGGTCGCGCTCGGCCAGCTGCAATGCGCCGAAAGCCATGGGCTGGCGCTGGCGCGGCAGTTCGCGATGCTCAGCTACCGCACGCCGGAGGAATTCGGCGAGCGCTTCGACGCCCCACCGGAAGTGGTCAATGGCCGGGTGCGCGTGGCCGCCGAGGACTACCTCGATGCCGCCGGCGCGCAGTACGTGGCGCGCACCGCGGTGGATGCCTACCTGCGCCTGTCCGAATCGATCGACCTGCACCGCGTCGACCCGACCGCCCTCCACGTGCCGACCGTGGTGGTGGCCGTGGAAGGCGACCGCCTGGTGCCGCTGGCCGACTGCGTCGGCCTGGTCGAAGGTCTGGGCCCGCGCGGCAGCCTGCGCGTGTTGCGCTCGCCGTACGGCCACGACGCCTTCCTCAAAGAAACCGATCGCATCGACGCGATCCTCGCCACCGCCATCCGTTCCCTGGGAGAAACCGCATGAGCCTGTCCACCGGTACCGAGCCGTCCTGTAGCCGCGTCACCGCCGCCGTGCGCGCCGGCATCGATCGCGACACCGCCCACGGTGCGGTGACCCCGCCGATCGTGCTGTCGTCCAACTTCAGCTTCGATGGCTTCGGCAACAAGCGCCAGTACGACTACACGCGCAGCGGCAATCCCACGCGCGACCTGCTTGGCGAAGCACTGGCCGAACTCGAAGGCGGCGCGGGCGGGGTGATCACCTCCACCGGCATGGGCGCAATCAACCTGGTGCTCAACGCGCTGCTGCAGCCCGGCGATACGCTGGTGGTGCCGCATGATGCCTACGGCGGCA
>NZ_DAMAGC010000139.1:7229-10641 GCF_031995405.1 Stenotrophomonas sp. | reverse complement strand
ATCTGCTGGCCATCCGCCAGCGGAAACTCGAGTTGCCCTTCCAGCACCCGCGCATTGGGGTTGAAGAACTCCATCTCGATGCGGGTCTCGCCGAGCCCGGCCACCACCCGGCTGTCCAGGCTGACCTGGCGCAGCCGCACCGGCACCTCGGCACCGGCCACCTGCAGCAGCGGCGCTATTGCTGGCGGCTGCGGCGTGGCTGCCGGGCGCGTCTGCGCCATACCGACCTGCGTTCCCAGCCACAGCATGCCCAGCAGGCCGATCCCACGAAGTGCGCGTTCCATGTGACGCTCCCGATCCGATGACAGCAGGTTGAACGGATCATGCCGGCAAACGGGGTTGACGCGATGCAAGGCTTGGCGTGTCCGCCGTCCTGGGCCAAGATGCCGCTCCCTCGATGTACCACCACAAGGACGTCCACGTGCGCCTGCCCGCCCTGCTTCCCCTGTTGCTGTTGACCCCGATCCTGCCGGCCCAGGCCGCGCCCGATGCCAGCAGCGGACTAAGCTTCACCCACAACGACTGGACCCTGGCCTGCGACAACACCCGCACCTGCCGGGCGGCCGGTTACCAGAACGACGAGGACGGTGGCAATGCACCGGTCTCGATCCTGCTGACCCGCGTGGCCGGTCCCGACCAGCCGGTCAAGGCCAAGCTGATGCTGGGGCAGTACGACGAGACCACGCTGCCCACGCAACTGTCGCTGCAGATCAACGACGCGAAGCTTGGCGCGCTGAAGTACGCCGCCAGCGACGGCACCGCCGACCTCTCGCCGGCACAGACCACCGCGCTGCTCACGTCGTTGACCCGTGACAGCCGCATCGTGCTGGTCGGCAACGACGGCAAGCGCTGGATCGTGTCCGACCGCGGTGCATCGGCAGTGCTGTTGAAGATGGACGAATTCCAGGGCCGGCTGGGCACGCCCGGCGCGGTGATGCGCAAGGGCAAGAACCCCGAATCCGCGGTGTTGCCGGCCGTGCCGATGCCGGTGGTCAAGCTGGCCAAGGTGGTCCCCACCCGTCCCGCCGACGAAGCCCTGGCTCACTCCGCCGCGCTGCGTGCCGCGCTCGCCGCGGCGACCTCGGCCGACGATTGCGAAGCCCTGCACCCCGGCGACAGCGTGATTGCCAACGAAGGCCCGCAGGAGATCACCGTGCAGCGCCTGAGTGCGGACAAGTTGCTGGTCTCGCAGGCTTGCTGGCGCGCGGCCTACAACACCGGTGACGGCTACTGGGTGGTCAACGACCGCGCCCCGTACCAGCCCCGGCTGGTGACCACCTCGGGCGAGGGCGATGACGTGCGCACCATCGGCGAATCGCACAAGGGCCGCGGCCTGGGCGACTGCTTCTACAGCACCACCTGGGGCTGGACCGGCACCCAGTTCGTGAAGACCGAAGTCTCCAGCACCGGGCTGTGCCGGCTGGTGTCGGCCGGCGGCGCCTGGGAGATGCCCACGTTGGTGAGCAAGGTGGTGGAATAAGCCCGCACCGCGGTGCTGCGCGCGTGGCGCGCAGCACTCATGCGTCGGCGCAATGCTCGATGATCAACTGGATCGCGCCGCCGCCGCGGTAATCGTCGCTGACCAGCCGGTAGGCGATATGCACGTGGTTGGCGGGCGCGTTGCCCTTCCAGCCACTGAAGTGGATCGCGTTGAGCGGCTCGGCCCGCCCGGGGACGCGCAGGCTGAGTTTCAGGTGCTTTTCCTTCAACACCTGCCAACGCGCGACCTGGAAGTGACCATCGAACAGCGGCTCAGGGAAGGCCTGGCCCCACGGGCCGGCCAGGCGCAGTGCCTCGGCGTGGCGGTAATCCAGCTCCTCGGCGCTCAACTCGCCATCGCTCATCAGCTGTTGCTGCAACGATGCCGGGTCCATGCTGGCGCCGACCACGGCGACGAAGGCCTGCTGGAAATCGTCGAGGCGTGCATGCGGCAGGCTCAAGCCGGCGGCCATGGCGTGGCCACCGAACTTGTCGATCAGGCCCGGGTGCGCGGCATTGACCAGCGCCAACGCATCACGGATGTGGAAGCCGGGAATGGAACGGGCCGAGCCGCGCAGCGAATCGCTGCCCGGCTCGGACGGGGCGAAGGCGATCACCGGGCGATGCAGGCGATCCTTCATCTTCGAGGCAACCAGGCCGACCACGCCGGGATGCCACTCGGCATCGAACAGGCAGGCTGCGATCGGGCGCTCGCCTTCGGCGCCGAGCACCGCGCGTGATACCGCCAGTTCCGCATCGTCGGTCATCAACTGCTGCACCGCGCGGCGTTCGGCGTTGATCTGCTCCAGGGTCTGGGCGATCTCGCGCGCCTGGCTGCGGTCTTCGGTGAGCAGCAGCTCGATGCCCAGCGCCATGTCTTCCAGCCGGCCGGCGGCATTGAGGCGCGGCCCGAGCGCGAAACCGATGTCGGTGGCACTCAGGCGCGCCGGGTCGCGACCGCTGGCTTCGATCAGTGCCTGCAGGCCCACGCAGCCCTGCCCGCTGCGCAACCGGCGCAGGCCGGCCGACACCAGTGCGCGGTTGTTGGCATCCAGCGCGACCAGATCGGCGACAGTGCCGACCGCGACCAGGTCCAGCAGGGTCAGCAGATCCGGTTCGCGGATGGTGGCAAAGGCGCCCTGCTCGCGCAGGTGGCGGCGCAGCGCCATCAGCACGTAGAAAATCACCCCGACGCCGGCCAGCGCCTTGCTCGGGAAGGCGTCGCCGTCGATGTTCGGGTCCACCAGCGCATCGGCGGGCGGCAGCTGTTCGCCGGGCAGATGGTGGTCGGTGACCAATACCTTCCAGCCCAGCGCCTTGGCGGCGGCGACGCCGGCATGGCAGGCGATGCCGTGGTCGACGGTGACCAGCAGGCCCGGCTGCGATGGCGCCAGGTCGGCCACCAGCGACGGTGACAGGCCATAGCCGTGCAGCATGCGGTTGGGCACGGCGTGCACCACGTCGCGCGCGCCGAGCATGCGCAAGCCGCGCACGCCGACGGCGCAGGCGGTGGCGCCATCGCAGTCGAAATCGCCGACCACCAGGATGCGTTCGTTGTCGGCGATGGCCGTGGCCAGCAGCTCCACCGCGGCCTGCATGCTGCCCATCAACTCCGGTGCGTGCAGTTGGGCCAGCTTCGGCTGCGCCTGCGCGGCGTCGGTCACCCCGCGTGCAGCGTACAGGCGCTGCAGCAGCGGCAGCATGTCGGCCGGCCAGTCGGCGGCAAGGGACGCGGGCGGGCGGCGCTGGATCTGGGGCGTATCGGAAGAAGACAAGGCAGACTCGAATGGCAGGCGGAACGCCGAACAGGTGTCGACGCAGGCCATGATACCGGCTGCTGGCGGCAACCCGCCGCACACATGGATCTGGTAGAGCCACCCCATGGGTGGCTGCGCGCGGTGCCGGAACGAAATGCAGCCACGCATGGCGTGGC
>NZ_DAMAGC010000139.1:0-7129 GCF_031995405.1 Stenotrophomonas sp. | reverse complement strand
TCTACGAGGTGATACCGATCTGGTAGAGCCACCCCATGGGTGGCTGCGCGCGGTGTCGGAACGAAGAGCAGCCACGCATGGCGTGACTCTACGAGGTGATGCCGATCTGGTAGAGCCACCCCATGGGTGGCTGTCGCGCGGTGCCGGAACGAAATGCAGCCACGCGTGGCGTGGCTCTACGAGGTGATACCGATCTGGTAGAGCCACCCCATGGGTGGCTGCGCGCGGTGCCGGAACGAAGAGCAGCCACGCATGGCGTGGCTCTACGAGGTGACGCCGATCTGGTAGAGCCACCCCATGGGTGGCTGCGCCTCATGCGTCGTGGAGCTGTACCGGCTTCTTCCAGAAGCGCCAGCGCTGGCCCTTGTCGATCTCGAAACGCACGCCGTCCTCGAAATCCAGCACCAGCCGCCGCAGTTCGCCGCGCTGCACGGCCGACAGCAACGGTCGGATCGCGTCATTGCCGAGCTGTTCCAGCGAGCGCAGCTGGCGCAGGTCGACGAGGGCGTCCACCTGCTGTTCGTTGTCGACCTGCAGCCCGGCGGCCTTGGCCAGGGCCTGCAGCAGGGCCTCGCGGCTGCGCACCTGGGCGTGCGCGGTGCGCACCGACTGCGGCCGCTCGCCGCCGCCCCAGAACCACAGCGAATTGATCGCGCGCTTGCCGTCGGCCACGCGCTGCTGGTTCCAGTCGTGGGTATGCAGCACCACCTGCGCTTCGGTCAGCAGGGCCCGCCAACGGCGCCCCGCATCGCCTTCGGGCAGGTGCGCGAACAGATCGTCGCCGAGCACGTCATCGGGGCTGTGGAAGTCCGGCAGCGAGGTTCCCGGCGGCAGGCGCAGGTACCAGCGCGACGGCACCGGAGCATCCAGGGTGAAGCCGAACCCGGCAAACAGCGGCTGCAGCGCCGGCAGCAGCCGAGCCACATCCTCCGCATCGGGCCGCAGCGTGTCGCCGTGACCCATCATCCGCGCGCCCTGCATGTCCGGCACCACATTGGCCGGATCGGCGCGCAGCCACACCGCATCGCCGGCATCGCCGACGTCCAGCTGGCGGGTCAGTGCGGCCACCGGCCAATGCGCCGGCTGCAGCTGGAAATGCCGCTGCAGCTGGGCACGCTCGCCCACGTCGACGCTGCTGCGCTCGGCGCGCCCGAGCGCCTTTGCCACGTCGTCGGGCAAAGGCGCGGCCGGGAAGCGGCTGCGCGCCGGCAACAACAACGTCGCCGTGGCCATGTCAGTCCAGGTACTGGACGCTGACGATTTCGTACTCGCGCTGGCCGGCCGGAGCGTCGATGGTGACCGCATCGCCTTCCAGCTTGCCGATCAACGCACGCGCCAGCGGCGAGGAGATCGCGATCAGGCCGAGCTTGATGTCGGCCTCCAGGTCGCCCACGATCTGGTAGCGCTTCTCTTCATCGCTTTCCACGTCCGACAGCTCGACGGTGGCACCAAACACCACCTTGCTGCCGGCGTTGAGCTTGGTGATGTCGATGATCTCGGCATGCGAGAGCTCGCCTTCCAGCTGCTTGATGCGGCCTTCGATGAAGCCCTGCTCTTCTCGCGCGGCGTGGTACTCGGCGTTCTCCTTGAGATCGCCGTGCTCACGCGCTTCGGCGATCGCCGCGATGACCTTGGGGCGCTTGACCGACTTCAGGTGGTCAAGCTCTTCGCGCAGACGCTGCGCGCCCTTCAGGGTGATCGGTGCTCTCATGCGTTCAACTCCTTGTGCAGTTCCTGCAGCGACCAGACCGGGCCGGTACCGCGGAATTCCAGTGAATGCACCAGCGCCTTGGCGCCGGCAATGGTGGTCGAATAGGTGACGCGGTGCTGCAGCGCCTCGCGACGGATCGAGAACGAGTCGTTGATCGCCGCGCGACCTTCGGTCGTGTTGACGATATACACGATCTCGCCGTTCTTGATCGAATCGACGATGTGCGGGCGGCCTTCGACGACCTTGTTGACGATCTCGCAGTCCATGCCGTGCTGCTGCAGCCACGCGCCGGTGCCACGGGTGGCGACCAGGGTGTAGCCCCGCTCCAGCAGGGCCTGGGCGACCGGCAGCACGCGCTGCTTGTCCGGGTCACGCACCGACACGAAGGCCTTGCCCAGCGGCGGCGCCTTGATGCCGCCGGCTTCCTGCGCACGCGCGAAGGCGGCGCTGAAGCTGCGGCCCACGCCCATCACCTCACCGGTGGAGCGCATCTCCGGCCCGAGGATCGGATCGACGCCCTGGAACTTGGCGAACGGGAAGATCGCTTCCTTGACCGAGTAGTAATCCGGCACGATTTCCTTGGTGGCGCCCTGTTCGGCCAGGGTCTTGCCGGCCATGCAGCGCGCGGCGATCTTGGCCAGCGCCATGCCGGTGGCCTTGGACACGAACGGCACGGTGCGCGACGCACGCGGGTTCACTTCCAGCAGGTAGACGATGTCTTCGCCGTTCTCGCCGGCCTGGATGGCGAACTGGGTGTTCATCAGCCCGACCACGTTCAGGGCCTTGGCCAGCTCGACCACCTGGCGGCGCAGCTCGGCCTGGGTTTCGGCCGACAGCGAGTACGGCGGCAGCGAGCAGGACGAATCGCCCGAATGCACGCCGGCCTCTTCGATGTGCTCCATCACGCCGCCGATCAGCACGTTGCCGTCCTTGTCGGCAATGATGTCCACGTCCACTTCCACCGCGTTGTCCAGGAAGCGGTCCAGCAGCACCGGCGAATCGTTGGACACCTTGACCGCATCACGCACGTAACGGGCCAGATCGGATTCGCCGTAGACGATTTCCATCGCGCGGCCACCCAGCACGTAGCTCGGGCGCACCACCAGCGGGTAGCCGATCTCGCGCGCCAGCAGCAGCGCCTCCTGGTCATTGCGGGCGATGCGGTTCGGCGGCTGCTTCAGGCCGAGCTTGTCGACCAGCTGCTGGAAACGCTCGCGGTCTTCGGCCAGGTCGATGGAGTCCGGCGAGGTGCCGATGACCGGCACGCCATTGGCTTCCAGCGCGCGCGCCAGCTTCAGCGGGGTCTGGCCGCCGTACTGCACGATCACGCCCTTCGGCTGTTCCAGCTCGACGATTTCCAGCACATCTTCCAGCGTCAGCGGCTCGAAGTACAGGCGGTCGGACGTGTCGTAATCGGTGGAGACGGTTTCCGGGTTGCAGTTGACCATGATGGTTTCATAGCCATCCTCGCGCAGCGCCAGTGCCGCGTGCACGCAGCAGTAGTCGAACTCGATGCCCTGGCCGATGCGGTTCGGACCGCCGCCCAGGATCATGATCTTGTCGCGGTTGCTCGGCGCCGCTTCGCACTCGTCCTCGTAGGTCGAGTACAGGTAGGCGGTGCTGGTGGCGAACTCGGCGGCGCAGGAATCCACGCGCTTGTACACCGGGCGCACCTTGTGGGCACGACGCAGCGCGCGCACGGCCGCTTCGTTGGTGCCGGTCAGTTCGGCCAGGCGGGCGTCGGAGAAGCCGGCGCGCTTGAGCTTGCGCAGGCGCACCGCGTCCAGCGCGTCGATGCCGTCGGCGGCGACCTGCGCTTCGGCCTGGATGATTTCTTCGATCTGGTCCAGGAACCACGGGTCGATGTGCGACAGCGCGAACACGTCTTCCACGCTGAAGCCGGCGCGGAACGCATCACCGACGAAGAACAGGCGCTCCGGGCCCGGGGCCTTGAGCTCGCGCTTGATGGTGGTGATGTCGTCTTCGTTGGACAGGTCCAGGCCGGTCGGGTCCAGGCCGATCTTGCCGGTTTCCAGGCCACGCAGCGCCTTCTGCAGCGATTCCTGGAAGGTGCGGCCCATCGCCATCACCTCGCCCACCGACTTCATCTGGGTGGTCAGGCGCGCGTCGGCGGCCGGGAACTTCTCGAAGGCGAAGCGCGGGATCTTGGTGACGACGTAGTCGATCGACGGCTCGAACGAGGCCGGGGTCAGGCCGCCGGTGATTTCGTTCTTCAATTCGTCCAGGGTGTAACCCACGGCGAGCTTGGCGGCGACCTTGGCGATCGGGAAGCCGGTGGCCTTGGAGGCCAGTGCCGAGGAACGCGACACGCGCGGGTTCATTTCGATCACCACCACGCGGCCGGTGGTCGGGCTGATGCCGAACTGCACGTTCGAGCCGCCGGTATCCACGCCGATCTTGCGCAGCACGGCGATGGAGGCATCGCGCAGGCGCTGGTATTCCTTGTCGGTCAGGGTCTGCGCCGGGGCCACGGTGATCGAGTCACCGGTGTGCACGCCCATCGGGTCCAGGTTCTCGATCGAGCAGACGATGATGCAGTTGTCGGCGGTGTCGCGCACCACCTCCATCTCGAATTCCTTCCAGCCCAGCACCGACTCTTCCACCAGCACTTCGGTGGTCGGCGACAGTTCCAGGCCGCGGGTGACGATGTCGATCAGCTCTTCGCGGTTGTAGGCGATGCCGCCACCGCTGCCGCCCAGGGTGAAGCTCGGGCGGATGATGGTCGGATAGCCGACGCGGGTCTGGATCTCGATCGCTTCTTCCAGCGTGTGCGCGACCGCAGCGGACGGGCACTCCAGGCCGATCTCGCCCATGGCCACGCGGAACAGCTCGCGGTCTTCGGCCATGCGGATCGCATCGCGCTTGGCGCCGATCAGTTCGACGTTGTACTTCTCCAGCACGCCGTTGTCGGCCAGGTCCAGCGCGCAGTTCAGCGCGGTCTGGCCACCCATGGTCGGCAGCAGGGCGTCGGGCTTTTCCTTGGCGATGATCTTCTCGACCGTCTGCCAGTTGATCGGCTCGATGTAGACCGCGTCGGCCATTTCCGGGTCGGTCATGATGGTGGCCGGATTGCTGTTGACCAGCACCACGCGGTACCCCTCGTCACGCAGGGCCTTGCAGGCCTGGGCGCCGGAGTAGTCGAACTCACAGGCCTGGCCGATGACGATCGGGCCAGCACCGATGATGAGGATGGTTTTAAGGTCAGTGCGCTTTGGCATTGTCTTCTCTAAGTCAGTACAGCGTGTCGGGGGGTGATCGCACGCTGTCGATCAGGAAATTTCGTCGGGTTTCAGCGCGATCCGGCACTGGTCCTGCAATCCTTGGCTCAGCCGCACCGCCATTTCGTCGGGCGCGCGCACTGCATCGAAACCGTCGTTGAGTCGCTTGAAGGACGTACTACCGGTAAAGGCCTCGAATCCGGCGGCATACGCCTCGTTCTTGACATCGATAGACGCGTCCGCCGCCGACTCCGGAACTGCGCCGGTGAGGATCAGGTAGCCCTTTCCGGACTGCGTGGCCAGGAAGCGCGACCAGTCCGCGACGACCGCATCACCGTCCTCGCCAAGGCTGCTGATCAAAGACTGGCGCACATGACCGTAGAAAAACGACTGGATGGAGGCGTGCGCGCACTGGCGATCACTTTCGGCCAGCGCGTTGAGCGTTGGCAGCTCCGCGACCATCATCGCCGCCGACGAGGCACCGAGCGAGCCCTTGTTCAACGTCTGCAGCAACGCGTCCACCTCGGCAGCGGCGGCCGGGGCGGCCTGTGCCGCGCCGGGGGCGCAGCACAACAACAGCAGCAACGCGGCGCGCTGGGTCACGCCTTGGCCTCCGCCATCAGGGTCACGAAACGGTCGAACAGCGGGCTGACATCGTGCGGGCCCGGCGACGCTTCCGGATGGCCCTGGAAGGAGAACGCCGGCACGTCGGTGCGCGCGATGCCCTGGTTGGTGCCGTCGAACAGCGAGCGGTGGGTGACCCGCAGGGTGGCCGGCAGCGAGGCTTCGTCAACCGCGAACCCGTGGTTCTGCGAGGTGATCATCACCCGGCCGGTATCCAGGTCCTGGACCGGATGGTTGGCGCCGTGGTGGCCGTGGCCCATCTTCACCGTCTTCGCGCCGGAGGCCAGGGCGAGCAGCTGATGGCCCAGGCAGATGCCGAAGGTCGGCAGCTTGCGGTCCAGGAAGGTCTTGATCGCCTCGATCGCGTAGATGCACGGCTCCGGATCGCCCGGGCCGTTGGACAGGAACACACCGTCCGGGTTGAGCGCCAGCACGTCGGCGGCCGGGGTCTGCGCCGGCACCACGGTGATGTCGCAGCCGCGCTCGGCCAGCATGCGCAGGATGTTCAGCTTGGCGCCGAAATCGTAGGCCACCACCTTGTACGTCGGCGCGGCGCTGACGAACTCGTTGTTGTCCAGGTCCAGCTGGCCTTCGGTCCACGGGTAGGACTTGTCGGTGCTGACCACCTTGGCCAGGTCCATGCCCTTCAGGCCGGGGAACGCGCGGGCCGCTTCCAGCGCCTTCTCCACACTGATGCCGTCACCGGCCATCAGCGCACCGTTCTGGGCGCCGCGCTCACGCAGGATGCGGGTGAGCTTGCGCGTGTCGATACCGGAAATGGCCACCACGCCAC
This sequence comes from Stenotrophomonas sp., assembly GCF_031995405.1. GTDB lineage: Bacteria > Pseudomonadota > Gammaproteobacteria > Xanthomonadales > Xanthomonadaceae > Stenotrophomonas. The sequence continues at coordinate 762 of NZ_DAMAGC010000139.1, read as the reverse complement.
GCTGCAGCAGCCAGTCCTGCAGCGACACCTGGCTGCGCCAGTTGCTGGGACGGCGCGGAACGTCGCGCACGATCAGGCCGGCCGACCACACCTTGTGGGCTTCGTCGTCCTGGTCGGTCATGCCGGTGTTGCCGATATGCGGGTAGGTCAGCGTGACCATCTGCCGGGCGTAGGAAGGATCAGTCAGCACTTCCTGGTAACCGGTCATGGCGGTGTTGAACACCACCTCACCGACGGACAGGCCGGGCGCGCCTACGGATTCGCCCTCGAATACGGTGCCGTCTTCGAGGACGAGGATTGCGGCTTGGGTCACGGAATTCTCACTTTGGCTACCGATGGGGTCACCGAAGTCACGCCGCGCGGCACGCTGAAAAGCGGCTGCAAAAAAGCGCGGACTGCGGTGCGGGACCGGTCCGGCTGTCGTGATTCGGCGAGCGGGAATTGTAAAGGCAAGGGGCGTGCGATGCCAGCGTTTGCATGCATTCGCTGGCGTACGGCCGTGACGGGCCCGCCCGGGGTTCAGGCAGCGGGCCCTGCCCTGTTCAACCTTGGCGGTGACGCCGGGGCCTGCTCAGGCCGCCCCGGAGGGCCGCAGATCAGCCGCCGAGGGCGGGCGTGGCCCCGGCCAACAGGTCGCGGACCCGGTAGCTGCCCGGCGCGCGCCCATTCAGCTGGGTGGCGGCGAACAGGGCGCCACGCGCGAAGATATCGCGGTTGGTGGCGCGGTGGGTCAGCTCGATGCGCTCGCCCAGCCCGGTGAAC
>NZ_DAMAGC010000138.1:0-10915 GCF_031995405.1 Stenotrophomonas sp. | reverse complement strand
GATCGAGGCGGCCAGCGATTCCTGCACGGCCGGCGGCATGCCATCGACCATCGGGGTCCAGAAGATGCCCGGGGCGATGGTCATCACGCGGATGCCGAAGCGCGAGAGTTCGCGTGCCATCGGCAGGGTCATGCTGACCACACCACCCTTGGAGGCAGAATAGGCGGCCTGGCCGATCTGGCCTTCGTAGGCGGCGACGCTGGCGGTGTTGATGATCACCCCGCGCTCGCCGTCATCGCCGGGCGTGTTGTGCTGCATGCGGTTGGCTGCGGCCTTGGCCACGTTGAAGCTGCCGACCAGGTTGACCATGACCGTGTTCTGGAAGCTGGCCAACGGCATCGGCGCCTCTTTGCCGAGCACGCGCCCGGCACCGAGGATGCCGGCGCAGCTGATCGCCGCATTGAGCCCGCCGAGGAAATCGTGCGCGGCATCGATCTGCGCCGCCACGGCGGCTTCATCGCTGACATTGGTGTTGAAGTAGCGGGCGTTGGCCTCGCCCAGTTCGGCCACGGCGGCCGCGCCCTTGTCGTCGTTGAGGTCGAACAGGGCGACCTTGGCGCCGTGGGCGACCAGGTACTGGGCCACCGACAGGCCCAGGCCGGAGACGCCGCCGGTGACGATGGCGCGGACAGAAGACAGCTGCATTGCGTAGTTCCGATGGTTCGAGAACCGCCGATTCTAGCGGAAGCCGGCGATGCCGCCGTTGTGCGCTGCGCGCAGCGCTCAGCGACGGTGCGCCAGGCGCCGGGCGAATTCGTCCGGTGCCAGCCCTGGCGCGAACAGGAAGCCCTGGCCGACCGCTACCCCCAGCCCCTGCAGGAACTGCCGCTGCGGCTCCGATTCGATGCCTTCGGCGACCAGCCCCAGCCCCAGGCTGCGCGCGATGCCGCAGACCGCTTCGCACACCGCCACGTCCGAGCGGTTGCCGGGCACGCCCTCGACGAACAGCTGGCTGAGCTTGAGTCCGTGGATCGGCAGCCGGCGCAGGTAGTTGAGGGCGCTGTAGCCCTCGCCGAAATCGTCGATGGTCAGCAGCACGCCCATTTCGCGCAGGCGCGCGAAGGTCTGCAGGGTGTCCGGGGCATCCTCGATCAGTACCCGTTCGGTGAACTCCAGCTCCAGCGCAGTGCCGGGCAGGCCGAACTCGTCCAGCACCTGGCGCACGTTGCGCGCCAGGTCCTCGCCGACGAACTGGCGGTAGGACACATTGACCGCCACCCGCACGATGCCCAGCCCGGCATCCTGCCACGCCCGCACCTGCCGGCAGGCCTCGCGCAGCACCCACAGGCCGATCCGCACGATGTCGCCGGTGCTTTCGGCATGCCCGATGAAGATGTCCGGGCGCAGCTCGCCCAACTGCGAGTTGCGCCAGCGGATCAGCGCTTCGGCGGCCACCAGCTGGCCGTTGTGCAGGTTGACCTGCGGCTGGTAGACCAGGTGGAACTCGTCATCGTCCAGTGCACGGTGCAGGCGGCTTTCGATCTGCAGCCGGTCGTGCTGGCGCTGCGCCAGTTCCGGGGAGAACACCTGCCAGCCGTTGCGGGTACGGCGCTTGCAGTCGTACATGGCGATGTCCGCGTTCTGGATCAGCTGCTGCGGGCGCAGACCGTCCTGCGGCGCACGCGCGATGCCGATGCTGGTGGTCACCGCGAACTCGTCGGTGCCGAAGCGGAACGGGGTGCTGAAGCCGCGGGTGATCGCCTCGGCCAGGCGCTCGGGCTGGTCGGCCTGGTCACGGGTGTCGCAGATCACCAGGAACTCGTCGCCGCCAAAACGCGCCAGCAGGCCTTCGGTGCCGATCGCGGTGGCGATGCGGCGGGTGGCATCGATCAGCAGTTCGTCGCCGGCATTGTGGCCGAGCAGGTCGTTGACGGTCTTGAAGCGATCCAGGTCGATGTACAGCACCGCCACCTGGCAATGGGTGGGGTTGGCCATGCGCGTGGCCAGGTCATTGAGCACCGCATCGCGGTTCATGATCCCGGTGAGCGGATCGGTGCGCGCCTGGATGCGCAGGGTTTCCTCGGCCTGCTTGCGCGCGGTGATGTCCTGCACGGTGCCGGCGATGCGCGCGGCGTTGACGTCGCCGGGTTCGGCCTCGCCGATCATGCGCACCCAGAACGAGTGCCCGTCGCCGCGCTGGCCCTGCAGTTCGAGCTCGAACGGCTCCTGCCGGTCGATCACGTCCAGCAGCGCCTGCTGCAGCTGCGAACGATCATCCAGGCGCAGGCACTCCAGCAGGTGCGCCATGTCGCTGAGCGGCAGCGACTGGCCGAGGATGCGGCTGGCTTCGTCGGTCAGGTACAGGCGCTGCAGGCCGCGGTCCCATTCCCAGCCGCCGATGTGCGCCAGCGACTGGGCGCGGTCGAACAGGGCGTTGTTGCGCTTGAGCTCGGTGATGTCGCTGAACAGCCCGAACACGTGGTCCGGGCAATCGCGGCCGGTGCCGAACACCGGCACGTTGGTGGTGGAGATCCAGATCATGCGTCCGCGCGGGCGGTGGTACAGCCCGACGATGGTGCTGCGGATGGTGCGCCCGGTGCGCAGCGACACCGCCGCCGGCCACTGATCGCGGGTGAGCGGGTGGCCGTGTTCGTCCACGCAGATCCAGTCGTCCGGGGCCAGCATCGCCTGCAGGCTGCCGCCGTTGCCGCCCGTGCCAAGGATGCGGTGCGCGGCCGGGTTGGCCGAGACCACGCGCAGGTGGGTATCGAACAGGACCACGCCCTTGTCGATGGATTCCATCAGCAGCCGGTAGCGCGATTCGGCCTGCCAGCGTCGGCTGAGGTCGCGCGCCACCGCCACGATGCAGTGCTCGCCCTGGTGCTCGAAGCCGGCCGAATGCACTTCCACCGGGAAGCGGCTGCCATCGCCGCGCATGTTGGTCACCTCGATGACGTAGGTTTCATCGCGGCGCAGGGCTTCCCAGACCGGGTCGAGGTGGTCGCTGGGCAGGTCCGGGTTCAACAGTTCGATCGGCTGCCCGACGATCTCCTCGCGCGGTCGTCCGTAGGCGCGCACGCCGGCCTTGTTGAGGTCCAGCACCACGCCGGTTTCGCTGAGGATGCTGACCGGGTCGGGGACCGCGTCGAACAGCGCGGCATAGCGACGCAGCGCGAGCTGGCGCTCGTCCATCGCCTGGGTGAGTGCCTGCTGCACCTCGCGCAGCAGGCGGCGCAGGTCCTGTTCGCCTGGCGGCTGCGCCAGGGCGCGATCCATGGCGGCCAGCGCGTGGACGTGGGCGGTGAGATGGTCACCGACCGCGACGTCCCTGCGCGGGCCGCTGCGGCTCATGTGGCCGCCAGCGCCTTGCCGGTCTTGCTGCCGGTCTGACGGCCAAGCCGTGCGGCCAGCCAACGGCCGGTGGTGGCCAGTGCGGGCAGGTCGATGCCCGTACGCATGCCGATGCCGTGCAGCAGGTACACCACGTCCTCGCTGGCCACGTTGCCGCTGGCACCCTTGGCGTAGGGGCAGCCGCCGGCACCGGACACGGCCGAATCGACCACGCGCACGCCTTCTTCCAGGCAGGCATCGATGTTGGCCAGCGCCTGGCCGTAGGTGTCGTGGAAGTGCACGGCCAGCGCGGCCATCGGGACCTCGGCGGCCACCGCATGCAGCATCGCCCGCGCCTTGCGCGGGGTGCCCACGCCGATGGTGTCGCCCAGCGAGATTTCGTAACAGCCCATGGCATGCAGCGCGCGCGCCACGCGGACCACCTCGCTCACCGCGACTTCGCCCTGGTAGGGGCAGCCGAGCACGGTGGAGACGTAGCCGCGCACCTTCACCCCGTCGGCTTTCGCGCGCTCCAGGATCGGCGCGAAGCGCGCCAGCGATTCGTCGATGCCGGCATTGGTGTTGGTGCGGTTGAATGTTTCCGAGGCGGCGGTGAACACGGCCACTTCGTCCACGCCTACCGCGCGCGCGCGGTCGTAGCCCTGTTCGTTGGGCACCAGCACCGGGTAGGCGATGCCGGGGCGGCGCTCGATGCCGGCATAGACCTCGGCGGCATCGGCCAGCTGCGGCACCCAGCGCGGGCTGACGAAACTGGTGGCCTCGATGGTGCGCAGGCCGGTCAGTGACAGCTGCCGGATCAGCTCGATCTTGTCGGCGGTGGCCACCGGCTGGGCTTCGTTCTGCAGGCCGTCGCGCGGGCCCACTTCGACGATGCGGACGAAATCATCCATGGCAAGCCTCCCGGCGGACGGGCAGGCGCACAGCAGGCAACGGAACGGGCAGGGGTCGAATCACGGGAATACCAGAAAAAGGAGGGTGGCCCACGGTCCCCGGCGAGCCACGAAAGGGGGATACGCGGGATGGGCGACAAAGCGGCCAGCCCGCGGTGGATGACAGGGGCGCCCCGGGGTGGGCGCCGGGCATTCAGCCCGGGCGGTGGCAGACCGCTTCGATGTTGTTGCCGTCCGGATCCAGCACGAACGCCCCGTAATAGTCGGGATGGTAATGCTCGCGGATGCCCGGCGGGCCGTTGTCGCGTCCGCCGGCGGCCAGGGCGGCCTGGTGGAAGGCATCCACCTCGGCACGGCTGCTTGCGCTGAAGGCGAGATGCACCCCGCCATGGGCGCCGGGTGCGTTGCCGATCCAGAAATCCGGCTTGCCGGTGCGGCCGAACCCGGCATGGTCGTAGTCGCCGGTCTGGGCGGCGCTGACCTGCATCACCACGGTGATGCCCAGCGGCGCCAGGGCCTGCTGGAAGAAGCGGAGGCTGCGCGCAAAGTCGGCGCAGCGGATGCCGATATGGTCGAGCATGGTGACGTCCTTCAGTCCTGGGTGACCCAATGCGGGGCGCGCTTGTCCAGGAAGGCGCCCAGGCCCTCCTGGCCCTCGGCCGACACCCGCAGCCGCGCGATGAGCGCGGCATTGTCGCGGTCCAGCGCGTCGCGGTCGCGACCAACGCTGACCCGGCGCACGAGGTCCTTGGCCGAGGCCGACGCGATCGGGCCGGCCTTGTCGAGCAGGCCGATCTGGCGCTGCACGGCTTCATCGATGCGTTCAGGTTCGATCAGCTGGTGGACCAGGCCGATCCGCAGCGCGGTGTCCGCATCGAAATGCTCGCCGGTGGCGAACCAGCGCCGTGCCTGGCGCGGGCCGATGGCGTCGATCACATAGGGCGAGATCACCGCCGGCAGCAGGCCCAGCCGGCTTTCGGTCAGGCCGAAGCGGGCGCTGGTGCTGGCGATGGCGATGTCGCAGCAGGCCACCAGGCCGACCCCGCCACCGAAGGCGGCGCCCTGCACGCGGGCGATGGTGGGCTTGGGCAGCTCGTCCAGGGTGCGCATCAGCTGGGCCAGCGCCAGCGAGTCCTGGCGGTTGTCCTCCTCGCTGGCGGCGGCCATGCCCCGCATCCACTGCATGTCCGCGCCCGCCGAAAACGAGGCGCCCTGGCCGGCCAGCACCACCGCGCGCACGTGTTCATCCCGCCCGGCCGCCTCCAGCGCTGCCGTCAGCTGGGCGATCAGCGCCGCGACGAAGGCGTTGTGCAGGGTGGGGCGGTTCAGCCAAAGGGTCAGCACCGAGGCGCTGCGTTCTATCCGTAGTGCATCACTCATGGGAACCTGCGATTACTCCATACATGTACGGATCATAGCGGGCCATTGGTCACGGGCAATGACGCGGCGCGGCGATGCTAGAATTGAGAACCATTCTGATTGGCAAGAAGGCGCTCCGTGACGTTGTCCGATCTGCCGCTGCACGATTCCGCCCTGGTGGTGTCGGTGCGGGACCTGCATGCAAACGATGTCATCGCCCGCCGCCTGCGCGAGCTGGGCTTCGTCAAGGGTGAAGACGTACGCCTGGTCGCCCGTGGCCCGGTCGGTGGCGAGCCGTTGCTGGTGCAGGTCGGTTTCACCCGCTTCGCCCTGCGCCGCAGCGAAGCCAGCCGCATCGAGATCACCGCGATCCCGGCCGGAGCGGCAGCATGAGCGCCGCCGCATCCCTGCGCGTCGCCCTGGTCGGCAACCCGAACAGCGGCAAGACCGCGCTGTTCAACCAGCTCACCGGCAGCCGCCAGAAAGTGGCCAATTACACCGGCGTGACCGTGGAACGCAAGGAAGGCCGCCTGCGCGCGCCGTCCGGCCGCGAGTTCGCCGTGCTCGACCTGCCCGGCGCCTACAGCCTGCAGCCGGCCAGTCTGGACGAGGCGATCACCCGCGACCTGTGCCGGGGCTTCTACCCGGGCGAGGCCGCGCCGGACGTGCTGCTGTGCGTGATCGATGCGACCAACCTGCGCCTGCACCTGCGCTTCGCGCTGGAACTGCGCGAGCTGGGCAAGCCGATGATCGTGGCGTTGAACATGGTCGATGCGGCGCAGCGCCGCGGCATCAAGATCGACGTGCCCGCGCTCGAACAGGCGCTCGGCGTGCCGGTGGTGGAAACCGTGGCAGTGCGCCGCAACGGCGCCCAGGCGCTGGTCGAACGGTTGGATGCGATGGTGCCGCACCTGCAGGCCCCCGTCGCGGTGCCGGCCGGCGAGGTCGACTACCACGCCCAGGTGCGCGGCATCCTGGCCGCCTCGGTGAGCATGCCCACGCGTACGGCCAGGATCGATGACGCGCTGGACCGCTGGCTGCTGCACCCGGTGTTCGGGCTGCTCACGCTGGTGGTGGTGATGTTCCTGATCTTCCAGGCAGTGTTCGCCTGGGCCACGCCGCTGATGGATGGCATCGAGGCCGGCTTCGGCTGGCTCGGCGAGCATATCGGCGCGGTGTTGCCCGAAGGCCCGCTGTCGAGCCTGCTCACCGACGGCATCATCGCCGGCGTCGGCGGGGTGGTGGTGTTCCTGCCGCAGATCCTGATCCTGTTCGCCTTCATCCTGGCCCTGGAAGAATCCGGGTACCTGCCGCGCGCAGCGTTCCTGCTCGATCGCATGATGGCCTCGGCCGGCCTGTCCGGGCGTTCGTTCATCCCGCTGCTGTCCAGCTTCGCCTGCGCGGTGCCCGGCATCATGGCCACACGCAGCATCCAGGACCCGCGCGATCGCCTGGCCACCATCCTGGTGGCGCCGCTGATGACCTGTTCGGCGCGGCTGCCGGTGTATGCGCTGCTGATCGGTGCGTTCATTCCGCAGAAGACCCTGTGGGGCTTCGTCAGCCAGCAGGGGCTGGTGCTGTTCGGCCTGTACGTGGCCGGGATCCTCAGCGCGCTGGCGATGTCGTGGGTGATGAAGAAGTGGCGCCGCGACAAGAGCGAGCATCCGCTGATGCTGGAGCTGCCGTCCTACCGCATCCCGCACCCGCGCGACCTGGCGGTGGGCCTGTACGAGCGCGGCATGATCTTCCTCAAGCGGGTGGGCGGCATCATCCTCTCGCTGACCATCCTGCTGTGGGTGCTGCTGAAATTCCCGGCCGCCCCGGCCGGGGCGACCATGCCGGCGATCGATTACAGCTTTGCCGGCCAGATCGGCCATGCGATGGCGGTGGTCTTCGCGCCGCTGGGCTTCAACTGGCAGATCTGCATCGCGCTGATTCCGGGCATGGGCGCGCGCGAAGTGGCGGTGTCCTCGCTGGCCACGATCTACGCGCTGTCGGCCGCCGATGACGACGCCGCGATCCAGGCGTTGACCCCGGTGGTCGCCAACGGCTGGTCGCTGGCCACCGGCCTGTCGCTGCTGGTGTGGTTCATCTATGCGCCGATGTGCATTTCCACCCTGGCCACGATCAAGCGCGAGACCAACTCCTGGAAGCAGGTCGGCTTTGCCACCTTCTACCTGTTCGCGGCGGCCTACATCGCCGCGCTGGTCACCTACCAGGTGACCGTGGCGCTGGGCGGCGGCTGATGGGCACCGGCCTGCTGCTGCAGTACATCGTGGTCGCGCTGATCGTGCTGTTCAGTGCGTGGGTGGTGCTGAAGAAGCAGTTCCCCGGCGTGGTGCGCAGCGTGCGCGGCGCGATCGCGCTGGCGCTGGTCAAGCCGCAGCGCGCCGCGTGGCTGCAGTCGCTGGGCCGGAAGATCGCCCCGCCGGTCACCGGCGGCGGTGGCGCATGCGGTGGCTGCGACAGCTGCGGCCCAAGCACGCCGAAGCAGCACTGAGCCGGCGCGCCAGTCGCGCCATCGCCGGTAAAACACATCGTCACCGGTAGAGCCACGCCATGCGTGGCCGGCAGAAGCCAACGCACCCAATGCGGTAGAGCCACGCCATGCGTGGCCGGCAGAAGCCAACGCACCCAATGCGGTAGAGCCACGCCATGCGTGGCTGGCAGGCGCCGATGCACCCAAACCCGGTAAAGCCACGCCATGCGTGGCTGGCAAGTGTCCGCACGCCGGAACGGACGGCAGCCACGCATGGCGTGGCTCTACCGTTTCACCCGGCCTTTCCGCCCAGTCGCTCGGCCTGTCGCAGCCACGCATCACGCTGCGCCGAGGTGCTGCTGCGCACCGGCCCGAACGCGGTGATCCTGACCGGCTTGATCCCGCAGAATTCCAGGATTGTCCGCCGTGTCTGCTGGTGCCCGGGCATCCGGTACACCCAGCGGTAGTACCACGGCGGGGTGTCCATCGTGGTCAGCACCCGCGCGCTGCGGCCGGCCAGCAGGCGGTCCCACCATACCGAGTCCTTGCGGTAGCGGAACGCGTAGCCCGGCAGCAGGGCGCGGTCGAAGAAGCCCTTCAGCAGCGCCGGCATGCCGCCCCACCAGGTCGGGTACACCAGCACCAGGTGCTGGCAGTCCGCGATGGCCGCGCTGATCTGCTGCAACGCCGGTTCCAGCGGCTGGATCTGGCGGTAGCCGTGGCGCAGGATCGGGTCGAAGTCGACCTCGCCAAGCGCGAACAGCTGCACGCGGTGGCCGGCCGCCACGGCTGCCTGCTGGTAACGATCGGCCAGGGCACCGCACAGGCTGTCGCGGTCGGGGTGGCCAAGCAGGATGACGATCGATCTGGACATGGGGGCGCTCGCGGAAGGAGCGCGCAGGCTACGGTCTGCCCCATGGGGCAGAGTCAAGCGGCCCGGCAGTCGCCAGCGGCCATGCACGCCTCCAGGGGCCCGGTGTGCCCCTGGCCGATCAACACCACCACCTCGGCCCGAAGCCGGGTCAGTGCCGCATCCAGCTGCTGCAGCCGCTGCGTCTCCGCACGCACGGCCTGCTGCCTGTCCGCCAGCAACGCCTGCACCCGCGGCCAGTCGATGCCGCCATCGTCGCGGCGCAAGGCGGCCACGTCGGCAAGCCGGAATCCCAGCGCCAGCGCCTGGCGGATCAGCAGCACCAGGTTGAGATCCTGCTCGTTGTAGTCACGGTAGCGGTTGATCCGCGGCACGGCCGCCAGCAGGCCGCGCGCCTCGTACAGGCGGATCGCTTTCTGGCTGGCACCGCTGCGTCGGGCGACCTCGGAGATGCGCATCAGTCGCGCACCAGGCCGCCGTCCACCACCAGATTCTGCCCGGTGATGGCACGCGACCACGGCGAGGCGAAGAACAGCACCGCATCGGCGAATTCGGCCGGCGTGGTCACGCTGCGCAGCGGGGTAGCGGCGGCGATGTAGTCAAACACCGCTGCGGGCGTGGCCGCACTGGCGTCGGTGCTGCGCAGCAGGCCACCGGACAGCATGTTCACGGTGATCCCGTCCGGGCCGAGATCGCCGGCCAGGGTGCGGGTGAGCGACAGTAGCGCGGCCTTGGCGGCGGTGTAGTCGTGGTAGGGCACCACCGGGTTCTGGAACAGGTTGGTACCGATGTTGATCACGCGCCCGAAACGCTGCGCGCGCATTCCGGGCAGGGCGGCCTGCACCGTGTTCAACGCACCGCGCACGCTGCCCTCGAACTGCGCGCTGAACGCCTGCCAGCCGATGGCATCGGCGTTCGCACGTGCATCGCCGTTGAACGAGAACGCCGCCAGCGCATCGTTGACCACGCTGGTGACGTCGCGGCCGAAATACGCGCGGGCCTGCGCGAACAGCGCATCGACCTGGTCGCGGTCGGTGACATCGGCGCGCACCGCCAGGGCGTTCGGGCCGAGTTCGGCGGCCAGCGCCTGCGCGGCATCGACGCTGTGCAGGTGGTTGATCACCACCTGCGCGCCCTCGCGGGCGAAGGCGCGCGTCACGTGCTGGCCGAGGCCACGGGCACCGCCGGTGACGAGGACGAGTTGCTGCGAAAGCTGCATGGACGCACGACCGGATGTAGGGGCCGCACAGGGTAACAAGCGCCCGTACCGGCGATGCACGCGCGCCGGGATCGGCACGGGGCGCATTTCCCCCTTGTGCCCGCTTGCCACCACCGGCTAGCCTGCGCGGATGACCACTCTCCCTGTTCGCCTGCTCATCCACGGTGCCTCCGGTCGCATGGGCCAGGCCCTGCTCCGGCTGGCTGCCGACAACCCCGACCTGCAGGTCGTCGCCGCGGTGACCCGACGTTCGCCGGGGCAGCGCGTCGTCGAGGGCGTGCCGCATTTCGCCAGCAGCGAGCTGGCCGGTGCGCCGCAGTTCGATGTCGCCATCGATTTCAGCCTGCCCGAGGGCTTCGACCCGGTGCTGGCGCTGTGCGTGGAACGCAAGGCCGGCCTGGTGTCGGGTACCACCGGCATCAGCGAAGCGCAGCGCCAGGCGCTGATCCAGGCGGCCACGGGCATCCCGCTGGTCTGGGCGTCCAACTTCAGCCTGGGCGTGGCGGTACTGGACGAACTGGTTGAGCGCGCCGCTGCCGCACTGGCGGGCTGGGACTGCGACATCGTCGAATCCCACCACGTACACAAGCAGGACGCGCCCTCGGGCACCGCGTTGACCCTGGGCGCGGCCGCCCAGAAGGGTGGGGCGCAGCCACATTTCGCCAGCCTGCGTGCCGGCGACATCGTCGGCGAGCACCTGGTCCAGTTCACCGGGCTGGGCGAGCGCATCGAGCTGACCCACCGCGCCACCAACCGCGACATCTTCGCGCGGGGCGCCCTGTTCGCCGCCATCCAGCTGAATGGGC
>NZ_DAMAGC010000137.1:0-11062 GCF_031995405.1 Stenotrophomonas sp. | reverse complement strand
ACGGCCGATACCTGCGAACAGGAAAGCGCGCGCGCGAGCGACCGGCTGCTGGCGGCGATGGTTCCGGTGATCACCCTGGGGCTGGCCTCGGTGGTTGGCCTGGTGATCGTGTCCGTGCTGGTGCCGCTGTACGACCTCACCAACGCCATCGGATGACGATGGCACACCCCTACACATGACATCCTGCAAGGAGCCTGCCGCATGCAACGCCGCCTGATCCGTTTTTCCTCGCCGCGCAACCAGTCGGGCATGAGCCTGCTGGAAATCATCATCGTCATCGTGCTGATCGGCGCGGTGCTCACCCTGGTCGGCAGCCGCGTGCTCGGCGGCGCCGATCGCGGCAAGGCCAACATCGCCAAGGCCCAGATCCAGACGGTGGCCGGCAAGGTCGAAAACTTCCAGCTCGATACCGGCAAGCTGCCGGCCAAGCTGGATGAGCTGGTCACCCAGCCGAGCGGCAGCAACGGCTGGCTGGGACCGTATGCCAAGCCGGCCGACCTCAACGATCCGTGGGGCAACCCGCTGGAATACCGCGTGCCCGGCGAAGGCCAGCCGTTCGACCTGATCAGCCTCGGCAAGGACGGCAAGGTCGGCGGCAGCAGTTACGACGCCGACATCCGTTACGAGTAAGCCTGCTTGCCGGCCATTCTCCCGCCACGCCGCGCACCGCTCCGGTGTCCATCGCGCCCTGCGCGCGTGGCTGCGGGGCTGTCGTTGCTGGAGATGCTGCTGGTGGTGGCGCTGATCGCCATCGTCGGCGTGGTCACCGCCACCGCGATGAATGGCGGCATCGATGGCATGCGCCTGCGCAATGCCGGCAAGGAACTGGCCACCCAGCTGCGCTACACCCGCACCCAGGCCATCGCCACCGGCGAACGCCAGCGCTTCCTGATCGATCCGCAGGCGCGCACCTGGCAGGGCGCCAACGGCCGCCATGGCACCCTGCCCGCCACGCTGGAGGTGCACTTCCGTGGCGCGCGAGAAGTCGCGGCAGCCACCGGGCAGGGCGCCATCGCCTTCTACCCCGATGGTGCCTCCAGCGGTGGCAGCATCACGCTGGAGGTGCGCGGTGCGGTGTGGCGGATCGACGTGGGCTGGATCACCGGCGAAGTGCGCTCGGGCCAGCCGCGGGAGCACCGATGAAGCGCCAACGTGGCTATTCGCTGCTGGAAGTGATTGTCGCCTTCGCGTTGCTGGCGCTGGCGCTGACCCTGCTGCTGGGCAGCCTGTCCGGCGCCTCGCGGCAGATCAGACAGGCCGACCTGCGCAGCCGCGCGGTGCTGCACGCGCAGTCGCTGCTGGCCGTGACCGGTATCGAAGCGCCGCTGCAGGCCGGCCATAGCACCGGCCAGTGGGAGGACGGTCGCTACCGCTGGGAGCTGGACGTGGCGCCGTACGTGGAGCCGCGTGGGGCGGCAGTGGCAGCGCTGACGGCCGAACCGGTGGCAGGTCCAACGCTGGCGCAGCTGACCCTGCAGGTGCAGTGGGGGGAGGCCGATAGCGACCGCCTGCAGTGGCGCAGCCTGCGCCTGCTGCCAGCCAACCCGGGCGGTGCGCGATGAACGTCCACCGCCTGACCGGCGCGCGCACCGGCGCGCAACGCGGTTTCACCCTGATCGAAGTGCTGCTGGCAACGGCATTGCTGGTCGGTGGCCTGGCGCTGGCCTTCGCCACGGTGCGCTCGGCGATGGCGATCAGCCAGCGCGGCGAGCAGATGGTGTCCCAGAACGAACGCATGCGCGCGGTCGAAGGCTTCCTGCGCCGGCGCCTGTCGATGGCCATGCTGACCGCGACCACGCCGCCGGATCCCACCCGCGAGCCGCTGTATTTCCTGGGCGAGGCGCAGCACATGCTGTTCGTCTCCGACCTGCCCGGGTATCTCGGCCGCGGCGGGCCGTACGTGCATGACCTGCAGGTGCGGGGCAGCGGCGACGCGCAGCGCCTGGAAGTGACCCTCACCCTGGTGCAGAACGGCGAGCGCATCGAGGAAACGCCGCCGCGTCCGCCGGAAGTGCTCGCCGATGGGCTGCGCGCGGTGGCGTTCCGCTATCGCGGCATCGACCCGCGCAACGGTGAACTCGGCGACTGGCAGGACCGCTGGGAAGACACCCGGCGCCTGCCCACGCTGGTTTCGATCACCGTCACCCCCCGGCAGGGTCCGGCATGGCCGCCGATGGTGGCCGCGCTTGCGCAGCAGCGCGGGGCGCGCCAGTGAGGCGCGCGCGCGGTGCCGCATTGGTACTGGTGCTGTGGCTGATCGCCCTGCTCACTGCCGTGGTGGGCGCGTTCGCGCTCAGTGCGCGCGTGGAGCATCTGCAGCAGCGCGTGGTGGGCGACGATGCGATCGGCCAGGAGCACGCGCGTGCCGGACTGGAATATGCACTGTACCGCCTGCAACCCAGCGCCACGCGCCCGGCATGGACGCCCGACGGGCGCCGCTACAGGTGGGACTTCGACCAGCGCCGCATCGACCTGCGCATCGTCGATGAGAACGGCAAGATCAACCTGAACCTCGCCGACGCGACGCTGCTACAGGCCTTCCTCCGCGCGATGGGCGTGGACACCGCGCGCGCCCAGCAACTGGCCGGGGCGATCGTCGACTGGCGCGATGCCGACAGCCTCAAGCAGCCCGTCGGCGGTGCCGAGCTGCCCGAGTACGTTGCCGCCGGCCTGCCGTACGGCCCGCGCAACAACCGCTTCGAGACACTGGGCGAACTGCAGCGCGTGCTCGGCATGGATGCCGCGCTGTATGAACAACTGGAGCCGATGCTGACCCTGTACAGTCGGCAGTCGCGTCCCGATCCGCGTTTTGCCGCCGGGCCGGTGCTGACCGCCATGGGCCTGGATGCACGGGAACTGCTGGCCCAGCGCGAACAGTCCGCGGTGGGTGAAGATCAGAAAGTGGGCGGTGCAGCGCTTGCCAGCGGCAGCGGCACCTATAGTATCGAGAGCCGCGCAATGGATGATCGCGGCCGGGTGTCGGTCCTGCAGGGGGTGGTGCGGATGGGGAACGCAGGCACGCCGGGAACGACTTACACAGTACTTCGTTGGGAACAGGGAATGGCAGCACGATGACGGCATGGCGGGACAGTCTGGTGCGGGCGCAGGGGCAACTGGCGCCGGGCGTGGGCAATGGCCTGCGCTGGTGGCGGCGTTCGCTGCTGGCGTGGTTGCCCGAGCGGTGGCAGTGGGCGCTGGGGTGGTCACGCTCGCGGCTGTTGCTGCAGCAGCACGGCGAGCAGCTGATGGTGCTGCGCGACACGGGCGCGCACACACAGCGGGTGATCGAACTGCCCTGGCCGCAGACCCCTGCAGGACTGGAACAGCGCCTGGATGCGCGGTTGCGCACGCTGCCGCGCCATTGGCTGCTGCCGGCCAGCGCCGCATTGCGCCGACCGCTGCGGCTGCCGGCGGCGGCGGCGGCGCGCCTGCGCGATGTGGTGCGTTTTGAAATCGATCGCCAGACCCCGTTCGAGCCGGCGCAGGTCAGTTTCGATGTGCGTGAGCTGGGCGCATTGGACGATGGCCAGCTGCAGGTCGAACTGGTGGTGATGCCGCAGCAGGCACTGCAGCAGTGGGCGCAGCAGGTCGGGCCGTGGGCGCAGGGCGTGGCCGGCATCGACGTCGCCGACGCCGATGGCCAGCCGCTGGGCGTGAACCTGCTGCCGCCGGAACAGCGGCAGACCCTGCGCGACCCGATGCGACGCTGGAACCTGCTGCTGGCGGTGGCCACGCTGCTGCTGCTGGCCCTGGCCGGCCAGCAGATCCTGCACAACCGCCAGGTCGCGGCCGATGCGCTGCGCGACCAGGTCAACGCCGCTGCGCGTGATGCACGCCAGGTCGCCGCCGAGCGCCAGCAGCTGCAGACCCTGGTGGAAGGCGCCGCGTTCCTGGAACAGAAACGCACCGCGCATGCCAGCACCGTGGAACTGTGGAATGAACTGACCCGGTTGCTGCCCGATGGCACCTACCTGGAAAAACTGTCGGTGGAAGGCGATTCGCTGCAGTTGATCGGGCTGAGCCGCGAAGCCTCGCAGCTGGTGCCGCTGCTGCAGGACTCGCCACTGTGGCGCAAGGTCAACCTGACCGGCGTGCTGCAGGCCGATGGCGGCGCCGCCGGGCGCGACCGTTTCACCCTCACCGCCGAACTGCAGCCGTTGCCCGGTGCGGTCGCCAGGCCGGCAGCTGCCGCCCCCGCCGCGGAGGTTGCCGATGGCAATGCCGACCACACGCCGTGACCGCTGGCTGGCGCTGGCGTTGCTGCTGGCGGTGATCGCGGCGGCCTACCTGGTGCTGGTGCACCCGTGGTTCACCCGTCCGCTGCTGGCGATCAACACCGACATCAGCGACCTGCAGGAGCGCGACCAGCGCGTGCAGGCCCAGCTGCAGCAGCGCGCTGCCGTCGCGCGCGGCCTGCAGCAGGCACAGGCCGCACTTGCCGGGCGCCCCGGCTTCCTGCGCGAGGCCACGGCCGAATCCGCTGCCGCGGCGTTGTCCTCGCGCCTGCAGGATGCGGTGGCCTCGGCCAGCCCCGGCAACCGCAGCTGCACCATCAGCAACCGTTCGCCGCTGCAGGACACCCGGGGCGATACGCAGTTCCCGCGCATCGCGCTGCAGGTACGCCTGCGCTGCGGCATCCCGGAAATGGCGGCGGTGCTGTACACCCTGGAAACCGGCAGCCCCAGGCTGTTCATCAACAACCTCAACCTGCTCGCGCAGCGTTTCCAGCAGTCGCCCAATGAAACGGGCACCGGGCTGGACGTGTCCTTCGAACTGGTCGGCTACCTCAAGCCGGATGCGATGGCGGATGCGACCGCAGGCGCGGCGCCGACCCGTGCCGCGTCCGACCCGGCGCCGCCGGCGATGTCCGGTACTGCGGGGCTGAGTCCGGCACCGGCGATGTCCAGCGGCGCCGGGTTGAGTCCGGCGCCGGCGATGGCCGTGCCGAACGACCCGCAGGCGGCCGCCGATGCCGCGACGCGGGCCGCCGAGGCCGCTGCCGACGCCGCCGGCCGCGCAGCCGAAGGCCGGGAGGACAGCCATGAAGATTGAACTGTCTTCGCTGCGCAGCTGGTGGCTGGCCACCGCGCTGCTGTGGGCGGCCGCGATCTGGGTTGCCAGCCTGTTCGGCCTGGGCGGGCGCATTCCCGTCGCCGCCGATGGCGAGCGCAGTGCCTCGCCACTGCCGGTGTTGCCGCCAGCCGCACCCGAGCGGATCGCCTCGGCCGAGGCCTATGCGCAGATCGGCGCGCGCCCGTTGTTCGCCGAGGACCGCAAGCCGCGCCCGTACCTGCTCGGCGGCAGCGAGCCGGGGGCCTCCAGTGCGGTCAGCCTCACCGGCGTACTGCTCACCTCTGAATTCAGCATGGCCATCCTCACCACCGACCAGAAGCAGTCGTTGCGGCTGCGCCTCAATGGCGAGCCGGTCAACGGCTGGCAACTGCTGGCGCTGGAACCGCGCAGTGCCACGGTCAGCGGCCCCGGCGGCACGCAGACCCTGGAACTGACCGTGTTCAACGGCCAGGGGGGCGAGCCACCGACGGTGCTGGGCAACCCGGTCAACGGCGCGGTGCCGCCGGCCGGTGCCGGTGTGGCGCCGTTGCCGATGGCGCCACCGCAGGCCGCTCGTCCGGTGCAGGCCACCGTCAACGTGCCCGGCCCTGCGCCCGCGCCGGCGCCGGCGCCTGCGGCGCAGAACGCGCCCGCGCAGGGCCCCAGTGACGCGCAGATGCAGGCCATCCGCGCGCGCATCCAGGCGCGCCGCCAGCAGCTGCAACAACAACAGCAACCGTCGCAGCGACCGCCCACCGGCGGCTCCGGCCAGAACAACTAGAGTGCACAGCATGACATTGCGTCTTTTCTCCCCGCGTCATTTCTGCCTGTCCCTCGCCGTGGCCCTGCTGGCCGGGTGTGCGTCGGTACCGGCGCCGGACGTCCGCCGCAACGCGGTCCTTGATGGCAGCCATCAGGTGGTGGCCGGCGATGGCTCGCGCGAGGGTGTCGACGCCGAGCCGTTGGCCGAGGGCGCGCCGCAGGCGGTGATCCGTCGCGGCACCGGCACCATGATCAATCGCAGTGCCGCTGCAGCGGCGGCACCGTCGCTGTCCCAGGCCGGCAACGGCACCGCCACCTTCAACTTCGAAGGTGAATCGGTGCATGCGGTGGTCAAGGCGATCCTCGGTGACATGCTGGGCCAGAACTACGTCATCGCCCCGGGCGTGCAGGGCACGGTCACCCTGGCTACGCCCAAGCCGGTGTCCTCGGCGCAGGCGCTGAACCTGCTGGAGATGGTGCTGGGCTGGAACAACGCGCGCATGGTCTACAGCGGCGGCCGCTACAACATCGTCGCTGCCGACCAGGCGCTGGCCGGCACGGTCGCGCCGAGCACCGCGCCGGCATCCAGCGCACGCGGTTTCGAAGTACGGGTGGTGCCGCTGCAGTACATCTCGGCCACCGAGATGAAGAAGGTGCTCGAGCCGTATGCGCGACCCAACGCGATCGTCAACGTCGACAGTGGCCGCAACGTGATCACCCTGGGCGGCACGCGCGCCGAGCTGGAAAACTACCTGCGCACGGTGGAGATCTTCGACGTCGACTGGCTGTCGGGCATGTCGGTCGGCGTGTTCCCGATCCAGTCCGGCAAGGCCGAGCAGGTCTCGGCCGATCTGGAGAAAGTGTTCGGCGAGCAGAGCAAGACCCCCAGCGCGGGCATGTTCCGCTTCCTGCCGCTGGAGAACGCCAATGCGGTGCTGGTGATCACCCCGCAGGCGCGTTACCTGGACCAGATCCAGCAGTGGCTGGAGCGCATCGACAGTGCCGGCGGCAGCGCGCGGCTGTTCTCCTACGAACTGCGTTACGTCAAGGCCAAGGACCTGGCCGAACGCCTCGCCGAGGCCTTCGCCAACGAAAATGGCCGCAGCGGGCGGGGCAGCAGCAGTTCGCTGGCCCCGGGCGCAACCCAGATGGAGATGGGCAGCAACCGCGACAACGGCCTCAACAACAGCAACGTGGGCAATACCGGCGGCGGTCTCGGCGATGGCACGATGAACCTGCCGCAGCGCCAGTCCGGCAATGCCAGCTTCAGCCTGGAAGTGAAGGGCGACACCGTCGGCGTGTCGGCGGTGGAAGAGACCAACACACTGCTGGTGCGCGCCACGCCGCAGGCATGGCGCTCGATCCGCGAGGTGATCGAAAAGCTCGACGTGATGCCGATGCAGGTGCATATCGAGGCGCAGGTGGCGGAAGTGGCGCTGACGGGCGACCTCAGTTATGGCGTCAACTGGTTCTTCGAGCAGGCGGTCAACGCCCCGGTAGAGAGTGGCGGTGCAGATCTGCCCAGCGCGCTGGGTCGCTCCATCTGGGGCAGCACCTCGGGCGTGGTCGGTAGCAGCGGCCTGGGCTGGACCTTCCTGGGCAAGAACGCGGCCGCGGTGATCAGCGCATTGGACAAGGTCACCAACCTGCGCCTGCTGCAGACCCCCTCATTGTTCGTGCGCAACAACGCCGAGGCGACCCTCAACGTCGGCACCAAGATTCCGATCAACTCGGTGTCGGTCAACACCGGCGTGGGCGACAACACCTACAGCCAGGTGCAGTACCTCGACACCGGTGTGATCCTGAAAGTGCGCCCGCGCATCACCCGCGATGGCGTGGTGTTCATGGATATCGTGCAGGAAGTCAGCTCGGCCGGCGCGACGCCGACCGGCTGCGACCCGACCAAGACCACCTGCAATCCGCCGATCAACACCCGCAAGATCTCCACCGAGGCAGCGGTGCAGAGCGGCGACACCATCATGCTGGCCGGTCTGATCACCGACTCCGATGAAGATGGTTCCAACGGTGTTCCAGGCTTGAGCAAAATCCCGGTGTTCGGTGCGCTGTTCGGGCGCAAGACCCAGAAGAGTGGTCGCACCGAAGTGATCGTGCTGCTCACTCCGACCATCGTGCGCAACGCCCAGGAGTCGCGCAACCTGACCGACGAGTACAGCAGCCGCTTCCGCGCGATGGAGCCGTTCCCGAACCACCCGAAGAAGGACTGACCCCCGGCGGCGGTGTCACCGCGGCCAACGCGCCTGCTACGCTGCGGCCAGGCGACGGTCATCCTGATCGATCGCGTTGCACACGCCGCACACAGGAGGATCGATGGGGACGATCGTGTTGCTGCCGATCGGGGTCGATGACAGCGCCCTGGACCGGTGCCTGGGCGCGCTGGATGCCGGCACCCCGGCCGGCACCGCGCTGTGGCTGGCCGACGACGGCCAGGCCGGGCCACGCGCGCAGGCGGTGATCGAGCATTGGCTGGCGCACACGCCGTTGCAGGCCGAATACACCCGCCGTGCCAGCAGCATCGGCGAGGTCGCCCACCTGGACGAAATGCTGCGGGCCTGTGCCGGCGCCGACGTGGTGGTGCTGGCACCCGATGCCATTCCCGCGCCCGGCTGGCTGCAGCAGCTGGACGCCTGCTTCGCGCGCGATCCGTCGATCGGCTCGGCCACGCCGTGGTGCAATGCGGGTGAAACCGCCGCGTGGCCGCGGCTGGGCGAGATCGACCCGGTGCCGGCCGACCTCGTCGCGATGGCACATGCCTGCGCCGCGCTGCCGCCGATGCACCCGGAACTGCCCTCGGCCGTGACCCACGCGGTGCTGCTGCGCGCCAACGCGCGACGCAAGGCCGGCGGCCTGGACATGCACAGCTACGGCTCCTGGAATGCCGCCCTGGTCGACCTCAGCCTGCGCATGGCCGGCCTGGGCTGGCGCAATGCCCTGTGCGAAACCGCCTTCGTCGCCCGCGCCAGCGAAGGCCGCGCGTTCGATGGCGACATGGATGCGCTCGGCACGCGCTGGCCGGGCTGGCAGCCGCGGCTGGCTGCGTTCCTGATGACCGATCCGCTGCGCCAGGTGCGCGAGACGCTGCAGCAGCTGCACCGGCAGGCGATAATGCCGCGGTCCCAGGGCGATCTGTTCGCCGCGCCCGCCGCCCCACCGGAGTCACCCGCTTGAGCCTTGCCATTGCCGCGATCATCGTCAGCTACCAGAGCGCCAGTACCCTGGACAGCTGCCTGGCCCGGCTGCGCGCCGCCCGTGGCGTGGTCGAGATCCGGGTGGTGGACAACGGCTCCAGCGACGGCAGCCTGGAGATCATGCAGCGTCACGCCAGCGCCGACCCGCGCGTGCGGTTCATCGCCAACCCGGACAATCCCGGCTTTGCCGCCGCCAACAACCAGGGCGTGGCCGACAGCCAGGCACCGTGGCTGGCCTTCATCAACCCGGACCTGATGGTCGACCCGGAGACCCTGGCGCGGCTGTGCGAACGCGCGATGGGCATCGGCCACTGCCTGCTCGGGGTGGAACAGGTCGATGAGCACGGCCAGCCCGATGCGGCGGTGCGCCGCCGCGATCCGGATTTCGGCGCGATGCTGCGCTCGCCGGGGCAGGGCGCGAAGCTGGCCATCCCCGCCGATCCGAGCCAGGCGCTGCAACCGGTACCGGCGTTGTCCGGGGCGCTGCTGCTGATGCCCCGTGAACTGTTCGACCGCATCGGCGGCTGGGACGCGGGCTATCGCCTGCACGCCGAAGACCTGGACCTGTGCCGCCGCGTGCGCCAGGCCGGTGCGCTGGTGGCGATCGCCAATGACCTCAAGGTCGTCCACGTACGCGGGGTATCCAGCCGCTCGCGCCCGTTCTTCGTCGAATGGCACAAGCATCGCGGCCTGTGGCGTTACTTCCGCAAGTTCGAAGCGGCCCAGCGCAGCCTGCCGGTGCAGGGCGCGGTGTTCGCCGCGATCTGGGCCCACGCGCTCGTGCAGATTCCGCGGCTGCTGCGCGCACGGTAACTGCCTGGCGTTGGTCGGTACATCCGGGCAGGCGCATAATCCGGGCATGATCATCCAGTCCCTGCTCGACACCGACCTGTATAAATTCACCATGATGCAGGCGGTGCTGCATCAGCACCCCGGCGCCCAGGTCCAGTACCGGTTCAAGTGCCGCACCCCGGGCATCGACCTGGCCGCCTACATCGATCAGATCAACGACGAGATCGATCACCTGTGCCGCCTGCGCTTCAGCGCCGACGAACTCGACTACATGCGTGGGCTGCGTTTCGTCAAACCGGACTTCGCCGATTTCCTCGGCCTATTCCACCTGGACCGCAAGTACATCGATCTGCGCCCGTCGGACAGCGTGCCCGGCGAGATCGACCTGAACATCACCGGCCCGTGGCTGCATACCATCCTGTTTGAAGTGCCGCTGCTGGCGATCATCAACGAGGTCTGGTTCCGCAACACCACCACGCCGGACTTCACCGAGGGCGAGCGCCGCCTGCAGGCCAAGACCGCGCTGCTGCGCGATACCCCCGGCTTCGAGCTGTGCCGCATCGCCGACTATGGCAGCCGCCGCCGCTACTCGCGGGAGTGGCACGCCCGCATGCTGCCGATGATGCGCGATGCGCTCGGTGCCCAGTTCGTGGGCACCAGCAACGTGCATTTCGCTCGCCTGTACGGCATGACCCCGCACGGCACCATGGCCCACGAGTACCTGCAGGCGTTCCAGGCGCTGGGGCCGCGGCTGCGCGATTCGCAGGTGGCGGCGCTGGAATCGTGGGCACGCGAATACCGTGGCGACCTCGGCATCGCGTTGTCCGACGTGGTCGGACTGGACGCGTTCCTGCGCGATTTCGACATGTATTTCTGCAAGCTGTTCGACGGCGTGCGTCACGACTCCGGCGATCCCTTCGCCTGGGGCGACCGCATGCTGGCGCACTTCAAGGACCGTCGCGTGGACCCGCGCAGCAAAGTGCTGGTGTTCAGCGATGGCTTGAACATCGAGAAGGTGATGCAGCTGTTCGACTACTTCCGCGGTCGCTGCCAGGTGGCCTTCGGCGTGGGCACGCACCTGACCAACGACCTCGGCCCGACCCCGCTCAACATCGTCATCAAGATGGTCCGCTGCAACGGCCAGCCGGTGGCCAAGCTCAGCGATTCGCCAGGCAAGAGCATGTGCGACGACCCCGGCTATCTGGCCTATCTGAGGCAGGTATTCGAACTTTCACCTGAGTGACACGCGC
>NZ_DAMAGC010000136.1:4954-11092 GCF_031995405.1 Stenotrophomonas sp. | reverse complement strand
TGATCCTCAGCTCGTACCTGCTGTATGCGGTGCTGCTGGACTTCTATCCCGATGCCGACGCGCCGGTCGACTGGGCGCCCACCGGCCCTGAACTGGTCTGGATGGCCGGGGTCACGCTGATCGGCCTGGCGTTGGCGGTGGCCGCGTCGGTACGACTGTCGCAGCGCATCCTCACCCCGCTCAACGCGGTGGTCGACAGCATCGGCAGACTCGCCGACGGCGACCTCGGCGCGCGCGCCACGGCCAGCGACCGTTCGCTGGGCGAGGTGGCACTGCTGGTGGACGACTTCAACGCGATGGCCAGGCGCCTGCAGAACCTGGCGGCCGACCGGGCGATGTGGCACGCGGCGATCGCCCATGAACTGCGCACCCCGGTCACCATCCTGCGCGGCCGCCTGCAGGGTCTGGCCGAAGGCGTATTCCAGCCCGATGAGGCGCAGTTCCGCAGCCTGCTGGCACAGGTGGAAGGCCTGTCGCGATTGATCGAAGACCTGCGCGTGCTCAGCCTGGCCGACAGCGCGCGGCTGGACGTGCGCCGCGCGCGCAGCGACGTGGTGCAGGAAGTGCACTCGGTGATGACCCTGGTCGATCCCGGCTTCCGCAGCGGCGGCTTCGTGCTGGAACTGGAAACCTCGCGCGAGGAGCACCCGGCCCATTGCGATCCCACCCGCGTGCGCCAGGCGCTGATGGCCCTGCTCGACAACGCGCGGCGCTACGCCACGCCGGGGCGGGTACGGATCGCGGTGCACGACACCGCCACCCACGTGCAGGTATCCGTGGATGATGAAGGCCCGGGCATCGACCCGGACGTCACCGCCCAGATATTCGATCCGTTCCTGCGTGGCGATGGCTCGCGCTCGCGGCAGCGCGGTGGCAGCGGCCTGGGCCTGGCAGTGGTCAAGGCCATCGCCGATGCCCATGGGGGCCGCGTGTCCTGCACCGCCAGCGCGCTGGGCGGCGCGCGGTTCGTCATCGAGCTGCCGCGGCAGTAGCGGCTTCGGCACGGGCCAGCGTGCGCATGCGCTGGCCGAGGCGCTCCAGGTTGTCGTCGATGACCGCCAGTTCCTGCTGCTGCGCCTGCGGCAGGCGCGCGCGCAACTGCTGCTGCAGCTGCTGCCAGGCCGGCACGCCGCGTTCGCTGATCCGTGCGGCGGCCGCCGCTGCAGCCGCGCGCTCGCTGCCCAGCGGTACGCCGTAGCCGCCCGGCACCAGCGCGGCGGGATTGACCAGTTGGCCGGTGTCGTGCAGCAGCGCCACCAGCGTATCGCGCGCGGCGTCCACGACGTCGGCCGGGTGGGCCAGGGTACGTTTGAGCTCGGCACGCGCGCGCAGTTCCCCGCGCTGACGCGCGGCCTGCTCCAGCAGCAGCAGCGCCGAGGTCGCACGCAAGCCGCCCTGCTCCACCCACGCTGCGCGCTGCGCCGCCGGCCGTTGCAGCCATGCATTGACGTTGGCGCTGCCCAGCGGCAGTTCGGCACGCGCGACGTCGAACAGCTGCTGGTAGTACTCCTCGGCCGAGGCGAAGTAATAGCCCTGGCGCAACGCCTCGCTGCGGTCGTCCAGCACCGCGCCATCGGCATGTCCCTGCCGCTCCAGTCGCGCCAGCAAACCACGCGGGGTGATCCGATTGAGCCCGGGCGTCGCCCAGCGCGGCACACCCTCCTGCAGCAACTTGCCGGTTTCCACCGCGCAGTTGTTGCTGACGAAGCGGTACTGGCCGTCGTAGCTCCACTGCACCTGCGCCACGCGTTCGAGCAGGCTGGCGATCTCCGTCGGCTGCAGCCGCAGCGGCACCGAGGAGAGCCCGCGCAGTTCCAGCTGGGTGTACTCGTTGATGACCTGATTGAGCGGCAGCACGAACAGGCGCGACGGATACGCGCCGGTCAGGCCGCGCCAGCTGGAGATCTGCACGTCGCCGACGAAGGCGCGGAAGGACAGCACCCGGTGGTAGGACAGGTCCATCCGACAGGCCGGTCCGGGTGGCCGCCCGGGCGCGCAGATCACCAGCCGCAGCATGCTGTGGCCCCAGCGACTCATCACCTGCTCATTGCCCTCGGCAAGCAGGTAATCCACCGCATAGACGCGCGCCGGCTCCAATGTCAGCAGCGTGGCGGCGCCGGTGTTTTCCTCGGCCTGCACCAACGGCAGCGCCGCATCGCAGGCGGGCGTGCCGGCTAGCGGCCCGATCTGTGCGGCGAACCACGCCGCCAGGGCCGGGCGACGGCAGGCGTAGCCGGGATCGAGCAGGAAGTACTCGGCATTGACCGCCAGGAACTCGGCCGGACTGCGCCGTTCGTAGGCATCCGGGCTGCGGTCGCTGAAGTGGTTGGCGGTGCGCCCCAGCTGCCAGGGGCGCTGCTGCCAGCCGCTGAGGTCGCGCCAGCGCGCGCTGCGTGACCAGCCGCCCGCTGCGCTGCGGTCCAGGATGTGGGTCAGCTCATGGATCAGCGCGGCCTGCACGGCACGCGGCAGTGGCTGCCCGTCCTGCACCGGATCCAGCAGGGAACGGCGCAGCGCGATCGCGCCGTTGCGCGCGCGGCCGTGCACGTGGTCCGGAAGTGTGTCGGTCCAGCGCACCGGCACCGGTGCATCGAAGCGCGTCTGCCAGCTCAGCGGGAGCCGTGCCTGCACCTGCGTCAGCACGCGGCGCGCGGCGGCCTGTTGCGCGGCATCCAGCCCCTGCGTCTGCAGATCAAACTGCAGCGCGGCCTGCGCCAGCGGCGCGGCCAGCAACGCCGCCAGGGCCGCCCAGCGCCAGCGGCGGGCCCGGCGGCGCGGTTGCATCAACGCGCCAGCAGGGTCTTCGCCAACGCCAGGTCGCTGGCATCGCGCTGGGCGACGTCGCGCTCACGCAGGTGCAGCAACGCCGCTTCCAGGCGCGCGCCACGGATCGCCCCGTCGCTGGCCACGAACGCGGCGGCGTCTTCGCGTGCATCGAGCACGATCTTGTCATCGCCCGAGCTGGACGAGCCGGCCGAGGAGGCGCCGGAGGCGGAGCCGGCCGAAGAACCGGCAAAACTGGAGGCCAGCGCCGACAACGGCAGGGCAAGCACGGCAACAAGCAGGATCGGACGCATCATCAGGGTGTCGTTCGCGGTGGAAAGCGCAGAGCGTATAGGTTGCGTGAAATCCTGTCGCGGCCTAGAGGTCGAACAGCTTGCCCGGATTCAGCAGCCCTTGTGGATCAAACGCACGTTTGACCGCCTTCATCAGCGCGATTTCCGGCAGGCTGCGGGTGCTGTCCAGGTAGCCCTTCTTGACCAGGCCGATGCCGTGCTCGGCCGAGATGCTGCCGTCGAAACGGGCCAATACCTGCGCCAGCAGCTTGGTGACGTGCTCGCACTGGGTCAGGAATTCGGCGTCGGGGGTGGCATCGGGCTTGAGCACGTTGATGTGCAGGTTGCCGTCGCCGATATGCCCGAACCAGACCACGTCGAACTGCGGGTAGGCCTCACCGATCAACGCCTGGGTTTCGGCCATGAACGCGGGCATCGCCGAGATCCGCACCGACACATCGTTCTTGTAGGGCTTGTAGCGCGCCACCGCCTCGGTGATGCCTTCGCGCAACCGCCACAGCTGCGCGGCCTGCGCATCGCTCGCGCTCACCACGCCATCGCTGACCCAGCCCTGTTCCATGCAGGCCTCGAAGGCCGCCATCGCCGCGGCTTCCTGCGCCTCGTCGCCGGCGGCGAACTCGGTGACCACGTAGAACGGGTGCACCTGCTCGAACGGCGCATGCGCACCATGCGCCAGCACGTGTTCCAGCGCGCGGTCGGTGAAGAATTCGAAGGCCTGCAGCTGCAGCCGTTCGCGGAACGCGGCGAACACCTGCATCAGCACCTCGAAGCTGGGCAGCGCCAGCAGCATCACGTTGCTGGCCGGCGGCGGATCGGTCAGCCGCAGGGTGGCCTCCACGATCACCCCGAGGGTGCCTTCGGAAGCGATCAGCAGCTGGCGGAAATCGTAGCCGCTGGAGTTCTTGATCAGGCCCTTGTTGAGTTCGAGCAGCTCGCCGCTCGCGGTGACCACCTTGAGCCCGGCGATCCACTCGCGGGTGTTGCCATAGCGGATCACGCGGATGCCGCCGGCATTGGTGGCGATGTTGCCGCCGATCGAGCATGAGCCGCGCGCGGCGAAATCCACCGGATAGATCAGCCCGTGTTCCAGCGCGGCGTTGTGCACCGCTTCCAGTGCCATGCCGGCCTGCACGGTCAGCGTGCGGTCCACGGCGTCAAAGGACAGCGGCTTGTTCATCCGCTCCAGGCTGAGCACCAGCTCGCCATGCGCGGCCACCGCGCCACCGGACAGGCCCGTGCGGCCGCCCGAGGGCACCACGGCCACGCGCTGTGCGGTGGCCCAGCGCAGGATCGCCTGCACCTCTTCGACACTGCCCGGCAGCGCGATCGCCAGCGGCGCCGGGGTCCAGCGCCGGGTCCAGTCACGGCCGTAGTGCTCAAGGTCGGCCGGATCGGTCTTGAGCCGCAGCCCAGGGCAGTCCTGCAACAGCGAAGAAAGGCGCGGATCGGTCATGGCATCAGGACAGGGCGATGGAATCCCCAAGCCTAGCAGACCACCGCGGCTGGCCCGGCTGTCTTCACCCGCGCCCGAGGTGGCAACGGATGCATCTGAAACCATCGTCGCGTCCATTGGCGCACTGCACAATCGGCGGTCCGTTCTGGCATAGTTGGGCGCTCCCGCCCTACACGCTGCGCCCTCGCCCATGTCGCCGAAGAAGACCTCGTTCCCGAAGCAGGATATCCGCGTACTGTTGCTGGAGGGGGTGAGCCAGACCGCGATCGACGTGTTCACCGCCGCCGGCTATTCGCAGATCGAACTGCACAGCAAGGCGCTGCCCGAAGACGAGCTGAAGGCGCGCATCGCCGAGGCGCACATCGTCGGCATCCGCTCGCGCACGCAGCTGAGCGCCGAGGTACTGGCCCACGCCAAGCGCCTGATGGCGGTGGGCTGCTTCTGCATCGGCACCAACCAGGTCGACCTGGACGCGGCCGAACTGGCCGGCATCCCGGTGTTCAACGCGCCCTACTCCAATACCCGCAGCGTGGCCGAGCTGGTCATCGCCGAGGCGATCATGCTGACCCGTGGCATTCCGCAGAAAAACGCCGAATGCCATCGCGGCGGCTGGTCCAAGTCCGCCACCGGCAGCCATGAGGTGCGCGGCAAGACGCTGGGCATCATCGGCTATGGCCACATCGGCACCCAGGTCGGGGTGATGGCCGAGGCCATGGGCATGCAGGTCATCTTCCACGATGTGGAAACCAAGCTGTCGCTGGGCAACGCCCGCGCGGCGATCGGCCTGGACGACCTGCTCGCGCGCGCGGACATCGTCACCGTGCACGTGCCGGAGACGCCGGCCACGCAGTGGATGATCGGCGCCGCCGAACTGGCGCGGATGCGCCCCGGCGCCCACCTGATCAACGCCGCGCGCGGCACCGTGGTGGACATCGACGCGCTGGATGCGGCGCTGCACAGCGGCCACATCGGCGGCGCGGCGCTGGACGTGTTTCCGATCGAGCCCAAGGGCAACGGCGATGCCTTCGTGTCGCCGCTGACCGCGCACGACAACGTGATCCTGACCCCGCACGTGGGCGGCAGCACGCTGGAAGCGCAGGACAACATCGGCATCGAAGTGGCGGCCAAGCTGGTCCGCTACAGCGACAACGGCAGCACCCTGTCGGCGGTCAATTTCCCCGAAGTCACCCTGCCCGAGCACGAAGACAGCCTGCGCCTGCTGCACATCCACCAGAACGTGCCCGGCGTGCTGTCGCGCGTCAACGAGATCTTCTCGCGGCATAACGTCAACATCGACGGCCAGTTCCTGCGCACCGACCCGAAGGTCGGCTACGTGGTCATCGACATCACCGCCAGCGAGGCCCAGGCCACCGCCGTGCGCGAAGAACTGGCCGCGATCCCGGGCACGCTGCGGACGCGCGTACTGTATTGATCAACAGCCGGGCATCCGGCTGCGGACGGTTGTGCCGCGCTGGCGCGCGGTTGCCGAGCATGGCTCGGCACTACCGATGCACACGAAGCCCCGGGTAGAGCCGAGCCATGCTCGGCTGCCGTCCGTCCCGTTCGCGCCAAGCCCCCCGGTAGAGCCGAGCCATGCTCGGCTGCCTT
>NZ_DAMAGC010000136.1:0-4854 GCF_031995405.1 Stenotrophomonas sp. | reverse complement strand
CTGCGGACGGTTGTGCCGCGCTGGCGCGCGGTTGCCGAGCATGGCTCGGCACTACAGATGCACACGAAGCCCCGGGTAGAGCCGAGCCATGCTCGGCTGCCTTTCGCCCCGCGATCGCGATGCCCTGATCCAGGCATCGGATCGAGGTCGACCACGACCGCCGCGTCACCCGCCGCGGGGCATCCGGCTGCGGACGGTTGTGCCGCGCTGGCGCGCGGTTGCCGAGCATGGCTCGGCACTACAGATGCACACGAAGCCCCGGGTAGAGCCGAGCCATGCTCGGCTGCCTTTCGCCCGGCACGCGCCAGGTCCTCAAAAATCCGCCGTCCGGGGCTACCGTGCCAGCCAGCGCTTCGCCATCCGGGGCAGCGAATCGTCACCGTCCGGTGTCTCGATCGCCGCATTGGCCACGTCGCGGATATCCCGCCAGGCCAAGGCCAGGGACTCCTCACTGATCGCGAACTGCTCGCTGCCCAGCGCACGCACCACGTAACGGGCATCGTAGTGCCAGTGACCGGGTACGTCCCTGCGCTCGGGGATCCAGTGCTTGTCGATGTCGAACAGCTCGCCATCCTCCAGCACCAGCCCGCTCAGCCCGGATTCCTCCTCGGCCTCCTTCAGCGCCACCCGGGCCAGGTTGCGGTCGCCGTCGGCGTGGCCGCCCAGCTGCAGCCAGCGGTCCAGCTTGCGGTGGTGGGTGAGCAGGACGCGCGCGCCGTCGGTGCTGACCAGCCACGCGCTGCCGGTGAAATGGCCGGCCAGGCGCTGGCGCAGGAACGGGTCTTCCGCATCGTCCAACAATGTGCTGAATTCGTCAGCCAAGGCGGCGTGTTCAGGCTGGCGCCGCGCATATGCGGCCAGTTGGGCACGCAGTTCGGCATCAGCAACGGCAATGGATTCAGGGTCGATCGACATGGGGGCGGGGGCGCAGGGCGGAATTTGTCGATTATCGCCGGCCCATGCTGCATTTGTGCTTGTGCGCGGGCTTCAGCTTTGGCTAAGGTACAGCGGGCCCCGCACCGTTGGGGCGCCCAGTTGCCATCAGGGTGTGCGGCAAAGTACCGCGCACCTCACCTTTGTCCATTTAGGGAAGCACTGCATGCTGAAGTCTCTGTTGAGGGTAAAACCGGTTGAACCGGCCGGGCACGTCGATGCCGGTGAACCCATCGAAGGCAGCCTGGACGGCGAAGCCACGTTGAAACGGACCCTCACGGCGAAACACCTCATCATGCTCGGCATCGGTGCGGTGATCGGCGCAGGTATTTTCGTGCTGACCGGCCAGGCCGCCGCCAACCATGCCGGCCCCGCGGTGATGCTGTCCTTCGTCTTCGCCGGCTTCGCCTGCGCGCTGGCCGGCCTTTGCTACGCCGAGTTCGCGGCGATGATGCCGGTCTCCGGCAGCGCCTATTCCTACTCCTACGCCACCCTGGGCGAAGGCATGGCCTGGTTCATCGGCTGGTGCCTGGTGCTGGAGTACCTGTTCGCCTCGGCCTCGGTGGCCGTGGGCTGGTCGGCCTACCTGATCAGCTTCATCACCACCACGCTGCACATGCCCTTCCCCGACGCGCTCAGTGCCGCGCCGATCGCCTGGACCGGGCAGGAGTTTGTTTCCTCCGGCAAGCTGTTCAACATGCCGGCGGTGCTGATCGTGGCGGCGGTGACCGGCCTGCTGTACGTAGGCGTGACCCAGTCTGCCTTCGTCAACGCCATCATCGTGGCCATCAAGGTCTTCGTGATCTGCCTGTTCATCGGCATCGGCGCGGCGCATGTGGACCCGGCCAACTGGCATCCCTTCATCCCCGAAAACACCGGCGTATCCGGCGAATTCGGCTGGAGTGGCGTGTTCCGCGCGGCCACCATCGTATTCTTCGCCTACATCGGCTTCGATGCGGTCTCCACCGCTGCCGGTGAAACCAAGGACCCGCAGCGCAACATGCCGATCGGCCTGCTCGGCTCGCTGGCGGTGTGCACCGTCGTCTACATCATCGTCTGCGCGGTGCTGACCGGCATGCTGCCGTACCACCTGCTGGGCACCGACAAGCCGGTGGCCACCGCGCTGGAAGCCTACCCGAGCCTGTCCTGGCTGAAGACCGCAGTGGAAATCGGCGCGATTGCCGGCCTGTCCTCGGTGGTGCTGGTGATGATGATGGGCCAGACCCGCATCGCCTACACGATCTCGCGCGACGGCCTGCTGCCGAAGATCTTCGGCAAGGTGCACAAGCGCTTCCGCACCCCGTACTGGGCCACGATTGTCGTGGGTGTGCTGGCGGCCGCGCTGGCCGGCCTGGTGCCGCTGAACGTGCTGGGCGAACTGGTGTCGATGGGCACCCTGCTGGCCTTCGCCACGGTCTGCATCGGCGTGCTGATCCTGCGCTACACGCGCCCGGAACTGCCGCGTCCGTTCCGCGTGCCGCTGGTGTGGATCATCTGCCCGCTGGGCGCGCTGTCGTGCCTGTTCCTGTTCTGGCAGGCGTTCGCGGTGCATTGGCACCTGTTCCTCGGCTGGACGCTGCTGGGGCTGTGCATCTACTTCGGCTACGGCATCCGCCACAGCAAGCTCAACAAGACCTCCACCTGAGTGCTGCCGGGCCGGCCTTGCGCCGGCCCGGTGTTTTGACACGTCGCACCTGAGAAGAAACCCAAACCATGTTCAAGCAACTGTGGGCCACCAAGCACCCCCACGCCGCCCATGAAGACGCCAACGGCCTGAGCCTGGTCCGCACCCTCGGCCCGTGGGGGCTGACGGCGCTGGGCATCGGCGCGGTCATCGGCGGCGGCATCTTCGTGATTACCGGCCAGGCGGCGGCCAACCACGCCGGCCCGGCGATCATGCTGTCCTTCGTGCTGGCGGCGATCTGCTGCGCGTTCTGCGCGATGGCCTACGCCGAGTTCGCGGCGATGGTGCCGGTGTCGGGCAGCGCCTACACCTACACCTACGCCACCTTCGGCGAGCTCTCGGCCTGGTTCATCGGCTGGATGCTGGTGCTGGAATATGGCGTCTCCGCGTCGGCAGTGGCGGTCAGCTGGACCGGGTACTTCCTGAGCCTGCTGAGTCATTTCGACATCCACCTGCCGGCGGCGCTGGTCAGCGCCCCGCTGGACGCGCAGCTGCGCCCGACCGGCGCGATCGCCAACGTCCCGGCCGCCACCCTGGTGCTGCTGCTGACCTGGCTGTGCTATGTGGGCATCAGCAAGTCCTCGGCGATGAACATGGCCATGGTCGTGCTCAAGACCGGGCTGATCGTGCTGGTGATCATCGCCGGCTGGAAGTACGTCGACCCGGCCAACTGGACCCCGTTCATCCCCGCCAACGAGGGGCCGGGCAAGTACGGCTTCGAAGGCGTACTTCGCGGCGCGGCGATGGTGTTCTTCGCCTACATCGGCTTCGAGGCGGTGTCGGTGGCCGCGCAGGAATCGCACCGGCCGCAGCGCGACATGCCGATCGGCATGCTGCTCTCGCTGGTGATCTGCACGGTGTTGTACATCGCCATGGCCGCGGTAATGACCGGGCTGGTGCCCTATGCGCTGCTGGGCACCGATGAGCCGGTGGTCACCGCCGTGGCCGCGCATCCGCAGCTGGGTTGGCTGCGCATCGTGGTCGAGATCGGCGCACTGATCGGCCTGTCCTCGGTGGTGCTGGTGATGATCATCGGGCAGCCGCGCATCTTCATGATCATGGGCCGCGACGGGCTGCTGCCGCCGGTGTTCACCAAGATCCATCCCAAGTACCGCACCCCGCACATCAACACGGTGATCACCGGTATCGGCATCGCTTTGCTGGCCGCGTTGTTCCCGCTGGACATCCTCGGCGAGCTGACCTCGATGGGCACGCTGATCGCCTTCGCGGCGGTCTGCGCCGGTGTGCTGATCCTGCGCCGCACCCAGCCGGACCTGCCGCGTCCGTTCCGGATGCCGATGGCGTGGCTGATCTGCAGCCTGGGCGTGCTCAGCTGCGTAGCGCTGCTGACCGCGATGACCGCGCACAACTGGATGCTGATGGGCGTCTGGACCGCCGTGGGCTTTGCGATCTATTTCGGCTACGGCTACCGCCACAGCCGCCTGCGCGGCGAGTAAGGGGCCTGCGCCGGCCGCTGGCCGGCGCCACGCAACGCCAGAACGCAGCGGGAATCATCGAAGCGCCGTAAAATACCCGCCATGACCACCCCCACCTTCCCCTACGACACCGCCCGCCTGAGCGAGCTGGCCCAACTGCTGATCGACAACGTCCGCGAGCTGGCCCAGGCCGGCTGGACCCCGGCCACCAGCAGCAACTTCTCGCACCGCCTGGATGACCGCCATGCGGCGATCACCGTGTCCGGCAAGGACAAGGGGCGGCTGGTGGAGGACGACATCATGGTGGTGGACTTCGACGGCAAGGCCGTCGGCCGTCCGCTGCGCCCGTCGGCCGAAACGCTGCTGCACACCCAGCTGTATCGCCGCTTCCCGGAGATTGGCTGCGTGCTGCACACCCATTCGCCGGTGCAGACGATCGCCTCGCGTCTGTACGCGCCGCAGGGCCACATCCGGCTGGAAGGCTACGAGCTGCTCAAGGCCTTCCACGGCAACAGCACCCACGAGATGGCCATCGACGTGCCGGTGTTCGCCAACACCCAGGACATGGACGTGCTCTCGGCGCAGGTCGATGCCCTGCTCGACACGCAGCCCCTGTGGGGCTACCTGATCGACGGCCATGGCCTGTACGCCTGGGGCCGCACCATGGCCGAAGCGCGCCGCCACATGGAAGCGTTCGAATTCCTGCTGCATTGCGAGCTGGAACTGCGCAAACTGCGCGGCTGAACGGCCGTGCCGGCCTTCGGTCCACGCCGCATACCGGGGGTAGTGCCGGCCGCTGGC
>NZ_DAMAGC010000135.1:0-11100 GCF_031995405.1 Stenotrophomonas sp. | reverse complement strand
ATCGGTGGTGTCGCCATGCCAGCGGTCGCCCTTGCGCAGCAGCGTGTTGACCGCACCGGCGCGGCGCGCGCGCGAGGTCAGCGTGGTGCACAGCGCGAAGGCGGCCTCCTTGTGCGGCGCGGTGACGTTGGCGCCTACCCCGCCTTCGGCCGCAAAGGCTTCCAGCGCAACGGCGAAATTCTCCGGGCTGGCCTCGATGGCACGGTAGTCCAGCGCGATGCCTTCCTGGCGGCCGAACGCGGCGTGGATCCGCGGCGACTGCGAGTGCGCGATGGGCTGGCCGAATACGGCGTAATGGTCGGCGGTCATGGGTGTATGTCTGCTCCGGGCCTAGAATGGAACGCAAACCCCCAACGGACGCGGCTATGCGCACTCCATTGTCACTGCTCGCGCTGTGCGCCAGTTTACTCTCCGCGCCGCAGGCGATGGCACTTTCCGAATTCGGCATCGAGGGCATGGGCGTGGTCTCGACCAAGGCCAACGAAGGCCAGGCCACGATCTCGCCGGACGGCCAGCGGATCGTCTGGGCCAGCGACCGCCCCGGCGGCGCCGGTGGCTGGGACCTGTGGCAGGCGGTGCTGCGCGATGGTCGCTGGCAGGACCCCACGCCGCTGCCGTTCAACACCGCAGGCGATGAGGTCGATCCGTTCCTCAGCCATGACGGCACCTGGCTGTACTTCGCCTCCAACCGCGACAGCGGGCGCGGCGGTTTCGACCTGTATGGCGTGATGATCCACGCCGATGGCAGCGTCGGACCGATTCTGTCGATGCCACTGACGGTCAACACCGCCGATGACGAGCGTCGCCCGGCCGTGCGTCCGGACGGACAGGTGCTGCTGTTCGCCCGCGATGGCAAAGGCACCCACGGTGGCTTCGACCTGTACGTGGCGACCGCGCAAGACAGGGGCTTCAACACCGCCAGGCCGCTGCCGACACCGCTGAACAGCGCCGCCGACGAGCTGGGCGGTGACTGGCTGGGCAACGACGGCGCGCTGGCGATCACGCGGGGCACGGCCGCAGGCTCGCAGGTGTGGCTGGTGGGCTGTGACTACCGCCAGCCGGCCACGCCGCTGGCGCTGTCGTTCAACACGGCCGACGGGCAGACCGGCTCGCCGGTGGTGGACGCCTCCAAGCCGTCGGAAATGATGGTGGCTGGCGTGGCACGCGGACCACGTGCCGGCGGGCTGGATATCTACCGGATGAAAACGCCGGCAGCGCCGGGGACGACCTGCCGCTGAGGCTTCATCGGCACCGGTGACGCAGCCACGCATGGCGTGGCTCTACGCCCAGGGTCGCCGTGGCTTGCGGACGCGGGGCCTGGCACGCCTGTATCAGGTGCGGGACGCCGGCACACCAGCCACGCATGGCGTGGCTCTACGCCCCGGGTCGCCGTGCCTGCGGACGCGGGGCCTGGCATGCCTGTATCAGCGGCAGGACCCCGGCACACCAGCCACGCATGGCGTGGCTCTACGCCCCGGGTCGCCGTGGCTTGCGGACGCGGGGCCTGGCATGCCTGTATCAGGTGCGGGACGCCGGCACACCAGCCACGCATGGCGTCGCTCTACGCTCTGGGTCGCCGTGGCTTGCGGAAGCGGGGCCTGGCATGCCTGTATCAGGTGCGGGACCCCGGCACACCAGCCACGCATGGCGTGGCTCTACGCTCTGGGTCGCCGTGGCTTGCGGACGCGGGGCCTGGCACGCCTGTATCAGGTGGGGCCCCGGTAGAGCCACGCCATGCGTGGCTGCCTTTGGCGGCCGCACCGAACGCGCCGGTTCGCTCAGCGCGATGCCAACAACGCCGCGCGCTGTTGTTCGTACTGCGCTTCGCTGATCTCGCCGTTGTCCTTGCGCTGGTTCAATTCGGCCAACTGCGCCTGCAGCGCCGGTGCCAGCTGGCTCTCACGGGCCACGCGGGCGGCCGCCGAAGGCTGCTCCGGCGGCCGCTTGGCGGCGCGCAGCACCCCACGGATGATCAGGCCGATCACCACCGCGAAGACGGTCACCCCGGTGCCCCAGGTGAGCCACTGCACCCATCCAATCGTCTGCATCATTGTCGTCCTGTGTGCGTGTGGGCGCGTATTGTCAGCGCTCGCGCAGCCAACGCGCCACCTGCGGCGCGAAATAGGTCAGTACGCCATCGGCGCCAGCGCGCTTGAAGCCCATCAGCGATTCCAGCACGCAGGCGCGTTCGTCCAGCCAGCCATTGGCGAAGGCGGCCTTCATCATCGCGTACTCGCCGCTCACCTGGTAGGCGAACGTCGGCACGCCGAACTGCTGCTTCACCCGGCGAACGAGGTCCAGGTAGGGCATGCCCGGCTTGACCATCACCATGTCCGCGCCTTCCTCCAGGTCCAGCGCGATTTCGCGCATGGCCTCATCGCCGTTGGCCGGGTCCATCTGGTAGGTCTTCTTGTCGGCCTTGCCGAGGCTGGCCGAGCTGCCCACCGCATCGCGGAACGGGCCGTAGAACGCCGAGGCGTACTTGGCCGAGTAGGCCATGATGCGCACGTTGACGTGGCCGGCGGCATCCAGCGCGCGGCGGATCGCACCGATGCGCCCGTCCATCATGTCCGACGGCGAAATGATGTCCACGCCGGCGTCGGCATGCGACAGCGACTGCTTCACCAGCGCCTCGACGGTGATGTCGTTGAGCACATAGCCCTTGTCGTCGATGATGCCGTCCTGGCCGTGGGTGGTGTACGGGTCCAGCGCCACATCGGTCATCACCCCCAGCTCGGGGAAGCGCGACTTCAGCGCGCGGATCGCCCGCTGTGCCAGGCCGTTGTCGTCCCAGGCCGCCGCCGCATCGAGCGACTTGCCGGTCGGGTCGATCACCGGGAACAGGTCGATGACCGGGATGCCCAGCTCCAGCGCTTCCTCGGCCACCTTGAGCAGTTCGTCGATGGACAGCCGCTCCACGCCGGGCATCGAGGCCACCGGCGCGCGGCCGGCCAGTTCGTGCACGAACACCGGGTAGATCAGGTCGTCGGTGGTGAGCGTGTTTTCGCGCATCAGGCGGCGCGAGAACTCGTCGTGGCGCATGCGGCGGGGGCGATAGTCGGGGTGGGCCATGGAGATGCTCCGTAACGGAATGCGGTAGGACGCGGCAGGATTACTGCAGCAGGTAACGATGCGGTTGCAGCGGCGCGGGCAATGGCGTCACGCCCAGGCTGTCGAGCAGGTCGATTTCGATGGTGCGCACCAGCGCATCCAGCGGCAGGTCGTTGGGCTCCAGCCCGAACGGCTCTTCCATTTCTTCGCCCAGCTGGTCCAGGCCGAAGAAGGCGTAGGCCAGTACCGCCGACACCACCGGGGTGGCCCAGCCCAGCGAACTGGCCAGGCCGAACGGCAGCAGCACGCAGAACATCCACGCGCAGCGATGCAGCAGCAGGGTGTAGGCGAACGGCAACGGGGTGGAGAGGATGCGTTCGCAGCCCGCCTGGATGCTGGACATCGCATGCAGGCGCGTTTCGAACTGGCTGTAGAGGATGGGATCGAGGCGGCCGGCGCGCAGCGGCACGGCCAGGTCGGCGGCGATCATCGCCAGCAGCTGGTCCGGGGCATTGAACCGTTCGCCCAGGCGCGCGTGGTCTTCCTCGTTTACCCAGGGCAGCGCGGCCAGCCCGGCATCGCCGCCGCGCAGCTTGGCCGCCAACGCATGGGCGAAGCCGATCCCGAGCCGACAGATGCGCGCGCGGCGCGGTGCATCATCGGCCAGTAGCGCCGTGCACAGCCGCGCCAGGCTGCGCGATTCGTAGACCAGCTGGCCCCACAGCTTGCGGCCTTCCCACCAACGCTCGAAGCAGGCGTTGTTGCGGAAACTCAGGAAGATCGACAGCACCAGGCCCAGCAGGGTGAACGGGGCCACCGAGACACGCTCGATGCCCGGCGGGTGCCAGACCTCGGCGAAGGCGGCCACCGCGATCGACAGCAGCAGGATCGACAGCACTTTGGGGGCCACCGCTGGGACGATGGAGCCGCGCAGGATGTACAGCAGTTGCCAGCCGTGGGGACGAGGACGAATGATCATCGAAAGCGGGAGTGGCGCCCGGACGGGCGTGGGCCGGCGGCAGGGCCGCAGCGGCAGCCCTTGATTGTACGCCGATGCGCGGCGCCGCCCGGTCGCTGCGACCGATGGTCGCAGCCGGTGGCGGCACCGGCGCTCCGGCTCAGACGATGCCGCCGCCCAAGCCCAGACGCACGATCCCCACGACCACCACGATGCCGTTGAGCACCAGGCCGGCCCAGGCCCGGCCGCGTTTGCTGGGGTGGGTGAACAGGATGCCCAGCGCGGCAATGACCGCGCCAACCGCGGCGAACGGGATCAGGAACCAGTTGCCCCAGCCCAGCAGCGGGATCAGGGCCAGGATCATCCACAGCAGCGCCAGGATGCCCCACAACAGACTGATCAACCCCATGCCAGGCTCCTTCGGTGATGTTGGCCTCACCATAGCCTAAAACCGGGGCGTATCTGACGCGTTCATCGGCGCCGGCGGCCGGTCACGCGGACCGCGGCACGCCGCTCACTCCGACAGTGCTAGCGTGAGGATCACGACGTTGGCACCGATTCAGTGGTCGCCACCGATGATCGCGCCACGGGCCGATGGTCCCTACTGAACAGGGGTGATGCATGAACATCCGATCGATTGCCGTACTTGGCGTGCTGCTGGCCCTGGCCGGCTGCGCCAGTACCTCCAAGGTGATGCTGGGCCAGGCGCGCGCGCCGGTGGATCCGGCCAGCGTCCAGATCTATTCGACCCCGCCGGCCGGCTCGGTGGAGATCGCGCAGCTGGAATCGGCCAGCGCGGTGGGTTTCGGCACGCAGGGCCAGACCGATGCGGCGGTGATGCGACTCAAACGCGAAGCGGCCGCACTCGGTGCCAACGGCGTGATCCTGATGGGCGTGGGTTCCAGCGGCTCACCGGTGGGCATGTCGGTGGGTGCCGGCAGCTTCGGTTCGCACGTGGGCGGTGGCGTGGGCATCGGTATCCCGACCACCCAGAAGCGGGCGGCCGGCGTAGCGATCTGGGTGCCCAACCCGGCACCACCGGCACGCCTGCCGACGCAGACGATCACGCCGCAGCGGTAACGCCGGACGCCGGACGCGAGCGTTGTTCCGGCAGCGCCGGCCATTGGCCGGCAACCCTGCACTTCCCGATGGGCTCATCAGGGTGCCGGCCAACGGCCGGCACTACCCGCCCGCGCCCGGCTGATGGGCGCGGACGGCAGACCGGATCAGCGCTTTGCTGCGGCCTTGTACTTCGGCACGAAGACGTCGTTCACCGCCTGCGCCAGCTGGTCCGGCGGCAGCAGCCCCTGGTCGAGCAGGAAGTTGTTGAACGCCAGGCGGTCAAAGCGCTTGCCCAGCGCCAGTTCGGTCTGCATGCGCAGTTCCAGGATGCGGGTGTAGCCGTAGAAGTAGCTGCCGGCCTGGCCGGGCATGCGCACCATGTAACGGTCCAGCTCCTGGGTGGCCATCGCCTTGGACAGGCCGACTTCGTCGATCAACACGCGCTCGGCGTTGGCGCGGTCGATCAGGCCCAGGTTGAGCATCGGGTCGAGCATCGCGCGGGCGGCGCGCAGCAGGCGGAACTGCAGTGCGATCAGCTGCCCGTCCAGCGGTTCGTAGGGCACCATCTCCGCTTCGGCATACAGTGCCCAGCCTTCGACGTTGACCGAGTTGAACGCGAACATGGTGCGTGCCAGCGAGACGCCGCGTTCGACCATCGCGGTGAACTGCAGCTCGTGGCCCGGACGGCCTTCATGTGCGCTCAGCGTCCACGCGGCCGAACCGAAGTTGAAATCGTCGTACTGCGCGGCCTTGTCGCCGGCGGCGGGGTTGCCCAGCGGCAGCACGAAGGTGCCCTGCTGCCCGGTGTTGCCGACCAGCGGCGCGGGCAGGAAGTGCGGCGCCGGCGAGGCCGCGCTCTCGGCCGCCGAGCCCAGGCGCATCTGCATCGGGCGCTGCGGCACATCGACGATCTTCTCGCGGCGGATGATCGGGTCGATTGCATCGATCACGCCACGATAGTGGTGCTCAAGCTGGTCGTCGGCGATCTTGTCGCCCTTCAGCGCGCGCACCACCGCGACAGGATCGGTCGGGTCGGCCACCTTCAGGCCCTTGGCCTGCACCACCAGCGGCGCCAGCTGGCGCATTGCCGAACGGGTTTCCATGAACTCCAGCTGCGCGCGCTGCATCAGCACCGCCGGGGCGATATCAATGCCCACGCGCTTGAGCTGGTAGGCATACAGCGGCTCGGGCAGGCGCGCATCGGTGCGGGCCTTGGGCAACACGGCGCTGCGGGTCCAGTCGCGGTACTCGCGCAGCTGGGTGGCAATGGTCTTCAGCGCTTCATCGGCGCCGGCCACCTTGTACTTGCCGAACAGCTGTTCGATACCGGTGATGTAGGTGTCCACGTTGGCCAGCGACTGCTCGACTTCTATCCTGGTCGGCTGCAGCAGGGTCTTGTCGCCAAGGCGCTCTTCATAGCGCTGGCGCGACAGCGTGGTGACCGGCTGGGTGCCCGGGGCGAGGCCGGCATACGCCTTCAGGCGGTCCAGTGCCTTGGCGCGGCGCTCGGCGGGCACCTGGTCGGACAGCAGCAGGTTGATGCCGCTGAACACCGTCTGCGGGGTGTCGCTCCACGGCAGCAGGTACTTGTCGTTGAGCTCGCTGCCTTCGATGTTCTGGCTGGCCGCGGCGATCATGATCGCCAGGTCCTGGCGCACGTTGGGATCGCGCTCGCTGCCCAGCTTGGCCTGCAGTTCGCTGCGTGCCTTGACCATGGCCGCGCGGTAGCGGGCACCGTTGTCGGGGCCGAAATCGGCCACCTTGTCGTCATAGCCGGGCACGCCGAAGAAACCGGTTTCTTCCGGCTGGAACGGGCCCTGCGCGTCGAGCAGGATCTGCGCCAGCTGGTTGCTGCGGGTGACCCACGCCGGGCTGGCGGCGGGTTTGGCAGCGGCAGGCTGGGCAGCGGCCTGCCTGGCCAGCGCCGGCGGCGCCGACAGGGTGGCGGGGACAGTCAGGGCCAGCGCAACGGCAAGGACGAGCGGCTTCATGCGGGAACTCCAGGGCAGGATGCCTGCGACCCTACGCACTCACGGCACGCCCGGCAATCGGCCGGAGGTCATGCGTCGATCAGGCCTCCAGCGAACCGGGCGGCAACGGGCATTGGCCGTTTGCGCGGCATTCCTGCAACGCGCAGCGCTCGGCGGCCTCTTCGTCGTCCAGCGCGGTGAGGTCGATCGCCTGCTTGCCGTCGGTGACCACGTACAGCATCGGGTAGTCCCATTGCCCGCCGCGGCGCCGGGCATTGAGGAATAGCCGGCCGTCACCGCGCGGGCCGGACAGCGCGATCACGAACTGGCTCTGCCCGGTGGTGTGCATGGAGCCGGCCGGCAGGTAGCCGTCCTGCACCGGTTCGCCCAGCGCCTGGACCAGCTCGATGTTGCAGCGCGCGCGGCGCATCGCCTCCTGGTAGGGCGTACTGGACTTGCTCCAGTACGCCCACTGCGCCAGCGCGAACCACACCGCCCCGGCGGCCGTCGCGATCCCCGCCACCACTGCCAGTGGCATGGCCCAGCGCCAGTGGCGGCGCCACCAGCCGGTGGACACGGTCGTGCGGGTCAGTGCGGGGGGCGATGTCATCGGCGAACTCCTTGTCGAGCCGGTGGCGGAAACGGTGGATCAGCGGATCAGGCAGCGCCCCAGGAAATCCTCGGCCAGGCGGTAGCGGTGCAGCGCGTTGCTGCCCGACAAACCGTGCTTGGCGCCCGGGTAGGTCATCAGTTCGAACGGCTGGCCACGCTTCTGCAGCGCACTCATCAAGGAGGTGGAGTTGGTGAACAGCACATTGTCATCGGCCATGCCGTGGATCAGCAGCAGGCGCGAGCGCAGGCCGTCGATGTGGGCCAGCACGCGCGCGGCTTCATAGCCCTTCGGATTGTTGGCCGGCAGGTTCATGTAGCGCTCGGTGTAGTGACTGTCATACAGGCCCCAATCGGTGACCGGCGCGCCAGCGACGCCGCAGGCGTAGGTGTCCGACGCCTTGGCCAGCAGCATCAGGGTCATGTAGCCGCCGTTGGACCAGCCCTGCACGCCGATGCGCGCCGGGTCCACCCAGGCCTGCTGCTTCAGCCAGGCCACGCCGCGCAGCTGGTCGGCCACTTCCACCGTGCCCTGCACGCCGTACAAGGCGCCGCCGAAATCGCGGCCGCGGCGCGGCGTGCCGCGGTTGTCCAGCGAAAACACCACGTAACCCTGCTGGGCCAGGTACTGGTTGAACAGGTGGTCGCCACGGCCGGGCCAGCTGTCGGTGACGGTCTGGCTGGCCGGGCCGCCATACACGTACACCACCACCGGATAGCGCTTGGCCGGATCGAAACCGGCCGGCTTGATCAGGCTGTAGTGCAGCTCGGTCCTGCCGTCGGCAGCGGTGAGCGTGCCGAACTCGACCGGGCGCTGCGCATCCAGGTAACGGGCGTACGGGTGCTGCGGATCGCGCAGGTTGTTTTCGACCAGGGTGGCGATCTTCTCGCCGTTGGCGCGGAACAGCGCGATCTGCGGCGGGGTGGTGGTGTTGGACCAGCTGTCCACGTAGACGCTGGCGTTTTTGGCGAAGCTGGCGCTGTGCATGCCCGGTGCCTGCGACAGGCGCTGCAGGGTGCCACCCTGCAGCGGCACGGCGTAGATCTGGCTTTCGCGCGGCGAATCGACACCGGCGCGGAAGTAGACCTTGCCGGCGGTTTCGTCCACGGCCAGCAGTTCATCGACGGGCCAGTGACCGCTGGTCAGCGCGGTGACGGTCTTGCCGTCATCGGACATGCGGTACAGATGCTCGAACCCGCCGCGCTCGGACGACCACACAAAGCCGCCCTGCTTCAGGAAATGCAGGCTGTTGTGCAGGGGCACCCAGGTCCTGGAGGTTTCGGTGACCAGCGTGTGCTGCTGGCCGCTGGCCAGGTCGGCCTGGATCAGTTCCAGGCGCTTCTGGTCGCGCGACTGGCGCTGGAAGGTCAGGTGCTGCGGATCGCGCCAGTCCACGCGGGCCAGGTAGATGTCCGGGTCGCGGCCGAGGTCGATCCAGCGCGGTGCGGCATCGGCCTTCGGCGCGATCACGGCGAGCTTGACGGTGACGTTGTGGTCGCCGGCCGCCGGGTAGCGCTGCTCGATCATTTCGGTGCGGTCGGCATACATTTCATAGCGTTTCTGCACCGGCACCGGGCTTTCATCGATGCGCGCAAAGGCGATCGCCGAGTCGTCCGGGGCCCACCAGTAACCGGTGTGTCGGTCCATCTCCTCATCGGCGACGAATTCGGCCACGCCGTTGCCGATGGTGTCGCTGCCGTCGCCGGTGAGCTGGATCTGCCGGCCGCTGGCCAGGTCGATCACCCACAGGTTGCGGGCGCGCACGAAGCTGACGAACCCGCCCTTGGGCGAGAGCTTGGCATCGGTGGCGAAACCCTCGCCGTGGGTGAGCTGGCGTACCGCCGCCTTGCCCTGCTTGCTCAGGTCGTACAGGTACAGCTCGCCGCCGAGCGGAAACAGCAGCGTGCGTGCGTCGGGTGACCACTGGT
This sequence comes from Stenotrophomonas sp., assembly GCF_031995405.1. Classification (GTDB taxonomy): domain Bacteria; phylum Pseudomonadota; class Gammaproteobacteria; order Xanthomonadales; family Xanthomonadaceae; genus Stenotrophomonas. Next base: position 1,521 of record NZ_DAMAGC010000135.1, on the reverse strand, counting down.
AATCGACGATGCCGGTCATCGCGGCGATGCGCTGGCGCTCGCGGCGGGCTTTTTCGGCATCGCTCAGGGTTTCTTCGCCGGGCAGCACCACCTTGGAGTCGACCAGCAGGTGGGTCGTGCCGCTGGCGATGTCGTAGGCCCACAGGTCCAGCTGATTGCGGTCGGCGTCCTTGCCGCGCAGGAAGCTGACCTGCGAGCCGTCCGGGGCCACCTTTGGTTTCATCAGGGTCGGGCCGGACAACGGCAACGGGCCGGTGATGGCCTCCAGGGTCAGCTTTTCAGCGTGGGCGAGCGAGGTCGAAGCGAGCATGAGGGCAAGTGAAGCAAACAGGTGGCGCATGAAGGATTCCGGCAGCGTCTGGACGTTCCCCGCCCGCGCGGGGCGGACGGGGAGCGGTTCATCCTAACCAAAAGCCTTGCGGTCGTGCCGGCGGTTGGCCGGTGTCCAGCTGCGGCGGGCAGTGCGGAACGCCGGCCAGCGGCCGGCATTGCCGCGGCTCAGCGCTGGCCGAACAGGTGCTTGCGCTCTTCTTCGCTGAGCGGCTTGCCGGCGTCCGGGTTGACCTTCTGGCGCAGCGCGTAGGCGCGCTGGGTGGCCGGGCGCGCGGCGATGGCCTCGTGCCAGCGCTTGAGGTGCGGGAAGGCGGCGAAATCCACCGGCAGCTTGTCGTACGCGCCGATCCACGGGTAACTGGCCATGTCGGCGATGCTGTATTCCGCACCGCCGAGGAAGGCGCTGTCGGCCAGGCGCTTGTCCATCACCCCGTGCAGGCGGCGCACTTCGTTGTTGTAGCGGTCGATGGCGTAGGGGATCTGCTCGGGCGCATACACGTTGAAGTGCCCCATCTGCCCGCTCATCGGGCCCAGCCCGGCCATCTGCCAGAACAGCCATTCCAGCACCGCTACCCGGCCGCGGGCGTCGGCGGGCAGGAAGCGGCCGGTCTTCTCGGCCAGGTACAGCAGGATCGCGCCGGACTCGAACACGCTCTGCGGGGCGCCACCGTCGGCGGGCTGGTGGTCGACCAGCGCCGGCATCTTGTTGTTGGGCGAGATCGCCAGGAATTCGGGCTTGAACTGGTCGCCGGCGCCGATGTTGACCGGCTTGATCTGGTACGGCAGGCCCAGCTCTTCCAGCAGCAGCGTGACTTTGTGGCCGTTGGGGGTGGGCCAGTAGTACAGGTCGATCATGGCGACGCACTCGCGGATGGGTAAGTCTGGAGTCTAGTGCGTCGGTTGGGTGGCGGGGTCACGGCGGACCCGTTAACCTGCCGCGTCCCCCGCAACGCAGCATTCCAGCATGAGCGCCACCGAAAAGCCCATCAGCCCCCTGTCGTCCCTGATCTTCGCCTCGCGCTGGCTGCAGCTGCCGCTGTACCTGGGCCTGATCCTGGCGCAGTGCGTGTATGTGTTCCTGTTCGGCAAGGAGCTGTGGCACCTGCTGCACAAGGCCAACAGCATGGGCGAGCAGGAAATCATGCTGCTGGTGCTGGGCCTGATCGACGTGGTGATGATCTCCAACCT
>NZ_DAMAGC010000134.1:0-11163 GCF_031995405.1 Stenotrophomonas sp. | reverse complement strand
GCCAGCACTTCGTCACCGGTATCGACCAGGTCGCGCAGCGTGGTGATCACCGGTAGCCCGGCACCGACGGTGGCCTCGTAACGGAAGCGCGCGCCACTGGCGGCGGCCGCCTCGCGGATCGCGTGGTAACGCGGCAGCGGACCGGCGCCGGCCTGTTTGTTCGGGGTGACCACATGGATGCCCGCTGCCAGCCAACCGGCATAGCGATCGGCGACATCGGCACTGCCGCTGCAATCGATGATCAGCGCGTGTGGCAGGTGTGCCGACAGCAGGTGCCCGGTGAACACGTCCAGGTCGGTGGGTATGCCCGCCCCGGCCAGGGCCGCACGCCAGTCGCCGTGCACACCGCGCTGGTCGAGCAGCATGCGGCTGCGCGAGGCCACCGCGCGCAGCCGCAGGTCCACGTTGGCCCGCCCCAGCAACTGGGTCTGCGCCGCCTGCAGCTGATCGAGCAGCGCCGCCCCGACATTGCCCGGCCCGATCACCCCGACCGAGAACGTCTGCGGCGACAACCAGAAGCCGGCATGCGCGGCGCGCAACGCCTTGGTCGCATGGCGGCTGTCCACGGCCACCGAGATGTTGCGCTCGGACGAGCCCTGCGCGATCGCCAGGATGTTGACCTGGGCGCGGCCCAGCGATTCGAACAGGCGCGCGGCCACGCCCGGCTGCCCGGCCATGCCGTCGCCCACCGCCGCCAGCACGCTGACGTTGTCGGTGAGCTGCACGCGCTGTACCTGGCCCAGCGCGAGTTCATGCGCGAACGCCTGCAGCAACGCATTGCGCGCACGCGCCGATTCGGCCTGGCGGACCACGCAGCAGATGGAATGCTCGGAGGAGCCCTGCGAGATCATCACCACCGACACCTGCGCGTTGCGCAGCGCCGCGAACACGCGCTCGGCGGTGCCCGGCACGCCGATCAGGCCGGTGCCCTCCAGGTTCAGCACGGCCAGGTCCGGGCTCAGCGTCAGGCCCTTGATCGGACCGGAGACAGTTCGCTCGGCGGTGATCCGCGTGCCTGGATGGTCGGGACGGAAGGTGTTGCGGATGATGATCGGCAGGCCGCGCTCGATCGCCGGCGACATCGTCTGCGGATGCACCACCTTCGCACCGAAGTAAGCCAGCTCGCAGGCCTCGTCGTAGCTGAGTGCATCCAGCTGCACCGCTTCGGGCACCACCCGCGGGTCGGCCGAGAGCACGCCGTCCACGTCGGTCCAGATATGCAGCTCATCGGCATCGAACAGCGCGGCGAAGATCGCGCCGGAGTAATCGCTGCCGTTGCGGCCAAGCGTGGTGATGCGGTCGCGGCGATCGCGCGCGACGAAGCCGGTGGCGACCACGCGCGGGCCCGGATGCGCCTGCCGCCATGTCGCCAGGCGCTGCGCGCTCTGCACCCAGTCCACGTCCACGCCCAGCTCGCCGCGGTCCACCACCAGCACATCGCGCGCATCCAGCACCGCGCAGTCTTCGCCCAGGGTCTGCAGGTACTGGCCGAGCAGCTGCGCCGAATACACCTCGCCCAGCCCCTGTACGCGGTCCAGCACCTCCACCGGCAGCTCGCCGATCACCGCCAGCGCCCCCAGCACTTCGGCCAGGTGCTGAAAGCGCGCATCGAACCATTCCACGGCCGGCCCGGCGTGCTCGCCCAGCAGCGCCACTGCCGCGCCGCGGTGCCGTGCACGCAGCCCATGCCAGTGGTCGCGCCAGTGCGGCGCATCGTCGGCGGCCAGGCCCGCAAGCGCGATCAGCGCATCGGTAACGCCCTTCATCGCCGAAACCACGGTGACCTGGACCGCTTCGTCGCGCGCCAGCAGCAGCTGGGCGACATGGCGATAGCGCTCGGCGTCGGCCACCGACGTGCCGCCGAACTTGTGCACGACCGTGGAGGTGGCGGCCCGCAGGACCGGGGCGGCAGGATCAGCGACAGCAGGCAGGACGGCGACGGGAGACATGTAGACCTCGATTCGAGGCCCCGCGTCGGGTCAGGTTGAAGGCGCTCCCCCGCAACCTGTTCCGGGTGCGGGGCCGTTGTTTTCGGAAATTACGCGAAGACGACGGGCCGCACCGGGCGAGTGGTGACGGTGGTAATGGTGGTGGTACCGGTGCTCCGGACAGCCGCGGCCCGACCGACCGCAAGGGCGGCGATGCACGGGTGGGCGGTGGCGGCGAAGGAGACCATGGGCCAAGAAAACTACGCCAGGCAGGGGCTTGTCAAGTGTTGCAGCGCAAAACGTGCGGGCATGCAACACGTCGATAACGTCGGCAAAAAAGTTGCCAATGAGACCATCCAGCTGGCGCAATGCCGGCAGCCCTGCCGCTCACCCCACGTGCTCGGCGATCGCCCGGGGCGGGCGATGCGCATGCGCGCACATCAGCACGCCGGCGACCAGGCAGACGATCGCCACGGTTTCCATCGCAGTGGGCAGGCGTCGCTGCCAGGCAAAGCCGTACAGCAGCGCGAACAGCGTTTCGAACACGATCATCTGCCCGGTCAGGGTCAGCGGCAGGTTGCGGCTGGCGCGGTTCCAGCACGCATTGCCGAGCACCGAGGCGACCACCGCCACCCCGGCGCTGATCAGCCAGAACCAGCCCCAATCCGCCGCCACGTGCGGCGTGTCCTGCAGCACGAACGCGCTGGGCACCAGCAGCAACGCCAGCGCACCGGTGGCCACGCCGGTCAGCAGCGACCAGTCGTGACCGGAGATATCCGGCCGCCGCGCCAGCCAGCGGCTGTTGCCGATCGAATACACCGCCCAGGACAGCAGCGCGCCGAACGCGCACAGCAGCCCCAGCGCACGCTGCCCGGCCGAGCCGCCGGCGTGCTCGGCCTGCAGCGCCTCGTAACCGACCAGGCCCACGCCGAGCAGGCACAGCAGCAGCGCCGGCGCCAACCGACGCAGCGGCACCGCGCCCTGCTCGCGCACGCCGGCCAGCGTCACCACCACCGGAATCAGCCCCACGATCAGCGACGCGGCCGCGCCACCGGCCCACTGCACCGCATTGGCCAGCAGCACGAAATACACCAGGTTGCCGGCCAGGCTCAGCCACAGCAGGCCGCGCCATTCGGCGGCACCGATCCGCGTACGCAGTTGCCGCCAGCGCGGGGCCAGCAGCACCACCGCGATCAGCCCATAGACCAGGTAACGCCCGGCCGACAACTGCACCGCGCTGAACCGGCTCAGCATCGCCGGGGCCAGGAACACCACGCCCCACAGCGCACCGGCGGCGATTCCGTTGGCGATGCCAACTCCCATGGATCGATTCATCTGCGCGTGCGGGTCACTGCTGGAGGAGTGCGCCAGTGTAGGCAAGCGCGCCCCGTCGATCTTGACCCAGGCTACTGCCGATGACGACGCCGGTACTCGGCCGGGGTCATCCCCCACTCCCGGCGCAGTGCACGGGTCAACGCACTCTGCTCGGAGTAGCCGGCCTGCTGGGCGATGCTGGCAATGGGCATATCGCCCGCGGCCAGATGACCGCGCGCGCAACGCAACCGACAGGCGCTCAGCCATGCCAGCGGGCTCATGTCGAATGCAGAGCGGAACAACGCATGCACGCGACTGCTGCTGACCCCGACCGCCGCCGCGATCCGCTCCACCGGCCACGCCTGGCCCGGCGACTGTTCGATGCGCGCACATACGGCCTGCAGCCGCGTCGCGCTGCCCGCCAGCGAGAATGCGTGCAGCAGAAGTGGCAGTTCGCGCGCCACCACAGCGCCGTCGATCCGCGACGGTTGCCCGGCGCAGACCCGCTGGGCCATGGCGCGCACCTGCATCGGCAAGGCCAGCACCGGGTGCTGGTCCAGCCGTTGCAGGGTGTCCTGGTCCAGCAGCGCCACCGGACAATCGACGATCAGGAACCGGTCATCGGCCAGCGCGGACTGCGCATGCCCGGCCGACGGCGCCACGAACGCGCCTTGCCACATGTCCAGCCGCGCATTGCGGCCGTCCAGTTCAAACGCCAGTTCGCCCTGCACCGGCAGCACCCATTGGGCGAAATCATGCCGATCCACGCTGGACGCGCGACCGTAGCGACGGAGGTTGAAGGCAGCAGCAGGCATGGACGGCGAAGACAGGACGTGCGTGAACCCTGGGAAGGAGCAGTCTGCGCGCGCGCCAAGCGTGACGCAATCCAGTGGGCCGGCCGTCACCGGCTGATATAGTCGGGCGGTCCTGTCCGCATGGAATGCACACTGTGACGTCGCCTGGAACGCCCCGCCCTGCCCGCATGCGCAGCCTCGCGCTGCTGGCCCTTGCGCTGATCTGCCTGCCCGTGACCGCCGCAGCCGTCACCCCACGCGAACCGGCCCGCGTCGCGCCCGGTCCGACCTGCCTGGATGCCCGCGGCCTGCGCGACATGAACCAGACCGACGCCGACAGCGTGACCGTGCTGGACGCCGACCAGCAGCCATGGCGCGTGCACTTCCAATCGGCCTGCCCCGGCGTGGACGATGCCGCCGACGCGGTGCTGGAAGCGCCCTCGGGCTGGGCTTGTGGCGGCCCCCGTGAACGCGTGCGCATCGATGGCCGCCATTGCCCTATCGCCTCGGTGGCGCGCATCGACGCGCGCGAGTTCGCCGCGGAGGCCAAGCTGAGCGACGCGCGCACGGTGAAATCGCTGCCCACCGTGCAGGTGCAGGCCGCCTCGGAGACCGGCAGCCGCTTCCGCGCCTCACCGGCGTACTGTTTCAGCGCGCGCGCCCTGCGCAGCTGGTCCGAAGACCCCGACGGCATCAAGGTCGAAACCAATCCGAAGCAGTCCGGCGGTAACCGCTATTACCGCGTCGAACTGGGCACGTACTGCCCGGAGGTCACCAACGCGCCGGAAATTGCCTTCCGCTCCGGCTTCGGCAACGGCCTGATCTGCGGCAATCCCGGCGACCGCATCATCGCCAGCCAGGCGCTGCCCGGCGATCTCCGTCGCCAGAGCAACCCGCGCAACTACCTGGGCTGCGCGGTGATGGCCGTGTATCCGGTCCGTTGAAGACGCCCCCTGACAGCGCGACTGGAACCGCCATGACATTTGAACGCATCCTGCTGAGCCAGAACCCCGCCCTGCTGCCGACCGTGGCCGCCTGGTACTTCACTGAATGGGGCAGCCACGTGCCCGGCCGCACCGAGGCCGACGAATGCCAGCGGCTGGAAGTGTTCCTGCACGATGCCGCCCTGCCCCTGCTGCTGATCGCCCTCGATGACGGGCAACCGATCGCGGCAGCGCAGCTGAAGTTCCACGAACGCACCGAGCGCCCGGAGCGCCAGCACTGGCTCGGCGGCGTCTACGTACGCGACTCGCACCGTGGCCGGGGCATCGCGGCGGTGCTGATCGAAGATCTGATGACACGCGCCGCCGCCTTGGGCGTACGCGATGTGTACCTGCAGACCGAGGCCGACGACGGCGGTCTGTATCGCCATCTGGGATGGGTGCCGCTGGAGTCGGTCGAACATGCCGGGGGCTTCCCCGTGCGGATCATGCTGCGGCGGCTGGCGCCGCACTGATCAGCGGGTGCTGCGCATCGGCTGCGGTGCCGGCCGGTCGGCCAGAGAGCCGAGGGTAAAGGTGTAGCCCGCTTCTTCCAGCAGCTTGCGCATGCGCAGTTCCGCGCGCTTGGGATACGCCAGCGACAGCGGCGCATGCAACGCATAGGACGTGGACTTGCCCGGCATCGTGTCGCGGGTGACAGACGACTGATTCGTTTCGCAGGCATTGGACCACAGGTCCGACAGAACCTTCGGCCCGATGGATTGATTGTTGCCAAGGCGAAGCGTCAGCCAACGCATGTGTTCCATAGCAGATCCAAGCAGCCCTTTCGATCGAGTATGCACCAATTCCCCCTCCCCCGTACGTGTGCGTGCGGTTGCCCGGACGCAGACAGCCCCGGACGTGCCGGGGCTGTCTGCGCGGTCCGCGCGTTCATCTGGAACGGATTACGCCAGGGCGATCCGTCGCGATCGCGTGGGAGGCGATCAGTGCTTCATCGCATGCTTGCGGTCACGCATGACCGCATGGCATTCCTGCACCTTAGGCAGCAGGCGCTGCACTTCCTGGCGCGCGGCCGGCGGGGTGTCGGCGTCGGTCAGGGTGTCCTTGAACGCCTTCAGCAGACGGTCTTCGGATTCTTCCAGCTCGGCCACGTAGCCGTACTGGGTATCGCCCAGCGTAGCGCGCACCTTGCCGTAGAACTGCTGCATCGAACCGACCACGGTGCCGTGCTCGGCCGGCTTGCCACCTGCAGCCAGGACGGTGGCGCTGAGCGAACGCACGATCTCGTCCTTCACCCCGGCGATGCGGGTGAACAGCGACGACAGTTCGGTGTCTTTCACCTTGCCGGCCGCTTCGGTGTAGAACTCCTTACCGTCGCGGGCAATCTCGATCAGGTCGTTCAAGGTATGGGTGGTCTTGGATTCGGTAGTCACTGATGTTGCTCCTGTAGATGACGGGATGCCCGTTTGGGTGAGTCCACTTTTAGCGATCGGCAATGAAGTCGGCGTGACATCCAAAACACGCGGTTCAGCGAGGTATGCGCGATGAAATGCAGTTGTTGTGCGCGCGTGTTCACCACGCGATTGCATCATCACGAAGACGCGCGACGGCGCTTGACCCAGGACAGGCACTGACCTGCGATCGCCGTAGCCAATACCAGGCTGTTGGTGACCACGAAGACCCAGGAATGCAGCGCGATGCTGTAGAGAATGAACAGCACCGAGGCGGTGATCTGGCCCACGAACAACCACGTGGATACGGCCTGCGCGTCATCGGCACGCCATTGTTTCCAGATCTGCCGCCACAGCGTGGCCACCAGCACGAGTGTGGCCGCCCAGCCCAGCAGATCGACGGCAGCCATCACCACGCGCCTGCGGATCTGCGCCCGATGCTCGGCAATGCCCGCACCAGGCCACCCTCGTCCGGGTCCATCTGCTGCTCCAGGCGCTTGAGGAAGTCGCTGAAGCCGCGACTCGCGCGCGCATGCCGGCGCGCACTGGTGACCACCTGGGGTGCGGCCAGCCGTGCAACACGTGCCCCACTGGTCTGGATCGCGGCAATCAAGGCAACATCCTCCCCCGTGACCAGGGGCAGGAAGCCGCCGCTGTCACGGTAGGCAGCCGCACTGAAACCCATGTTGGCGCCGTGGACATGCGCATGCCCGTCCTCCAGGCGCTCACTGGCCAGGAAGTGCTGCTGCACGCCCGGCGCATAATCGAGCCAGTCGTCCACGGTGACCACGCCACAGAACGCGCCCGCCCCGCAGTGCAGCTGCTTGGCCAGCCAATCGGCGGGCACGCGGCTATCGGCGTCGGTGCAGCCGATCCAGCGCGCGCCGAGCGACAACGCGACCTCACTCGCAGCCGCACGGGCGACGCCAACGCAACCGGCATCCACCTGCACCGTCTGTACCCCGAACCGTCGGCATACCGCTGCCGTGGCATCGCTGCAGCGGTCCAGCGCCACCACGATGGCGACCCCCTCGCCGTCCAGAGCACGATGCGCGGCCGCCACCTGCAGCGCCTGCAGACACGGGCCGATCAGCTGCTCTTCGTTGTGGGCCGGGACAATGGCGGCAATCATCGCAGGCCCTCGCGCTGCGCTACCGAGCGGAGATCGCGCGACCAGCCCTGTAGCACCATGTCGGCGTCGGACCAGGAAAAGACCCGGGGCAGCAGTGCGTCCAGCTGGGCGTGCACGAAATCGGTGCTGCAACGGGCCTGCGCGAACGACGGGCGCCAGTGGCAGGCGACCAGCACGCCCTGCGGATCCAGCGAGCCGACCAGGCGCGCCGCCATTGCCTGCATGTCCGATGCGTCCAGGTAGTAGCCCACTTCACTGACCACGATCAGGTCGAAGCGGCCGTCCGGCCACGCCTGCGGGTGCTGCGCGCGCTCGACCGTCACATGCGGCTGCCCGGCCAGTGTCCGGCGCGCCGCGACGACGGCCTCTTCGCTGATGTCGGTGGCCAGCAGCTGCGCGCAGCGCGGTGCCAGCGCGGCGGTCAGCACGCCATTGGAGCAGCCCAGCTCCCAGGCGCGCAGGTAATGCGCGTGCGGCAGGCTGGCCAGGGTCAGCGCGCGTTTGCGCGCTTCATACCAGCGGGTGCGATACGCGAACGGATCCTCGTTCTGGTAGAGCGCATCGAAATAGGCGACATCGCTCATCCCAGCAGTACCTCGTAGTCGCGCTGGAAACGTTGCAACACCGCCTCCGGCAGGATTGGATCGCCGTCCAGCCCCGGCGCGGCACCGGTCTGGGTGGCGAACTGGTGGATGGCCGCGTGCTTGCGCTGCTGCATGTTTGGCGAGAGCTGGAAACGCAGTGCCGGCGACCACAGGCGCGCCGCCTGCTGCGGGTCCACCCAGTGCCAGCCCCAGACGGGAAACTCAAGACGCGCGCAACCACGATGGGACGCTGCGCGGGCGCAGGCGCGGCCCACCGCCTCATGGTCCGGGTGCGCGTCCAGCATCCACGGCGCCAGCACCAGATCGTCCTCGCGCAGCAGCGCCAGCAGCCGGGCCGCCACCTCCGCCTCGTGCTGGGTCACCGTGCCGTCGCCGATGTGCCATGCGTGCCGCTCCGTGTTGGCCAATCCGAGGCATGCGAGCGCGCGATCGAGTTCGCGCTGACGTTCTTCGCGCAACCGCTGCGGCAGCCAGACGGCGTGATCGGGGTAGCAGGCCTCGCCATCGGTCACCGATACCACCACCACCGGCACGCCGGCAGCGTGGGCGCAGCCCATGAGCCCGCCGCAGGCCAGCACCTCGTCGTCGGGATGCGGCGAAACCACCACCAGCCGGGTGATGCCCGCGAAGAGCGTCTCGGCCGTGCGTTCCGGCAGCGCCTGCAGCCATGCGCAGGCCTGCCATTCCGCCTCGCTGACGCCGCTGCCGTCTATCTGGCGTTCTACAACGTCCATGGCCGCCCCTCCCGATGGCAGTCCATGCCCAGTTGCTGCCAGTCGCGATCGGCGTGACTCTGGCGGATGAACACGGTGAGGTCACTCCAGCGCCGGGCGTGATCCTGGTCCAGGCACATCGGCCCTGGTCCCAGCGCGCGCGCGACCCGGTCCAGCGTGCGCGCGCAGGCCCGTTCGACCACGCTGCGCGCACGCAGCACCTCGGTCATGTGCGGGCGATCGGGCTGCGCGTCCAGCAGTGCCGCCAGCTCGCGCAGCAGCGATGCGCACGGGGACAGGGTCATGTCCACTTCGCCCAGCAGCACCGCGGCGGTGCCGGCTTCGGCGGTCTTTGGCGAACGCCGAAGCGGCTCGGCCAGCGCGGCCGCCGCGCCGAACCAGCACGCGGCGATCCCCGCGCCGCCGTGCCAGAAGCCGGGCCGTTCCAGATAGGCATTGGCCGCTCCCACCTCCACCGCCGGCACCTGCCGGAAGTGCGCGGTGCCGCTGGGCACACGGCACATGCCGGTCGCCTGCCAGTCCTGTGCATTGCAGCCGAGCCGGGCACTGCGAAGGTCGGCAAGGAACAGCCGCGATTGGGTTCCATCACGCACCGTCACCAGCGCGAAATCCACCCACTCCGCGCCCGAGCACCACGGCTTGTCGCCGCTCAACGTGCCCTGCTGCGCATCGAAGGCCAGCGTCGCGGCAGGTCCTTCAGCAGCCCATACCGCGCCCAGCTGGCCACGCTCGGGTTGGCCTGCGCCCAGTTCCTGCAGGATCGCCTGCGCGTCGTAGTGCGCCTCCAGCACCTTGGCCAGACACAGATCCTGTGCGGCGATCTGTGCCAGCGACTGCCAGCGCAGCAGCGTATCGCCACCGCCGGGGCGTGGCAGGACCGGTTGCCGGGCCAGCCAGTCGCGCGCCTGACGCAGCAGCGCAGGCGTTGCAACGCGGGAGGCGGCGATATCGACGACGGTCGCCATGTCAGGGCGTCAGGATCACCTTGCGGCAATCCTCCTGCTTGCGGTCGAAAATCTCATAGCCCTTGGCCGCATCTTCCAACGCCATGCGATGGGTGACGATCACGCCCGGATCCAGGTTGCCCTCGGCGATATGATCGAGCAGCTCCGGCATCAACCGCTGCACGTGGGTCTGGCCCATCTTGAAGGTGAGGCCCTTGTCGAACGCATCACCGAGCAGGAAGCCATGCACGAAGCCGGCATACACCCCCGGAATGCTGACCGTGCCGCCGCGGCGGGTGGCGGCGATGCACTGCCGGATCGCCACGCCGCTGCTGCCCTCCACTTTCAACGTGGTCAGCGCCGACTCCAGCGCGCTACCTTCGGCTTCAAAGCCCACGGCCTCGATGGTGGCATCCACCCCGCGACCATTGGTCTGGGTCACGATGTACTCGGCCGGATCCTCGACCTGGGTGAAGTCGATGGGCGTAACGCCGTAAGTCTGCTGCGCGAAAGCCAGCCGGTAGGGCAGATGATCGACCATGAAGATCGTCTCCGCGCCCAGCAGGCGGCAGCACGCCGCGCTCATCAGCCCGACCGGACCGGCGCCGAAGATCGCCACGGTGGAGCCGGGCTTGACCCCCGCATTGAGCGCGGCCTGGTAGCCGGTCGGCAGGATGTCGGACAGGAACAGCACCTGCTCATCGGCCAGACCGTCGGGGATGCGCAGGGGTCCCACGTTGGCCTTGGGCACGCGCACGAACTCTGCCTGGCCGCCGGACACGCCGCCGTAAAGATGGCTGTAGCCGAACAGCGCCGCCGGCGGGCGGATACCCTTCTGGTTGACCGCCGCGCCCTTGCCGCTGTTGGTGGTCTCACACGCGGCGAATTCGGTAAGCCGGCAGTGGAAGCATTCGCCGCACGCGATCACGAAGGGAATCACCACCCGGTCGCCCCGACGCAGGTCGCTCACCCCTGCCCCGACTTCTTCGACGATGCCCATGAACTCATGCCCCAGCACATCGCCGGTATGCAGGTCGGGGATCTTGCCGCGATACAGATGCAGATCCGAGCCGCAGATCGCGGTGGCGGTCACGCGCAGGATCAGGTCATCGGGCGCGGCCAGCACCGGATCGGGAACGGTGTCGACGCGTACGTCTTTGCTGCCGTGGTAGGTCAAGGCGCGCATGCAGTGCTCCAGCGGATATGTACCGCCTTGTTAGCGCGTGCGGCGTACCGGGGCCGTGACTTCGACGTGTGGGGCGTGTCCATGCGTGGCGACAGAACGTTCACTCCTACAGGGGGAGCGTCAGCCCCCACCCC
>NZ_DAMAGC010000133.1:0-11267 GCF_031995405.1 Stenotrophomonas sp. | reverse complement strand
CGCGGCGGCCGCGGCATCCTGGAAAACATCATTCCGTCCTCGACCGGCGCAGCCAAGGCCGTCGGCGTGGTGATCCCGGAGCTGAACAAGAAGCTCACCGGCATGAGCTTCCGCGTGCCGACCTCGGACGTGTCGGTGGTCGACCTGACCGTCGAGCTGGAAAAGGAAGCCACCTACGCCGAGATCTGCGCCGAAGTGAAGGCACAGAGCGAAGGCGCGCTGAAGGGCATCCTGGGCTACACCGAAGACAAGGTGGTGGCCACCGACTTCCGCGGCGAGACCCACACCTCGGTGTTCGATGCCGATGCCGGTATCGCCCTGGACAGCACCTTCGTCAAGCTGGTGTCCTGGTACGACAACGAGTGGGGCTACTCCAACAAGTGCCTGGAAATGGCCAAGGTCGTCGCCGCCAAGTAAGCGCGGCGCAGCCTCGGTGCACCCTGCGAACCCCGGCCCTGTGCCGGGGTTCGTCGTATCTGGCCCGGCAACGGACAGGGGGCCCCGCAGCTGCCGTCGATCCATTAGCATGGCCGCGTGCCACCGGCATGGCGTCGGCAGGATGCCGCCGGGGCTCCCCTTTGAGGATGGCGTGGAATGGAAGCTCTGATTGTCCTGCTGGCGGTGGTGGTACTGCTGATCCCGGTGTTGCTGGTGGTGGCCCTGGTGATGATCGCCGGCCTGCGCCGGCGCGTGTCCGCGCTGGAGAGCCAGCAGTTCCAGGCCAGCGCGCAGCCGTCGGCCGAGGTGCCGATCAGCACGCCGCTGGGCTGGGCGGAGACCGCCTATCGAGCGCCGCCGCCCGCCGCCGCTGCCGAACCGACGCCCGAACCGGCGGTGGTTGCCGTGCCGTTGGCCGCCGCCCCGGAGCCGCCGCGTCGTCCGCCGCCGCTCCCTGCGTCCGCCCCCGTCCCGGTGGCGGCCAGCGCGCCGCTCCCGCCCGCACCGCCGCAGGGCCCGGGGATCGGCGAGCGGATCATCGGCACGATCAAGCAGTGGTTCACCGAGGGCAACGTGCCGGTCAAGATCGGCATGCTGGTGCTGCTGGCCGGTGTCGCTGCGCTGCTCAAGTACGCCAGCGACCAGGGTTGGTTGAATGCGCCCATCGAACTGCGCCTGGCCGCGATCGCCGCGGCGGCGCTGGGCGGGCTGGTGTTCGGCTGGATCCAGCGCGACCGCCGGCGCCTGTTCGCGCTGGCCCTGCAGGGCGGCACCATCGGCGTGCTGCTGCTGACCATCTTTGCCGCGTTCAAACGCTACGACCTGATCGATGCGCCGCCGGCCTTTGCCATGAGCGTGTTGCTGATCGCCGGCATGGGCGTGCTGGCGGTCGTGCAGAATTCGCGCACGCTGGCGGTGCTGGGCATCCTGGCCGGGTTCATGGCGCCGATCTGGCTGTCCACCGGCAGTGGCAACCACGTGGCGCTGTTCTCCTATTACGCCGTGCTCAACGCAGCCATCCTGGCCATTGCCTGGTGGCGTCCGTGGCGGGTGCTCAACCTGCTCGGGTTCGCCTTCACCTTCGGCATCGGTACGGCCTGGGGCGTGCTGCAGTACAACGCCGACAAGTTCAGCAGCACCGAGCCGTTCCTGCTGCTGTTCTTCGCCTTCTACCTGCTCATCCCGATCCTCTATGCGCGCCGCCAGCCGGCGGAGAAGCGCGACCTGGTCGATGGCAGCCTGGTGTTCGGCACGCCGCTGATCGCCTTCTCGCTGCAGGCCGGGATGCTGCACGACGACCGCCTGCTGCTGGCACTGTGTGCGTTGGCGCTGGCCGCGTTGTACGCGGTGCTGGGCTGGGCGCTGATCCGGCGCGCCCGCTATGCGGTGCTGGGCCAGTCGCACGCGGTATTGGCGGTGGGCTTTGCGACGTTGGCGGTGCCGCTGGCATTGTCCGCCCGCGCCACCGCCAGTGTGTTCGCGCTGGAAGGCGCCGGGCTGGTCTGGCTCGGCCTGCGCCAGAAGCGCTGGCTCCCGCAGATCGCCGGTGCGCTGCTGCAGCTGGGGGCGGCGTTCGGGTTCGTGGTGGGCGCCGACTACTGGCATGCCGATGCCACCGCGATCGCCAACCCGACCTTCATGAGCGGGCTGCTGCTGGCGCTGGCCGGCTTCGCCTCGGCCGCCTGCTACCGAAGGGCGCGCCAGGATTCGCCGGCCGTCGTCTACTACCTGTGGGGCTTGGTGTGGTGGCTGGGCGGTATCGCCCACGAGGTCAGCCGCTTCGTGGCGCGCGACAGCCGTCCCGACGCGCTGCTGATCGCGGTCGCGGTCACCGCGTGGCTTGCCGCCGAGTGGCATCGCCGCGCACCGGCCCGCGCGCTGGTGCTGACCACGCTGACCATGCTGCTCAGCGCTTTCCCGCTGGTGCTGTGGCAGGGCGAGGCGCACCAGCAGCCGTTCGCCGGCTATGGCGCGCTGGCCTGGGCGGTGTTCGCCGTGCTCGGCGTGCGCAGCCTGTGGTGCCTGCGTGGCGGCCAGGACCGCACCGCGCTCGCGGCGCAGTTCACCTGGTGGCTGCTGTGGCCGACGGTGGTTTCGCTGGCCTGCATGTGGCTGGCCGATCGCTTCGCGCTGGCGCAGGGCTGGTCGGTGGCGCTGGCGCTGCTGCCGTGGCTGCTGGTCACCGCGGCCGCCCTGCTGCGCTGGTCGTGGCTGGCCGTGCCGCTGGGCGCGCGCTTCGACGCACTGCGCACGGCGCTGACCTCCACGTTGTTCGTGGTGCTTGGGGTGAGCTGGCTTGGCCTGCTCACGCTGCCGGGCGGGTCGGCACCGCTGCCGTGGCTGCCGCTGCTCAATCCGATGGAGCTGGTGCAGTTGGCCGGGCTGGCACTGGCGGCGCGCTGGTTGTGGTCGGCCCAGGCACCGGACGGGCCGCGTGGCGTGCGCGTGCCGTTGCTGGCCATCGCCGGTTTCATCCTGCTCACCAGCACCACGCTGCATACCGTGCACCACTGGGGCGGCGTGGCCTGGAACGACGCGCTGTGGTCCTCGACCCTGGCCCAGACCAGCCTGACCGTGGTCTGGAGCGTGCTCGGCGTGATCAGCTGGGTGTGGGGCTCGCGCCGCGGCCAGCGCACGTTGTGGCTGGTCGGTGCGGTGCTCATGGGCGTGGTATTGGCCAAGCTGGTGCTGATCGACCGCCAGCACCTGGGCAACCTGCTGGGCATTTCCTCCTTCATCGCCTACGGCCTGTTGTGCACGGTCGTAGGTTATCTCGCGCCGGCGCCGCCGCGCGCCCCGGAACCCTCCGTGGAGCCACACCCGTGAACCGAATGCGCACCCTGATCGCGGCGCTGTCGCTGGCCGCCCTGCCGTCCCTGGCACTGGCCGCCGATGCGCGCCAGGAGTATCGCCAGCAATGGCCGTTGCAGCTGTCGCAGCCGCAGGCCGGTGCCTACCGGGTGCTGCTGGACGAAGCGGTCTACCGCAGTGCGGTGTCGCCCCAGCTGGCCGATGTGCAGGTGTTCAATGCGCAGGGCCAGGCGCTGCCGACGACCCTGCTGGCCGCCGACCAGCCGCTGGCACGCGAGGCGCAATGGCAGACGCTGACCTGGTTCCCGTTGCCGGCGCTGGCCGGCGCCGCCGCCGACGACCTGCAGCTGCTGACCGAGCGCAATACCGACGGCAGCGTGCGGCGGGTGGAAGCGCGACTGGGGCGCAGCGGCGCGGGCAGCACGCAGGCTGCCGGCTGGCTCGTCGATGCCAGTGCGCTGCACGTGGGCGTGCAGGCGCTGCGGCTGGACTGGCAGACGCAGACCGCGCTGCAGGCACGGGTGCGGGTGGAAGCCAGCGACGATCTGCGACAGTGGCAGCGCATCACCGACGATGTGCCGCTGGTGGATCTGCAGCACGATGGGCAGCGCCTGCAGCAGCGACGCATCGAGATCGGGCACC
This sequence comes from Stenotrophomonas sp., assembly GCF_031995405.1. Classification (GTDB taxonomy): domain Bacteria; phylum Pseudomonadota; class Gammaproteobacteria; order Xanthomonadales; family Xanthomonadaceae; genus Stenotrophomonas. The sequence goes on along the minus strand of NZ_DAMAGC010000133.1, from coordinate 7,376 downwards.
AGGCGAAGTACTTCCGGATTCTGCCGATGGGCGCCGATGCGCTGCCGGCGTTGTCGGCGGTGCAGGCCGAGCTGGTGCCGGCAGCGCAGTCGATCGATTGGCGCTGGCAGTCGCTTGGCGGTGCTGCCGGCAAGCCGGGGGAGTTCGAGTACCGGCTGGAGGGGCGCTTCCCAATTGCCCAGGTGGACATCGACACGGCCGACAACAGCGTGGTGCAGTGGACGTTGCTGAGTCGCGATGATGCCAGCCAGCCGTGGCAGGTGCGCGCGGGTCCATGGGTGGCCTATCAGGTGCAGGATGCGGCGCAGCGGCGTCGGTCGCAGACGCAGGCGTTGCCGGTGCCCAGTCGCGATCGTTACTGGAAGCTGGTGGCGGGGCAGGCGCAGCCGAGCGTGGCGCCGACGTTGAAGCTGGGCTATCAACCTGAAGCGTTGGTGTTCCTGAGCCAGGGCGAGGGGCCATACAGCGTGGCGGCGGGCAGTGTGCGCGCGGCGCGCAGCGATGCGCCGGTGGGGACGGTGATCGCGCAGTTGCGTGAGCAGCAGGGGGCGCAGTGGCAGCCGGCACTGGCGACGTTGCAGGGGCCGGCGCAGGTGCTGGCCGGCGACGCGGCGGTGGCGCCGCAGCGCGACTGGAAGCGCTGGTTGCTGTGGGGGTTGCTGGTGCTGGGCGTGCTGGTGGTCGGTGGCTTCGCGGTGAGCGTGCTGCGGCAGAAGCCGGGCGGTGCTGCGGGGTGATGGATGGGCGGGTTTCTGCGGGAAGAATTGCCTTGGGAGCAACTGCTTTCGGAGCAGCGCCTTTAGCAGCAGCGCCTTGATCTTCCTGGCCTCCGGACGGTTCATCGCGCTGGCGGTGGGGGAAGAGCTGCCGGGCAGCGCCCGGCACTACGTGTCCGAGCGTCGCTTTGTGGTCGGCTTCTCACCATCCTTCCGCATTCCTGACGTACGGAAGCTGCCGGGCAGCGCCCCGCATTGTCGGTGGCCTTTTCCATGCGCACCGACCCGTTGTCGAGTGTGGGGGCCTGTGGGTTCACGGGACCCTGCGCCGCATGGATGCGGCGACGGAGCTTACATGGACGTACTTAAAACGTGTCCCGTGAACCCACAGGCCCCCGCACAGCGCAGCAGCATCGGCCGCAGGGCGTTGGACTTGGACTTGGACTTGGACCTGGCTCCTGCCTTCGCTTCTGCCCGAAAATTTGCGATGCGCCCGCGCAGTCGGGACAATGGGCGTCTGCGCCGTGCGCGGCGCCCTTTCCTTTTCAGCCAAAGAGTTGCCCATGTCCATCGTTCGCATGACCGACCTCGATCTCTCCGGCAAGCGCGTGCTGATCCGCCAGGACCTCAACGTGCCGATCGAGGATGGCAACATCACCTCCGAGCAGCGCATCACCGCATCGCTGCCGACGTTGAAGATGGCGCTGGAGAAAGGGGCGGCGGTCATGGTCATGTCGCACCTGGGACGGCCGAAGGAAGGCGTGTGGAGCGAAGCCGATTCGCTGGCGCCGGTGGCGCTGCGGCTGTCGCACCTGCTGGGCGTGAAAGTGCCGCTGGTGCGCGACTGGGTTGACGGTGTCGAGGTTGCGCCCGGCGAGATCGTTCTGCTGGAAAACTGCCGCATGAACGTCGGCGAAGCCAAGGACGATGAAGCGCTGGCGAAGAAGTATGCCGCGCTGTGCGACGTGTTCGTGATGGATGCTTTCGGTACCGCGCATCGCGCGCAGGCCTCCACCCATGGCGTGATCCGCTTCGCGCCCGTCGCCGCCGGTGGCCCGCTGCTGATGGCCGAGCTGGACGCTCTGGCCAAGGTTCTGCACGCGCCGGCGAAGCCGCTGCTGGCGATCGTGGCCGGCAGCAAGGTGAGCACCAAGCTTGAGCTGCTCTCCAGCCTGGTCGGCAAGGTCGACCAGCTGATCGTCGGGGGCGGTATCGCCAACACCTTCATCGCCGCGGCCGGTTACCCGGTCGGCAAGTCGCTGTACGAACCGGATTTGCTGGAGACGGCGAAGAAGATCGTCGCCGATGCCAAGGCGCGTGGCGCCGAGATCCCGCTGCCGACCGATGTGGTGGTGGCCAAGCAGTTCCTGCCCGATGCCGAGGCCACGGTGAAGGCGCTGGCCGATGTCGCCGAGGATGACCTGATCCTGGACATCGGCCCGGACACCGCCCGGCACTACGCCGGGTTGATCGCCAAGGCCGGCACCGTGGTCTGGAACGGCCCGGTCGGCGTGTTCGAATTCGAGGCCTTCAGCCACGGCACCCAGGCGCTGGCGCAGGCGATTGCCGCCTCGTCGGCGTTCTCCATTGCCGGCGGCGGAGACACCCTGGCGGCAGTGGACAAGTACGACATCGCCAAGCAGATCAGCTACATCTCCACCGGCGGCGGCGCGTTCCTGGAGTTCCTGGAAGGCAAGACCCTGCCGGCGGTGGCCGCGCTCGACGCACGGGGCGCCTGATGGCGACCGTGGGGCGTCACGCCGATGCCGGGCGGGATGTCCTGTTCTTCGACCTGGATGGCACGCTGATCGATTCGGCGGTCGGCATCACCCAGTGCGTGGCGCATGCGCTCACGCAGATGGGCAGGCCGGTGCCGTCGCAGGAAGAACTGCGGCGCTGGATCGGCCCGTCGCTGCGCACCAGCTTCGCGCCGCTGTTCGCCGATCCGGCCGATGTCGAACAGGCGGTGACGTATTACCGCGAGCGTTTCGACGTGGTCGGCTGGCGCGAGCACGAGGTCTATCCGCGCATCGGCCAGGTGGTGCAGGCGTTGCATGATCGCGGCCATCGGCTGGCGATCGTCACCGCCAAGAACGAGCCGCATGCACGGCGCATCGTCGAGCACCTGCCGTTCGGCAACTGCTTCGAGGACGTGATCGGGGCGACCATCGACGGCAGCCGCAGCGAGAAGCCGCAACTGGTGGCCGAGGCGCTGATGCGGCTGTCGCTCGACCCGCAGCAGTGCTGGATGATCGGCGACCGGCGCATGGATATCGCCGGCGCGCGTCATCACAACATGCGCAATATCGGCGTGTTGTGGGGTTTCGGCGGGGCCGAAGAGCTGCAGGAGGCCGGTGCGCAGCATCTGGCCAGCGCGCCGGATGACCTGCTGAGCGTGCTCGCCTGAGGCAGTTGGCGGCATCCCGTACGCCGCCGCATGTCCTGCGCAAAGCCAATCGTGTCGGGGCTTGTCGCCAGTCGCAGGTCAGCCGATGTCCGCGCGGCGGTCCGACGCTGTCTCCGGGACATCGGACAAACCCAGACACCGCAAGGCTGTAAACGTATTCATGGGACGTGAAGGGTGTGCTAATTTCGATCCTTTCCCGGGAGCCCATTTACCATGATTGAGCGTCAGCGCCGTACCAAGATCCTTGCCACCCTCGGACCGGCAACCGACCCGCCGGGCGTGCTGGAGGATCTCTTCCGCGCCGGCGTGAACGTGGTTCGCCTCAACTTCAGCCACGGCGATCCGTCCGGCCAGGCCAAGCGTGCCGCCGACGTGCGCGCCGCCGCGCAGCGGGTGGGCGTGGAAGTGGGCATCCTGGCCGACCTGCCGGGCCCGAAGATCCGCATCGAGCGCTTCGCCGAAGGCAAGATCCACCTCAAGGCGGGCGACCGCTTCGACCTGGTCGCCTCGGCCACCCCGCCGCCGGGCGACACCACCCAGGTGGGCGTGAGCTACCTCGGCCTGCCGCAGGACGTGGCCGCCGGCGACGTGCTGCTGCTCGACGATGGCCTGATGCAGCTGCAGGTGCTCGAAGTGCAGGGCGAGCGCATCATCAACACCGTGCTCAACGACGGCGTGCTGTCCGACCGCAAGGGCCTGAACAAGCAGGGCGGCGGCCTGTCGCTGGGCGCGCTGACCGAGCGCGACAAGGAGCTGATCGGCATCGTGGCCAAGATCGGCGTGGACTTCATCGCCGTGTCGTTCTGCCGCAATGCGCAGGACATGAACGATGCGCGCGAGATCGCCGAATCGCATGGCTGCTACGCCGCGCTGGTGTCCAAGATCGAGCGCACCGAGGCGATCGAGAACCTGGAAGAGATCATCGACGCCAGCGACGTGGTCATGGTCGCGCGTGGTGATCTGGGCGTGGAAATCGGCGATGCCGAGCTGCCGGGCCTGCAGAAGAAGATCATCAAGGCCTCGCTGGCGCAGAACAAGGTGGTGATCACCGCCACCCAGATGCTGCAGTCGATGGTCGAAAGCCCGATCCCGACCCGCGCCGAAGTGCTGGACGTGGCCAACTCGGTCATCGACGGCACCGATGCGGTGATGCTGTCGGCCGAAACCGCCGCCGGTGCCTACCCGGTCAAGGCGGTCGAAGCGATGGCGCGCATCTGCCTGGGTGCCGAGCGTCAGTTCCAGACCGAGACCGACTTCGGCGCCTCGCCGCGCGGGTTGGAGCGCGCCGACCAGGCCATCGCCATGGCCACCATGTTCCTGTCCCAGCACGTGGGCGTGCGCGCGATCGTGGCGATGACCGAATCCGGTGGCACCGCGCGTTACCTGTCGCGCTTCCGTGCCTCGGCCCCGGTGTTCGCAGTGACCCGCCATGACGGCGCCCGCCGCCAGATGGCGCTGATGCGCGACGTGTTCCCGATCAACTTCGACAGCCGCGGCTTCACCCCGCGCGAAGCCGCCCGTGGCAGCATCCGCCTGCTGGTGGAAGCCAACCAGCTGCAGGCCGGCGACCGCGTGGTGTTCACCAGCGGTGAGCACATGGAGACCCACGGCGCCACCAACACCCTGCGCCTGCTGGAAGTGGGCGAAGACGGTCGCGCCAGCGGCCTGGGCGACCTGTAAGGGGAGTGCCGGGCCACGCCCGGCAGTGCAGCACACGGCGGCGCGGCGGAAACGTCGCGCCGTCTCGCGTTGGCCATCTGAAAGCGTTTCCAGATTCCGTGGACGGTCAGTTCACGGGAGGCGGGGGCTATAATTGCGGTTTTCCCGCACCCGCCACAGGAAATACATGAGCATCGAACAGCTGGCTGAAACCGCCCAGGCCATGGTCGCCCCGGGCAAGGGCATTATCGCGATCGACGAATCCACCGGCACCATCGGCAAGCGCTTCGCCAGCGTCGGCCTGGAGAACACCGAAGAGAACCGTCGCGCCTACCGCGAGATGCTGCTCACCACGCCGAAGCTGAACGAGCATGTCTCCGGCGCGATCCTGTACGACGAGACCATCCGTCAGTCCACCAAGGACGGCGTGCCGTTCGCCAAGTACATGGCCGACCACGGCATCATCCCGGGCATCAAGGTCGACAAGGGTGCCCACCCGCTCGCCGGCTGCCCCGGTGAGATGGTGACCGAAGGCCTGGACGGCCTGCGCGAGCGCCTGCAGGAGTACTACAAGCTGGGTGCGCGCTTTGCCAAGTGGCGTGCGGTGATCAACATCGGCGAGAGCATCCCGTCGGGTACCTGCATCGAGTCCAACGCCCACGCGCTGGCCCGTTATGCGGCGCTGTGCCAGGAATGCGGCCTGGTGCCGATGGTCGAGCCGGAAGTGATCATGGACGGCGACCACGACATCGAGACCTGCTACGAAGTCACCGAAGCCACCCTGCGTTCGCTGTTCGACGCGCTGTACCAGCAGAACGTGCTGCTGGAAGGCACCATCCTGAAGGCCTCGATGGTCATCTCCGGCAAGGGCTGCGAAGAGCAGGCCGACGTCGAGGAAGTGGCCGAGTCGACCGTGATGTGCCTCAAGAGCACCGTGCCGGCGATCCTGCCGGGCGTGGTGTTCCTGTCCGGTGGCCAGAGCGATGAGCAGTCCACCGCACACCTGGATGCCATGAACCAGATGGGCAACCTGCCGTGGCCGCTGAGCTTCTCCTACGGCCGCGCCATGCAGCAGGCCGCACTGAAGCTGTGGGCCAAGGACACCAAGGCCAACATCGCCAAGGCACAGCAGACCGTGTACGACCGCGCCAAGGAAAACGGCCAGGCGGCACTGGGCAAGTGGAACGGCTGATACCGGCCTGACCGCGCATGAAGAAACGCCGGCCTCGCGCCGGCGTTTTTTTTGGGGGGGTAGAGCCACCCCATGGGTGGCTGCGCGGTGCTTGGGTGGCTGCGCGCGGTGCCTTGGGTGGCTGCGCGCAATGCCCGGATGGCTGCGTGCGGTGCCTGATCGCAAGCAGAAAGCAGCCACGCATGGCGTGGCTCTGCCCGTCGCGGTCTGGCACGATGCGATCCACATTGCTCGGAGGGATGCCATGATCGTGCGACAATGCGTTGGGGTGTTGGCGTTACCGCTGCTGTTTGGTTGCTGCGTGGTGCACGCCATGCCGCCACGCGGTTTCGATGTGCTGCACTACAGCGTGGCGCTGGTGCCCGATATCGCCGCCAAGCGCGTGCAGGGGCAGCAGACCGTCCGTTTCAAGGCGGCGCAGACGCTGTCCACGCTTACCCTCGACGCGGGCACACTCGAGGTGACGTCAGTGAAGCAGGGCGGTCGCTCCCTTGCCTTTGCGCAGGCCGACCAGCATCTGCACGTCACATTGGCTACGCCGCTGAAGCGCGGTGCCTTGGCCGAGCTGCAGATTCGCTACCACGGTGCGCCAACGTTCGGCCTGGTGTTCGCCCCCGAGCGCGAGGAGGTCTACACGATCTTCTCCACCAGCCAATGGATGCCCTCGGTGGATGCGCCCGATGAGCGCGCCACGCTGGATCTGTCGGTGACATTGCCGCCAGGGCTGCGGGCCACCGGTACCGGCCGCGCGCTGCCCACGCGTACGTTGGCCGATGGACGCCTGGAACATCACTGGCGACTGGACACGCCGATGCCCGGTTACGTGTATGGCTTCGCGGCCGGCCGCTACCAGCAGGCCATGCAGCAACATGGTGCAGTGCAGCTGCGTTTCCTCTCGGTGGAGCGCACGCCTTCGCAGCTGCGCACGGTGTTTGCGCGGACCGGCGACATGCTCGATTTCTTCGCGGCGCGCGCCGGGCTGCCGTATCGCGGTGACTACCAGCAGGCGCTGGTGGCCAACACCATCGGGCAGGAAATGGCGGGGGTGTCGCTGATGTCCGAGGCGTACGGCCAGGAGGTACTCGACGATGCCGACCAGACCGCGTTGATGGCCCATGAGGCCGCGCACCAATGGTGGGGCAACCGGATCACCTGCGCCGGCTGGGAGCACTTCTGGCTCAACGAGGGGATGGCCAACTTCATGACCGCCGCCTACCTGCAGCAGGCGCAGGGCGAGGCCGCCTACCAGGCGCAGGTGGAGGGTTGGCGCAAGCGCCTGGACGCGCTGCGGGCCAAGGGCGCGGACCACGCGCTGGTATATGCCGACTGGAACGCCCCCAGCGCCGACGACCGCGCGGTGGTCTACCGCAAAGGCGCCTACGTACTGCACCTGCTGCGCGGC
>NZ_DAMAGC010000132.1:0-11558 GCF_031995405.1 Stenotrophomonas sp. | reverse complement strand
TACCAGGAAGACCCGGTGCGGATGCTGCGCGCGGTGCGCCTGGCGGCCAAGCTCGGCTTCCAGATCGATGACGCCAGCGCCGAACCGCTGCCGCGCCTGGCCGGCCTGCTGGCCGAAGCCGCGCCGGCCCGCCTGTTCGAGGAAGTGCTCAAGCTGTTCCTGTCCGGGCACGGTGTGGCCAGCTTCGAGGGCCTGGAGCGTTACGGCCTGCTCGATGTGATGTTCCCCGAGAGTGCCGCCGCACTGCGCAGCAACCGCAGCGGTGCGTTGCGCCGGATGGTCATCGAAGGCCTGCACAACACCGACCTGCGCGTGGCCAACGACGAGCCGGTGTCGCCCTCGTTCCTGTTCGCGCTGCTGCTTTGGCCGGCCTTCTGCCGCGCGCTGGCCAGCCTGCAGAAGCAGGGCATCGCGCTGGAAGAGGCGCAACGCCGCGCCGCCGACCGGGTCACCCTGCACCAGCTGACCACCATCGCGCTGCCGCGCCGCTTTTCCCTGCCCATGCAGGAGATCTGGCTGCTGCAGGGCCGTTTCAGCTCGCGCCAGCGCAAGCGCGTGATCCGCACCCTGACCCATCCGCGCTTCCGCGCCGCCTACGATTTCCTGGTGCTGCGCCAGGTCGCGTCCAGCGAGCACAGCGCCGATGTGGAGTTCTGGCGCGAAGCCCAGCTGCAGTCCGGCACCGAGCTGGATTCGACGCTGGATGCCGCGCATGTCGAGGGCGAGGGTGATGAAGATGGCGCACCGCGCAAGCGCCGCCGTCGCCGCCGCCGTCCTGGCGGGGCCGCTGCAGGCGAGTAAGCGGTGACCGCCGCCTGCATCGGGTTGGGCGCCAACCTGGGGGACGCCGCGCAGACCCTGCGCGATGCGTTCCAGGCGCTGGCCGCATTGCCGCGCACCACGCTGCGGGCGCGTTCGCAGCTGTACAGCACGCCGGCCTGGGGCAATGAAGACCAGCCGGCGTTCGTCAACGCCGCCGCGCTGCTGGACACCGCACTGGGTGCGCCGGAACTGCTGGACGCGCTGTTGGCGATCGAGCGCGGCTTCGGCCGGGTCCGCGCCCCCGGCGTGCACTGGGGGCCGCGCACGCTGGACCTGGACCTGCTGCTGTATGGCGAGGCGGTCATCGACCTGCCGCAGCTGCAGGTGCCGCATCCCTACCTGCATGAGCGCGCCTTCGCGCTGCTGCCCCTGGCCGAGATCGCCCCGGACGCGCTGATTCCCGGGCACGGTCGCGTGCGGGATGCTGTGGTGCGGGTCCAGGCCTGCGGGATCGCGCCAATAGGGGGATAATGCCCCGCTTATCGCCACCGGTTATCAGCTCATGAGTACCCACGCAGACAGCAAGCCCTGGACCGTGCCCGCGTTGGCCGAGGCCAAGCGCAACGGGCAGAAGCTGGTGATGTTGACCGCCTACGACGCCGGTTTCGCGCGCGCGTTCGATGCCAACGGCGTGGACCTGATCCTGATCGGCGACTCGCTGGGCATGGTGGTGCAGGGGCATGATTCGACCCTGCCGGTAACCACCGACGACATGGTCTACCACACCCGTGCGGTGGCCCGTGTGCTGCAGCGTGCGCTGCTGGTGGCCGACCTGCCGTTCGGCGCCGATGCGACTCCCGAGCGCGCGCTGGACGCCTCGTTGCGCCTGCTCCAGGCCGGCGCGGAGATGGTCAAGATCGAAGGCGCCGGCTTCAAGCTGGACGTGATTCGTTACCTGGTCGAACGCGAAATTCCGGTGTGCTCGCACCTGGGCCTGACGCCGCAGTCGGTGCTGCGCCTGGGCGGCTATCGCGTGCAGGGCCGCGGCGACGCCGCCCAGCAGTTGCGTGACGACGCCAAGGCCGCGGTCGACGCCGGCGCTACGCTGATCGTGCTCGAGTGCGTGCCCACCCCGATTGCCACCCAGGTCACTGCCGATGTGGCCGTGCCCACCATCGGCATCGGTGCCGGCCCCGGCTGTGATGGCCAGGTGCTGGTGCTGCATGACTTCCTCGGCCTGGACAGCGGCCATCGCCGACCCAAGTTCGTCAAGGACTTCCTTGCCGAAGGCGGTTCGGTGGCCGGTGCCGTCCGTGCCTACGCCGACGCCGTGCGCGACGGCTCCTTCCCCGACGCAGAACACGCCTACGCCTCATGATCGAAACCGTCACCGAACTGTCCCGCCTGCGCGCCGTCGTCAACGGCTGGAAGCGCGAGGGCCTGCGCGTCGCGCTGGTCCCCACCATGGGCAACCTGCATGCGGGCCACTATTCGCTGGTCACGCTGGCGCGGCAATACGCCGACCGCGTGGTCTCCAGTGTCTTCGTCAATCCGACCCAGTTCGGCCCGAACGAGGACTTCACCCGCTACCCGCGCACCCCCGAGGCGGACACCACCGGGCTGGAGCAGGCCGGCTGTGACGTGCTGTGGCTGCCGACGGTCGAATCGATGTACCCGTTCGGCGTGGCGCTGGCCGCCAGCGTCAACGTGCCCGGCATCAGTGGTCTGCTGGAAGGCGCCCACCGGCCGGGCCATTTCGATGGCGTGTGTACGGTGGTCTCGCGCCTGTTCAACCAGGTGCAGCCGGACGTGGCCGCCTTCGGCAAGAAGGACTACCAGCAGCTGGCGGTGATCCGGCAGATGGTGGAAGACCTGGCCTTCCCGATCCAGATCGTCGGCGGGGACATCGTCCGCGAAGGCGATGGCCTGGCGATGAGCTCGCGCAACCAGTACCTCAACGCCGAACAGCGCCCGGTATCGACCACCATCCACCAGGTGCTGCTGGGCATGCGCGAAGGCTTCATCGCCGGCAAGACCCGCAGCCTGATCGAAGCCGAGGCCACCGCCGCGCTGCAGGCGGCCGGCTTCCAGGTCGACTACGCCGTGGTGCGCCTGCCGGACCTGTCCGAACCGGCCGATGCCAACGACGGCACCCGCGTGGCGCTGATCGCCGCGCGCATCGGCAACACCCGGTTGATCGACAACCTGGAGTTCTGAGGTTCGGCCACGGACATCCGATGAACGAACGCCCCATTCCCCCGGCCGCGCTGGCCGACGACCACGCCGTGGAGATGCTGCGGGTGTGGGTCGCCGCGCGCGGCCTGCATTGTTCGATGAAGCCCGGCATGCACGCGTCGACCCTGGGCATCGCCGAGGAACGGGCCTGGGGGATGATCCTGGCCGACACGGCCCGCCACCTGGCCGAGGGTATCGCCGGCCAGCGCGGCAGCGCCGACGCGGGCGAGCGGCTGCAGGAGATCATCGGCCACTTCCTGGCCGAGGTCGGCCAGCCGGCCTCGCCGGTGAGCGGCGGGATCGCGGATGGCGATGCCTGAGGCGGGGCAGCCGGCCGACCGGGCGACGCTCCGGACGGGGCGCAGGGCCTGGCTTGCCTGAATGGACGGCAGCGCCGGGTCGGGGCGCAACCGCCCGGGACTGCCGGCGTTCCGGCGGGTGCTAGAATTTCCCTTTCCTTTACCGTTGTCGCGCGCCATGCACCTCTCCCTGCTCAAGACCAAGATCCACCGCGCCACCGTCACCCACTCCGAGTTGAACTACGAAGGTTCCATCGCCATCGATGACAACCTGCTGCAGGCCACCGGCATCCGTGAGTTCGAACAGGTGCATATCTGGGACGTCACCAACGGTGCGCGTTTCTCCACCTATGCCATCCGCGCCGAAGCCGGCAGCGGCGTGGTCTCGCTCAACGGCGGCGCCGCGCGCCACGTGCAGGTGGGCGACATCATCATCATCGCCGCCTTCGCCAGCATGAGCGAAGAAGAAGCTGACAGCTTCCGCCCGAAGTTGGTATATGTGGACGGCAAGAACCAGATCTCCCACACCAACGACAGCATCCCGACACAGGCCGCATGACACAGCACAACGGATTCGACCCGCTTCACTCCCATGCCCAGCGCCTGCGTGGCGCGAGCATCCCTTCGCTGCTTGCCGCCGAACCGGAGCGGGCACGAACGTTGGGATTGCGGGTCGGTCCGTTGTACGTCAATTTCGCGCGGCAGAAATACGATCGCGCGGCGTTGGACGCACTGCTGCAGCTGGCCGCCGAGCGCGATGTCGCCGGCGGCTTCCAGCGCCTGTTCCGCGGTGAAACGGTCAATGTGACCGAAGGCCGTGCGGCGCTGCATACCGCGTTGCGCGGCGACCTCAGCGGTGCACCGGTTGCCGGCGATGCGTTCGCTACCGCCGCCAAGGTACGCGCACGGATGGGCGAGCTGATCGCCGCGCTGGAAAAGACCCCTGTCACCGACATCGTCAGCGTCGGCATCGGCGGTTCGGACCTGGGTCCGCGCCTGGTCGCCGATGCGCTGCGCCCGGTCACCGGCGCGCGCTTCCGCGTGCACTTCGTTTCCAACGTCGACGGCGCCGCCATGCAGCGCACGTTGGCTACGCTGGATCCGGCGACCACCGCCGGCATCCTGATCTCCAAGACCTTCGGCACCCAGGAAACCCTGCTCAACGGGCAGATCCTGCACGACTGGCTGGGGGGCAGCGAGCGCCTGTACGCGGTGAGCGCCAACCCGGAGCGTGCCGCACAGGCCTTCTCGATTTCCGCCGGCCGCGTGCTGCCGATGTGGGACTGGGTGGGCGGGCGTTATTCGCTGTGGTCGGCGGTCGGTTTCCCGATCGCGCTGGCAATCGGCTTCGAGCGTTTCGAACAGCTCCTGGCCGGTGCCGCACAGATGGACGAACACGCGCTGACCGCGCCGCTGGCGCAGAACCTGCCGGTGCTGCATGCGCTGACCGACGTCTGGAACCGCAACCTGCTCGGCCACGCCACCCATGCGGTGATGACCTACGACCAGCGCCTGGCGCTGCTGCCGGCCTACCTGCAGCAGCTGGTGATGGAAAGCCTGGGCAAGCGCGTGCAGCTCGATGGCAGCCCGGTCGCCAACGACACCGTGCCGGTGTGGTGGGGCGGGGCGGGCACCGATGTGCAGCACAGCTTCTTCCAGGCCTTGCACCAGGGCACCAGCGTGATCCCGGCCGACTTCATCGGCTGCGTGCACAACGATGATCCCTATGGGGTCAACCACCAGGCACTGCTGGCCAACCTGCTGGCGCAGACCGAGGCGCTGGCCAACGGTCAGGGCAGCGACGATCCGCATCGCGAATACCCCGGCGGCCGCCCGAGCACGCTGATCCTGCTCGACGCACTTACCCCGCAGTCGCTGGGCGCGCTGATCGCCATGTACGAGCATGCGGTGTTCGTGCAGTCGCTGATCTGGAACATCAACGCCTTCGACCAGTTCGGCGTGGAGCTGGGCAAGCAGCTGGCCAGCCAGCTGCTGCCGGCGCTGCAGGGCCAGGCGCATGCGATCTCCGATCCGGTGACGCTGGAAGTGCTGGGTCGGCTGAAGGCCTGATTCTCTCGTCGGTATCGGCCATGGGTCGATGCCGGCCTACCATCAGACAGGAGTCGCAATGCACCAGGACACCCCCGCACCTCGCCCCACGCCCGACCAGGCCGGGCATCCCGACCACGCGATGTACCAGCAGATCCGCGACGGCGTGGCCGCCATCGACGCCCAGCATGGGCGCAGTTTCGATGACACCAGCGAGCGCCTCACCGCCAGCCTGTTGCCGCTGGCCAAGGAGAACGGCCTGAGCCGGGTCGATCACGTGGTGCTGAGCCAGCAGGGCACCGAGGCCAAGCCGGGGGAGTACGTGTTTGTGGTGCAGGGCGCGTTGGACAACCCGGCGCACCTGCGCGCGCACACGGCTACCGCCGAGGCGGTGCAGACGCCGGTGGACGCCTCGTTCCAGCGCGTGCAGGCCGCCGATGCGCAGTCGGTCGCGCGCGAACGCGGCAACGACGAACCGCTGCGCCAGCAGAACCCGCAGCACGCCCCGCACACGCAGGGCTGATTCGCGCCTTACGGCCGCTCGGGGCTCGGCCGCTTGGCCAGCTTGCGCTGCAGCGAGCGCCGATGCATGCCGAGCAGGCGCGCGGCGGCCGATACATTGCCGCCGGTCTCATGCATCGCCTGCTGGATGTGTTCCCACTGCAGGCGGCTGATCGGGGTCATCGCATCCGGCGGCTCCATGTCGCCGTCGTCGGCCGGGCCATCGTCTTCTTCGCCCAGTGCACGCAGGATCATCGGCACCGTGGCCGGCTTGGGCAGGTAGTCGTCCGCGCCGAGCTTGATCGCCTCCACTGCGGTGGCGATGCTGGCATAGCCGGTGACCAGCAGGATCCGCATGTCCTCGCGCAATGCGCGCAGCGGCTGGATCAGCGACAGGCCCGATTCGGCGCCCAGCTTCAGGTCGATCAGCGCATACGCCGGCGGATTCTGCCGGGCCAGCATCAGCGCCGAGGCGGTATCGCTGGCGGTGACCGTTTCCAGGCCCTTGCGGGCCAGGCTGCGCTGCAGGGTGCGCAGGTAGAGTTCGTCGTCGTCGACCAGCAGGCCATGGCTGGCGGCGGGCAGGGTGGGCAGGGTCATGCGGAAGTCTCCGGAGGCGTCAAAGGCAGGCGGAAGCCGACGCGGGTGCCGGCGCCGTTGGCCGGGCGCATCCACAGTTCGCCGTCCAGGCGTTCGATGGTGGCGTGGGACAGGGCCAGGCCCACGCCCATGCCCTGCGCCTTGCCGCTGTTGAACAGGGTGCCGGGCAACACTGCCTGGCGGGCGTCGAAGCCGTGGCCGTAGTCGCGGACTTCGCCGATGAGGTCATCGCCTTCGATGCGTACGGTCAGGTCCACCTGGGGGCGCTCGGCCTTCTCGCCGGCGTCGGCGGCGTTGTTGAGGAGCACCATCAGCAGGTGGCCGATGCCCGGGTCCAGCGGCAGTTTCAGCGGGGCGTCGTCGTTGCGCTTGAGGGTGATGGTCGGGCGCACCAGCCGCCATTGCTCCAGCACCTGCGGCAGGGTCACGTGGTCGCGGCCGGGCGCATCGCCGGCGGCAGGCCGGGCCAGCGCCAGCACCCGCTCGCGGCACTGCACCAGCAGCTCGCGCAGCGTGTCCACGTCGTCGCGCACTTCGCTGCTGTTGGTCTGGTCGGCGATGTCGTCGGCCAGCAGGGTCATGGTCGCCAGCGGGGTGTTCAGTTCGTGCGCCACCGAGGCGGCGTGGGTGGCCAGTGCGACGATGCCTTCGTTGCGCACGAAGCGCTCGCGCAGCATCGCCAGCTCGTGTTCGCGCTGGCGCAGGGCGATCGCCAGGCGGGTGGCGAACACCAGCACCACCGTGGCCGAGAGCAGGAAATTGCAGACCACGCCCCACTGGTGCATCTGCATCGCCGTGAACCAGCCGGCGGGCAGGGGCAGGCCGAAGATGCCACTGACCGCGTACCCAAGCAGGCAGGTGGCGGCCACGGCCAGGGTCCAGCGCAGCGGCAGCGCCAGCGCGGCCAGCGCGATCAGGATCAGGAACAGCGAGCCGAACGGATTGGCGATGCCGCCGCTCCAGCCGACCATCCAGGTCAGCACGGTCACATCGACCAGGATGTGGCAGAAGGCGGTGACCGGCGCGGTATCGGCGCTCTCCACCCGCAGCTGCGCGTACAGGTTGAACAGCGCCAGCGCAGCCACGCCCGCCCACAGCGGGCGCTGCGGCAGTTCCAGTCCGAGCACCCAGGTGGCCACCAGGATGGTCGCGGCCTGGCCGGCCACGGCCAGCCAGCGCAGGCTGCACAGGGTGCGGAGGAAGGGGGCGTCGGTACCGGTCATCACCGCACATCCTATGCGCTCGCCGCGCCGCCTGCCTGCGACAATCGGCCGCATCGGCGCTGGCGGCCCCGTGGGTGGGCAGAATGCGCGCCAACCGCAGGATGAGTGACAACCAGCAGTTGCCACCTACGGTCACCGTTGGCGCGCTAAAATACGCCGATGCATGACGCCGTCACCCAACCGACCCAACCGTCCGACACCACCGTGTGGGCCCGCCGCCAGACCCAGGCCGTCCGTATCGGCGGCGTGGTCGTAGGCGGAGGCCAGCCCGTGGTGGTGCAGTCGATGACCAACACCGACACCGCCGATGTGGCCGCCAGCGTCAAGCAGGTCGCCGAACTGTGGCGGGCCGGCTCGGAGATGGTGCGCCTGACCGTCAACAATCCCGAGTCGGCCGCGGCGATTCCGCGCATCGTGGAGAAGCTGCGGATGATGGGCATCGAGGTGCCCCTGATCGGCGACTTCCATTACAACGGCCACCAGCTGCTGACCCAGGAGCCGGCCTGCGCCGAAGCCTTGGCCAAGTACCGGATCAACCCGGGCAACGTGGGCTTTGGCAAGAAGAAGGACACCCAGTTCGCGCAGCTGATCGAGTTTGCGATCCGCTACGACAAGCCGGTGCGCATCGGGGCCAACTGGGGTTCGCTTGACCAGTCGCTGGCCGCGCGCCTGATGGACGAAAACAGCCAGCGCGCGCAGCCGTGGGACGCCGGCCGGGTGCTGCGCGAGGCGCTGATCCGTTCCGCGCTGGATTCGGCCCATACCGCTGTCGAACTGGGCCTGCCGCGCGATCGCATCGTGCTGTCGGCCAAGGTCAGCGGCGTGCAGGAATTGATCGCGGTATACCGCGACCTGGCCCAGCGCTCGGATTTCGCGCTGCACCTGGGCCTGACCGAGGCCGGGATCGGCAGCAAGGGCATTGTCGCCTCGTCGGCGGCGCTGGCGGTGCTGCTGCAGGAAGGCATCGGCGACACCATCCGCATATCGCTGACGCCCGAGCCGGGCCAGTCGCGCACCGCCGAAGTGATCGTCGCCCAGGAACTGCTGCAGACCACCGGCCAGCGTGCCTTCACCCCGCTGGTCACGGCCTGTCCGGGCTGTGGCCGGACCACCTCCGAGTTCTTCCAGGAACTGGCCAAGGTGGTGCAGAACCACGTGCGCGGGAAGATGCCGGAATGGAAGGTGAGCCACCCGGGTGCGGAGAACATGACCCTGGCGGTGATGGGCTGCATCGTCAACGGGCCGGGCGAATCGCGCCATGCCAACATCGGCATCTCGCTGCCCGGTACCGGTGAAACCCCGGCTGCGCCGGTGTTCGTGGATGGCGAGAAGACGGTGACGCTGCGCGGTGACAACATCGCCCAGGAATTCGTGGCGCTGATCGACGATTACGTCGAACGCAAGTATGTCCGCAGCGTCGGATAAGCCAACGGTGCTGGCCGCCCCGGAGGCGGCTGCCGGTTTCCGCCATTGGATGGCCCACAACGCCTGGCGTTTCGTGCTGCTGTTCGCCGGGTTGCTGCTGCCGCTGGCCGGCTTCGTCGCGCTCGCCGACGAAGTGCATGAGCTGGAGTCGTTCTACTTCGACGCACCCTTGCTGTGGAAACTGCACGGCCTGCATTCGCCGGGCCTGGACCAGTTCTTCGTGCTGCTCTCCAAGCTGGGCTACGAGTGGTTCCTGATCCCGGCCGACGTGTTGATCGTCGGCGTGCTGCTGTGGCGCCGACGCTGGCGTGAAGCCAGTTTCGTGGCGATCTGCTTCGTCGGTTCGGCGTTGCTGAACATGGGCAGCAAGCAGTTCTTCCAGCGCGACCGCCCCAGTCTGTGGGAATCGATCGCCCCGGAAAGCACGTTCAGTTTCCCCAGCGGGCACGCCATGGGCTCGATGACCCTCGCAGCGACGGTGGTGCTGTTGGCCTGGAACACCCGCTGGCGCTGGCCGGTGCTGGTGGCCGCGCCCTTGTTCAGCGTGCTGGTCAGCGTGTCGCGGGTCTACCTGGGCGTGCATTACCCCTCCGACATCCTGGCCGGGTGGTGTGCGGCACTGGTTTGGGTGGTAGGGTGCTTCCTGGTCATGTTCAGGCGGCACACGCCGTGGCGTCTCCGGCACTGAACGGGTCCGGACGCGTGGCAGGCCGATTGCGGCAGGGGCGCAGGCGTACACTGATAGGCGTAGTAAACCGATAAAGCCAGGGGTGAAAGGCTTAGGGGAAGGGCAAACCGGCATGGGTGTGATGCGGGCACCAGAACGCGGTGACAGGGCGTGCTTTTCCTTGTTATCGCCGTACCCCGCCGCTAGGCTTGCCCCCGTTCGCAGCGTTTTAAGAGGTGCGTGGATGACGATTCGAGTGTATCTGGTGGACGATCATGCGCTGGTGCGTACCGGCATGAAGATGATCCTGTCCAACGAGACCGATATCGAGGTAGTCGGTGAAGCAGACTCCGGGGAAGATGCGTTGCCTGAGATCCGCCACCTGCGTCCGGACGTGGTGCTGTGCGACCTGCATCTGCCGGGTGTCAGCGGCATGGAAGTCACCGAGCGGGTGGTGCGGGGCGACCACGGGACGCGCGTGGTGATCGTGTCGGTGCTTGAAGACGGCCCGATGCCCAAGCGCCTGCTCGAAGCTGGCGCGTCCGGTTACATCGGCAAGGGCTGCGATGCGCAGGAGCTGCTGCGCGCCGTGCGCGACGCGGCCATGGGCAGGCGTTACCTCGGCAGCAGCATCGCGCAGAATCTGGCGCTGTCCAACGTCGAAGGCAGCCAATCGCCGTTCGACACCCTGTCCCCGCGCGAACTGGAAGTGGCCCTGCTGCTCACCCAGGGCCTGCGCCAGGAAGACATCGCCAAGCGCCTGAGCCTGAGTGCCAAGACGGTGAACACGCACAAGGCGCGCCTGTTCGAGAAAATGGGCATCCACGACAACATCGCCTTGGCGCGCATGGCCAGCCAGTACGGGCTGGTGGACCCGGCGCGACCGATGTAACAACCGGTGGCACACAAATAAAAAACGCCCGGGCATGCCCGGGCGTTTTGTTTTGGCACGCCACCGGTGGCGCCACGCCGTGCGTGGCCCCTCCCCGATACGGACCTTAGTGCGACCGCACCCGCGCCACGATCTTCGCCGCTTGTGCCGCGCTGTCGCGCACCTTGTCCCACTGACCGTGCTCGATCCAGCTGCCCGGCACCATCCACGACCCACCGATGCAGACCACGTTCTTCTGCTCCAGGTACTCGGCCGCCGTGTCCTCGGTGATGCCACCGGTCGGGCACAGCTTCAGGTCCGGAATCGGACCGGCCAGGCCCTTGATCATCGCCAGCCCACCCACGGCCGAGGCCGGGAACAGCTTGCACACCCGGAAACCACGCGCATACAACGCCAGCATCTCCGTCGGCGAAGCCGCACCCGGCACCACCGGCAGCGCCGCCTGCGCCAACGCATCGGCCATATGCGCCGGCGTTCCCGGCGTCACCAGGAAATCCGCGCCCGCATCGATCGA
The DNA here is from genome assembly GCF_031995405.1 of Stenotrophomonas sp. Lineage (GTDB taxonomy): Bacteria > Pseudomonadota > Gammaproteobacteria > Xanthomonadales > Xanthomonadaceae > Stenotrophomonas. Next base: position 391 of record NZ_DAMAGC010000132.1, on the reverse strand, counting down.
CTGCTGCATCTGCTCCACCGTCAGCACCGTGCCCGCACCCACCACCACATCGGGCAGCTCGCGCTTGAGCATCGCCAACGCCTCCATCGCCACCGGCGTACGCAGCGTCAACTCGATCGCCGGAAGCCCCCCCTCCAGCAGCGCCGCACTGACCGCGCGCGCCTGATCAAGCGTATGCACCGTCACCACCGGCAGGATGCCGGCAGCCTTCAACAGGGATTCGGCGCGTTTCTGGTGTTCGGCGATGCTCATGTGTTCTTTCTCTCTCATCAATGACTGAAGCGCAAGAAGCGCCGAAATGTATCGGGAGGCAGCGGTTGGCCCTGATCAGGACCGTCAAGCGGCATGGATGCCGCTTGCGAGCCCCCATGGATGGGTTTACGGCGTGTCC
>NZ_DAMAGC010000131.1:0-11675 GCF_031995405.1 Stenotrophomonas sp. | reverse complement strand
CGAGCCCCTTAGCGGCCGGTAGGCTCCTGGGCAAAATAAAGGAGGAGGCCGCTCGCGGCCGGGGGACATTTGCGCCAGGGGCCTACCGGCCGCTAAGGGGCCCTCACGCGCGCGACCAGCCCGAACGAAGCCCCCCGGTCACACGCGTATAGCGCGACGCGATCTGCCAAGTCCAATGGAAAAGGACGCTCCCCTCCAGTGGGAGAAGAGCCAAAAAAAACGGGCCCCTTTCGGGGCCCGTTCGATCATGGCGCGGCGGAGACCGTCGCTGCCCGATCAGAAACTCGCGCGCACGCCCACCGACACCTGGGTGACATCGCGGTAGGCCTGCACTTCGGCGACCAGACCCCAGGTCTGGGTGAAGTTCACCTGGCCACCGAGGTTGCCCACCCACGTGCCCTTGAAGTCGCTGCCGCCGTCCAGGTAACCGGCCTTGGCCCACGCTTCGGTACGGACCGACGGCTTGCCACGCACGCCCACGGTGGCGCGGCCGGCGTTGGTGTGGTCCTTGTCGGTGGCGCTGTCGAAACCGTCCACGGACAGCTTGGCTTCCACGTTCTGGCGCACCCAGGCGATGTCGGCGGTGAAGTCGACGCGGTCGCTCATCGGCATGTGGTAGCCGATGCCCAGCTCGGGCTGGTTCAGTTCCAGCTTGAGGCTGGCGTCATAACCGGCGTAGCTGCCGTTGTACTTCTTGGACACATACGACCACGCGCCGAACACGTTGACCTGCGGGCCGATGTCGAACGAGCCGCGGATGTAGCCACCGTCGACCTTCGGGTCGCCGAAGTAGTCATCGTTGGTGTCCAGCTGGGTCCAGCCGGCTTCGACGTAGTTGTAGCTCACGCGCTCGGCGGCGGAGGCGGAAAGCGGGGCGGCGGCCAGCAGGGCGGCGGCCAGGAGAATCTTGCGCATGCGGGTTCCTTGGGTGAAGTTGAGGTCCATTTCAGCCAGCCCTTCGTGGGCGGCAGGGCGGCGATCTCTGCCGCGCGGGCGCATTTTAACCATATCTTCACAAAAAGCGAGCAGTCAGCTTGGCTTGCTACAATGGCCGTGCCGGTTCGCCGGTACACAAACGTCTTCAGGGCGGGGTGCGATTCCCCACCGGCGGTAGGTGCGCAAGCACGAGCCCGCGAGCGCTTCCAGTTCCGCTGGAAGGTCAGCAGATCCGGTCCGATGCCGGAGCCGACGGTATAGTCCGGATGAAAGAAGACGGTGCGGCCGGGCCTTGGGGCTCGGCGTGCGCCTATATGCCTTGCGGCGTTTTTCGCTCACTTTCTGCGGGAAACGTTATGTCTGATTGCACCTCCATCCTCTGCCTCCGTCCGGGGGTCCGCTGATGTTCACCGGCATCATCGAAGGCGTCGGCCGCCTGGCCGCGCGTGACACCCTCGGCGGCGATGTCCGCTTCACCTTCAACGTCGGCAACCTGCCGTTCGACAGCGTCCAGCTGGGCGAAAGCATCGCCATCAATGGCGTCTGCCTGACCGTGATCGCCTTCGACGCGACCAGCTTCCAGGCCGATGCCTCCACCGAGACCCTCGGGCTGACCACGCTCGGCCAGCTGGCCGATGGCGCGGTGATCAACCTGGAACGTGCGATGCGCCCGACCGACCGCCTCGGTGGCCACCTGGTCAGCGGCCACGTCGATGGCCTCGGCCAGGTCCTGTCCATCCATGACGACGCCCGCGCCCAGCGCTGGCGCTTCGCCGCGCCGGCGGCGCTGCTGCGCTACATCGCCAAGAAGGGCTCGATCTGCGTGGACGGGGTCAGCCTGACCGTGAACGAGGTCGACGACCAGGGCTTCGAGGTCGCGCTGATTCCGCACACCGTGGCCAACACCGCCTTCGCCGCCACCGGCGTGGGCAGCGCGGTCAACCTGGAAATCGACCTGGTCGCCCGCTACGTCGAACGGCTCATCGCCGTGCCCGCCCATGGCCCGCAGCAGGGAGCCAACGCATGAACTTCGCCTCCATCCCCGAGATCCTCGAGGACATCCGCCTTGGCCGCATGGTCGTCATCGTCGATGACGAAGACCGCGAGAACGAAGGCGACCTGATCATGGCCGCCGAGCTGGTCAAGCCGTCGGACATCAACTTCATGGTCACCCACGGCCGGGGCCTGGTGTGCCTGCCGCTGACCCGCGAGCGCGCCGCCGACCTGGGCCTGGCGCCGATGGTCCAGGCCAACACGGCCCAGTTCCAGACCAACTTCACTGTCAGCATCGAGGCCGCCGAAGGCGTCACTACCGGCATCTCGGCCTACGACCGCGCGCACACCATCCGCACCGCGGTGAAGCCGGATGCCAAGCCGGCCGACCTGCACCAGCCGGGCCACATTTTTCCGCTGATCGCCCAGCCGGGCGGCGTGCTGACCCGCGCCGGCCACACGGAAGCCGGCGTCGACCTGGCCATGCTGGCCGGGCTGGAACCGGCCGGCGTGCTGGTGGAGATCCTCAACCCCGACGGCAGCATGGCGCGTCGCCCGGAGCTGGAAGTGTTCGCGCGCGAGCACGGCCTGAAGATCGGTTCGATCGCCGACCTGATCGCCTACCGCCTGGCCACCGAGAAGACCGTCGAGCGCGTGGACGAGCGCGAGATCGAGACCGAATTCGGTCCGTTCACGCTGGTCACCTACCGCGACCGCATCGCCCACGACCTGCATTTCGCATTGGTCCGTGGCACCCCCGACGCCGAGCCGACGCTGGTCCGGGTCCAGGTGGAGAACCCGCTGGCCGACCTGCTGCACTGGCGCCGTGACGATTTCGGCGTGGCCTCCACCGATGCCCTGCGTGCGATCGCCGCCGCCGGACGCGGGGTGATGGTGGTGCTGTCGGCCCCGCGCGACAGCAACAGCCTGCTGGCCCGCCTGCGCCAACAGCCGCAGCCGGTGGTGCCGGGCAAGGACAAGGACGTGAGCCAGTGGCGCCGCAACGGGGCCGGGGCGCAGATCCTGTCCGACCTCGGCCTGGGCAAGCTGCGGGTGCTGGGCACCCCGCGCCGGCAGATCGGGCTGGCCGGGTATGGCCTTGAAGTGGTCGAGACGGTCACGCCGTAAGCGGTCGTCCCAGCAGCAGATGAGAACGCACGGGCCGCGAAGGCGGCCGTGCGCGTTAAACTAGTCAACCTTTTGGATCCCCCGCCGAACATGAGCCACTACGAAGGCGACCTCCGTACTCCGGAAAAGGCCCGTTTCGCCATCCTCGCCAGCCGCTGGAATGCCCGCATCACCGACGTGCTCGTCGCTGGCGCGCGCCAGAGCCTGGCCGGCAATGGCATCGCCGAGTCGGCCATCGACGTGATCCGCGTGCCCGGCGCGTGGGAACTGCCGCTGGTCGCCGCGCGTCTGGCGGCGGCCCATGAGCATGCCGCCATCATTGCCCTGGGCTGTGTGATCCGCGGCGATACCCGCCACTATGAGCACGTCGCCGATGGCTGTGCCGAAGGGTTGATGCGGGTGCAGCTGGATTTCGGCGTGCCGGTGCTCAATGGCGTGCTGGCTGTCGAACGGGCCGAGGATGCCGAGGCCCGCGCCGGTGGCAGCCATGGCAACAAAGGTGAGGAAGCCGCACTGACGGCGTTGGAAATGGTCAATCTTCTGGAGCAGTTGCCGTGAACAAGTCAAACCCGGGCAAGCCCTCCGGAAAGCCCGTCCGCCGCGATGGCATCGACCCGGTGCTGCGCTCGCGCGCGCGCCGTCGTGCCCTGCAGGCGATCTATGCCTGGCAGATTTCCGGCGGCAACGCGCAGTCGGTGATCGCCCAGTTCGCCCACGAACAGGCCCGCGAAATCGCCGACCTGGCCTACTTCGAAGCGCTGGTGCACGGCGTGCTCGACCACCGCAAGGACCTGGACGAGGCGCTGACCCCGTACCTGGACCGCGGCATCGAGGAAGTGGATGCGATCGAACGCGCCGCGCTGCGCGTGGCCGCCTACGAAATGCGGTACCGCCTGGACGTGCCGTACCGCGTGGTCATCAACGAGGCGATCGAATCAGCCAAGCGTTTCGGTTCCGAGCACGGCCATACTTACGTTAACGGCGTGCTGGATCGTGCCGCCGTGGAATGGCGCAAGGTCGAAAGCGGCCACTGAGCCGGCCGACGCCCGCTCCCGGATCAGGGGCAGCGCCGAGCCACGCTTGGCTGCCATGAAACGTCCCACGCACCGCGCAGCCGAGCAGGGCTCGGCGCAACCGGTAACCAACCCGGTCCCAGACCCCGGTCGCTCGCGATCGCCGGTCGATGCCAGCGGTCACCTCTGAACCACGGAACCGCCATGTCCCTCGCCGAATTTGCTTTGATCGACCGCATCCGTGCCCGCACCCGTGCGCGCGCCGACGTGGTGCTGGGCATCGGGGATGACGCGGCCCTGCTGCAGCCTCGCGGCAACGAACAACTGGTGGTCACCGCCGACACGCTCAACAGTGGCGTGCACTTTCCAGCGGAAACGCCGGCGTTCGAGATCGGCTGGAAGACCCTGGCGGTCAACCTGTCCGACCTGGCCTCGATGGGCGCGCGTCCGGCGTGGTGCACCCTGGCCATGTCGTTGCCCTCGACGGAACCGGCGTGGATCGACGCATTCGCCGATGGCTTCTTTGCGCTGGCCGACGAGCACGACATCGTGCTGGTCGGCGGTGACACCACGCGCGGTCCGCTGTCGCTGTCGGTTACCGCGATGGGGCAGGTTTCGGCCGGCCACGCGCTGCGGCGCGATGCGGCCCGGGTCGGCGACGACATCTGGGTGAGCGGCACGCTGGGCGATGCCGCCGGCGCGCTGCGGCTGTGGCAGCAGGGCCGTCTGGATGTGGCGGTCGTCGCCGACGATCCCGACCTGGAAGCACTGCGCCAGCGCCTGCTGTGCCCGATGCCGCGGGTGAAGCTGGGCCAGCGCCTGCGCGCCTACGCGCACGCGGCGGTGGACATCTCCGATGGCCTGCTCGCCGACCTGGGCCATATCGCCGCCCGCAGCGAGGTGGCCGCGCGCCTGGAAGTGGACACCCTGCCGATGTCCTCGGCGTTGCGTAATGCGCTGGGTCGCGATGACGCGCGCGACTGCGCGTTGCGCGGTGGCGATGACTACGAACTGTGCTTCACCGCCGCCGCCGACCAGCGCGACGCGCTGCATGCGCTGGCCGAAGCGCTGTCCCTGCCGCTCACCCGCATCGGCCGCATCACCACCGGCCAGGGCGTGCACGGCGACGACCTGCCCAACGCGGACGGTTACGAGCACTTCGTCCTGCAGTAGAGCCGACCGTTGGTCGGCTGCCGTCCCTGGACGAGGAGCAGCCGACCAACGGTCGGCTCTACGAAATGGTTGCGTCGACGGTGGCCGCACGAAACGGTTGCCTCACGGTGGCCGCACGAAACAGCCGCGTCGGCAATGGCCGCGCACGCGAGGGTCACCCCACAGGTGGCAGCACCTTGCCCGGGTTGAGGATCCCGTCCGGGTCGAGCGCGTGCTTGATCGCGCGCATCGCCGCCAGCGTGGCCGGGTTGAACGCCGTGGCCATGAAATCGCGCTTGGCCAGGCCGATGCCGTGCTCGCCGGACAGGGTGCCGCCGAGCGACAGCGTCAGTGCGAAGATCTTCGGCAGCGCGGCGTGCGCACGCGCGTTCTCGTCGGCATCCTCGGGGTGGTAGAGGATGTTGACGTGCAGGTTGCCGTTGCCGGCGTGGCCGAAGGTGACGATCACCAGCTGATGCTCGCGCGCCAGCGCCTGGACCCCGGCCACCAGCTCGGGGATGCGCGACACCGGCACCACCACATCTTCATTGATCTTGCCCGGGGCGATGCTGCGCAGCGCCGGTGACAGCGCCTTGCGCGCGGCCCAGAGTTTCTCGCGCGCGCTGCCTTCCATCGCCACGTCTAGCGCGATCATGCCGTCGCCTTCGGCGGCCGTGGCCAGCGCCTGCAGCAAATAGGGGAGGGTGTCGTGGTCGCCGTCGGCTTCGACCAGCAGCATCGCGCCCGCGTCCGGCACCTCGGCGCCATTGCGGCGCAGCAGCTCCAGGCTGCGGGCATCCATGAATTCCAGCCGCGTGGGCACCACCGGTTGGCCCATCAGCCGCGACACGGCCGCTGCCGCCGCATCGGCATCGCGGTACAGCACGCGCAGCCCTGCCTGCGCCACCGGCAACGGGGTCAGCCTGAGCGTGGCTTCGACGATCAATGCGAGGGTGCCTTCGCTGCCGACCAGCAGGTGGGTCAGGTCGTAGCCGGTCGCGTCCTTGGTATAGGCGCCGCCGCAGTGGATGAGCTCGCCGGCACCGGTCACCGCGACCAGGCCGAGCACGTTGTCGCGGCTGGTACCGTACTTCACCGCGCGCGGGCCGCCGGCATTGCAGGCCAGGTTGCCGCCGATGCTGCAGATCTCCGCGCTGGACGGGTCCGGCGCCCAGAACAGGCCATGCGGTGCCAGCGCGTGCTGCAGGTCGCCGTTGAGCACGCCCGGCTCGACCATTGCGCAGCGGTTGCCCGGCTGGATATCGAGGATGCGGGCCATGCGGGCGAACGACAGTACGATGCTGCCCATGACCGGCACCGCTGCGCCGGTGGTGCCGGTGCCGGCACCGCGCGCGACCACGGCGATGCGATGCTCGCGGCAGGCGCGCACCAACGCCAGCACCTGCTCGCGGTCGCGCGGGAAGGCCACGCCGAGCGGCAGCTGGTGCCGCCAGGAATTGTCCTGTGCGGCCGCATCAAGTGCGGCCTCATCGGTGCGCCAGCCGTCTTCGCCCAGCAGCGCGTGCACGGTGGAAAGGAAGGCGGCGGGCAGGGCGGTAATCATTGCGTGGTCCGGGCATCGACAGGGGCGCGTTGGATCAGCTTCCAGCCGATCACGGCGGCGGCCAGCGGCAACCACACCCAACGCAGTTCGGAGAAAACGGTGGCCAGTCCACGCGCGCTGAAGAACTGGCCGGCGAAGGGCGAGACGCGGATGGGACGCCACGGGGCGAACAGACGCTCGCCGCTCCATGGCCACCACAGGGCAACGCCGAGGCCGCCGGAGGTGAAGGCATCCAGCAGCGGGTGCGACAACGCGCTGATTCCCACGAACGCGGCGGCCTGCACCGTGCTTGCACGCAGCGGCCGGTGCAGTACGGCGGCGAGCACGGCCAGCAGGGTGGCAAACACGACCGAATGACTGGCACCGCGATGCCCGAAGCTGTCGGCGTAGGGGATGTGCAGGACGAAGGCCAGCACGTCGGCATCGGGCAGCATCGCCGCGACCACGCCGGCAGCCAGCAACGGCCTGGAAATGCGGCCGCGCTCGGCGGCGCACCACAGCGCCAAGGGAATCGCGGCGTGGGTAAAGATGCTGGGCATCAACAATCCTCCAGCCGGAACGCATCGCGCAGCCAGCGCAGCTGCGGTGGATCGCCGCTGGCCTCGACCACGTCGAACCGGCACGGCTGCGCGGCCAGCGCCGGGTGCGCGCCGAGGAACAGCTGTGCGGCCAGCACCAGCTTGCGCCGCTTGCGCAGGTCCACCGATGCCGCGCCGCCGCCAAAGCCGACGCTGGCGCGGTAGCGCACTTCCACGAAGACGGTGGTGTCGCCATCGCGCATGATCAGGTCCAGCTCACCACCGCGATAGCGCGCGTTCTGCGTGATCGGGCTCAATCCCTGCGTGCGCAGGTACGTTTGCGCCGCAGCTTCGACCGCTGCGCCACGCTGTGCCCGCGCGGTCGGCACGGGCCCGGTATCAGTTGGCGTTGGCGATCGGCATTGGCCGGCCGCCACTGAAGGTCGACCACGCCGGCACGCGCAGCACGTTGCCGTTGCTGTCCAGGAACAGGGTGCCGGTGGCGCCGGCCAGGCCGCCCTCGTTGGCCATCTTGTCCAGGTAGGCGCTGATCTTCCACGCATCGAAACCGAAGGCGAACAGGCGCCCGGCCGCGCCGCGCGCGTTGGGCAGGATCTGTCCGGCCGTGCTGGCCGAGGGCAGGCCTGCGACGCCGCGCACGTTCCATGCTTCGTTGGGATAGACGATGCCGTCCAGTGCCATGTCTTCCTCGGCCTTGCCCGCGCCGACGGTCAGCTGCGAGGTGCCCACGCGGGTGGCGCCACCGGCACCGGCCAGTGCCAGCTGCGGGGCCAGCGTGCGCGCCTGCGGCGCCTTCACCGCCAGCAGCACGCCATCGACGCTGCCGGCCGCGCGGATCTGCGCACTGATGTCGCCCACCGCTTCACCGACCCCGATCGTGGCCACCACCTGGCCGCCGCGCTGGGCGAAGCGTTCGCGGAAGGCGGCGGCGGCACGGCGGCCGTTGTCGTCGTTGCTGTGCACCACCAGCACCTTGCTGCGCTCGCGGCCACGCAGGAATTCGGCGGCGATGATGCCGTCGTCTTCGGGGGCCAGCGAGAAGCCGGCGCTGCCGGCCGGCGGGCTGCTCTTGCCACGGTTCAGTGCCAGCACCGGCACCGGCAGCTGGGCACGGCCGAACACCGCATCGACCTCGTCGCGGCCGAGCGGGCCGACCACGAAGTCCACGCCGGCACCGACGGCTTTGTCATAGGCCGCCACCGCGCCGGCAGCGGTGCCGGCGGTATCGATGAACTGGATGTCCGGGCGACGGCGGGTTTCAGCGTAGTACCCGCTGAGCAGGCCATCGCGGACCGGCTGTGCGGCGGTGGCCAGGCGACCGCTGAGCGGCAGCAGCACGGCCATCTTCAGTGGCGGGCGGTAGCCATCGCTCATCGCCGGCGGACGCTTGCTGGTATCGAACTGCACCGCCTGCTCGCGATCGAACGGACGCGGCAGCGGCAGCCCGCGTGCGATCAGCGCGCGCCCGGCGAAGTTGTACAGCGGCTCGTTGGCCGGCAATGCCGCCGCGCGCGAACGCAGGGTGGCATCGTCGAGCGTGCCCAGCAGGCCGGCGATGGCCTGCTGGTTGTCGGTGCGCGCCTTGCCGGTCAACGCGGCATGCGCGCGGGCGCGCTCCTGCGCGGCACCGATGCTGTCGCCGGTGCCCTGGAGCGCATCGGCGCGGGCCAGCTGCCAGCGCGTGCGCAGCTGCGGCACCACCGTATCGGAGGATTCCTTCAGCGAGGCCAGCGCCTGCGCCGGCTGCTTGTCGGCCAGGGCCAGCTCGGCGCTGGTCAGGTGGTAACGCTGCAGGCTGGCGCCGTTGAGCTGGCGCGCGGTGACCTGCGCCAGCAGGCTGCGCGCGCGCGCGTTGTCGCCGGCGTCATGCCAGGCGAAGGCCGCATCGGCCAGTGCGGCGGCGCGGGCGCTGCCCTTCAAGGTGTTGGCCAGTGCTTCCAGCTGCACGGCGGCGTCGCGCGGCTTGCCCTGGTCGATCAGCGCCAGCGCCTGGCTCTGCGCCGGCGATTCGGGCGCACTGGTCAGGCTCGTCGTGGCGCAGCCGGCAAGCAGCATCAGCGACAACGAAAGGGCGGAGATCCGTGCGACGGGCTTGTTCATGATCAGGTCCATTCGATGGGGGCAGCGGCCGTGGCCGGGGAACGGTACGATTCTACCCTTGACCCACGAGTGCCGTTGCGATGAGTGCTGTCCCTACGCTGTATGTCGTTGCCACCCCGATCGGCAACCTGGCCGACCTGACGCCGCGGGCGCAGGACGTGCTGCGCTCGGTGGCGGCGATCTGCGCCGAAGACACCCGCCGCAGCGGCCAGCTGCTGGCCCATTTCGGCATCCAGCAGCCGTTGGTGGCGCTGCACGACCACAACGAGGAAGCGCTGTCCCAGCGCATCGTGGCGCGCCTGCTGGCCGGTGAATCGCTGGCGCTGGTGAGCGATGCCGGTACCCCGCTGGTCAGCGATCCGGGCTATCGGCTGGTGCGCGCCGCACGCGAAGCCGGCATCCGGGTCAGCCCGATTCCCGGTGCGTGCGCCGCGATCGCCGCATTGAGCGTGGCCGGCCTGCCCAGCGACCGGTTCACCTTCGAAGGCTTCCTGCCGGCCAAGGGCTCGGGCCGCCGCGAGCGCCTGCAGGGCCTGGCCGGCGAAACCCGCACGCTGGTGTTCTACGAATCCTCGCACCGCATCGCCGAGTCGCTGGCCGACATGGTCGCCGCCTTCGGCGCCGACCGCCCGGCGGTGCTCGCCCGCGAACTGACCAAGCTGTTCGAGACCGTCCTCGACGGCACCCTGGCCTCGCTGCTGCAGCAGGTGGAAGCCGACGACAACCAGCGCAAGGGCGAGTTCGTGGTGATGGTGCAGGGCGCCGCCGATGACGAACAAGCGCAACTGGCCGCCGGCCGCCGCATGTACGCCAAACTCAGCGAACACCTCCCGCCGTCCACCGCCGCCAAGCTGGCGGCAGAACTCACCGGCGCCCCAAGAAAGGCCCTCTACGGCAGCTGATCGCCTGCCGGGCGCAGGCAGAGCCACCCCAAGGCTGGCCGCACGCGATGCCGAAAAGGTAGAGCCACCCCACGGGTGGCTGCACGCGATGCCGAAAAGGTAGAGCCACCCCACGGGTGGCTGCACGCGATGCCGGAACGAACAGCAGCCACCCATGGGGTGGCTCTACCAGACCCGCAGCAAACACAACATTTGAATATAGCCCCACGCAACCCGTCTGGAGGCACAGCCCCCTTTAGTAAAGGGGGCGCGGCGACAGCCGCGGGGAATTGGACGCTGGTGGCACGGGGCCCAAGGTTTGCAGCGCAAACCTTGGGGCTTTTTTCGCGGCATCGCGAAAAAAGCGGCGGAGCCGGCCGATAAGCCGGGTTTTGTCGTGGACAGTCATTCCTCTAGGCGCTACGTCACCGCAGCGCTCAAGCAACCTACCCGGACCCGACGCGGGCCACGCCATTAGGTCCCTATTTGGTCTTGCTCCAGGTGGGGTTTGCCGTGCCGGTCTGTTGCCAGACTCGCGGTGCGCTCTTACCGCACCATTTCACCCTTACCGGCTTCCCGAAGGAAACGTAGGCGGTATCTTTCTGTTGCACTTTCCGTCGGCTTGCGCCGCCCAGGCGTTACCTGGCACCTTGCCCTGTGGAGCCCGGACTTTCCTCGGCATCCGCAAGGGATGACGCGACTGTCTGGCCGACTCCGCCACGCGTATTTTCGCACATCCATCGCCTCACCGGGGCGGTGGCTCGGACAGGCCAACGGCCAACGCCGGCGCCGACGCACCGCCCACGCCCAGGCGCGTCTCGCCGATGCACGCACCGTCCGGGCCGAAGCGGCGTTCGTGGATGAAGCCCTGGCCATCGGCGTCCAGCGCGATGACCGTGCTGGCGCGGGTGCCGTACTCGGGGCTGCGGATGAAGGCCGCGCTCAGCCAGCGCTCGCGCTCCAGGCCGATGCCGGTGTCGGGCAGGGTGTGGTCCTCGGCGCGGGTTTCATCGGCCAGGGCCCGCCACAGGCCACTCAGGTCTTCATCGCCGCGGGCGATCCAGGCCGCCAGCGCCGCGTTCAACGCCAGCGTCTTCGGCCAGGGGGCGTCCAGCGGTCCGTTGGACATGCCGTGGATGCCCGGGGCCAGCGCCTGGCGGCCCAGTGGATGATTGCCAAGGAACTGGCAACTGTCGCGGTCGGCCAGCAGCAGGTTGAAGGGCGCGAAGGTCGTGGCGCGGGGGGCCAGCTCGTCGGCGAAGCTGGCAGCCGACGCATCGGCGCGCAGGTAGTCGGCCACCAGCGCCCCGCGGGAGGGGCCGGTCTGGCGCGCCAGCGGGTCGCGGACATTGGTGACCACCGCCATCCG
>NZ_DAMAGC010000130.1:0-11701 GCF_031995405.1 Stenotrophomonas sp. | reverse complement strand
TACCTGATCGCGGGGAATACATTCACCTGCGGTGCCGAGCATGGCTCGGCCCTACCCGGTCGCGGGGAATGCACTCACCTGCGGTGCCGAGCATGGCTCGGCACTACCTGGCCCGGGGCCTGCTGCACAGATCGAGAAATAAAGACGGCGCCCTTTGGGCGCCGTTTTGTGTTCAATCTGCCAAGAGCAAGCCGCTCAGGAGGCCCGTGCTGCCGGTGCCGGCCCCGGTCCTGTTCCACCTATACCGGTGACGGTGCGCCGGAATAAAAAAACGGCGCCCTCGCGGGCGCCGTGTGTCCTTCTGGCTGCTACAGCCGCCGCATCATCAGTGCATGGCGCGGGTCCGGCTCGAACACTTGCTCAGACCTCCATGGCCTCCGCTTCGCGCGCCAGCGTCCTCGGCGGTTGCACGCGCTGCCCATGGCGGAACACCGCCACCGCTTCGGTCAGCTCGGCGGCCTGTTCCTCGAGCAGGCGGGCGGCCGCGCTGGCTTCTTCGACCAGGGCGGCGTTCTGCTGGGTGGCGTCGTCCATCTGCGCGACGGTCTGGTTGACCTGGTCGATGCCACTGGCCTGTTCCTGCGAGGCCGAGGAGATCTCGGCCATGATGCCGCTGACCCCGGCGACGCTGCCGACGAGCTCGGCCATGGTCCTGCCGGCGTCCTGTACCAGACGGGCGCCGTCGGCGACCTGCAGCACGGAGTCCTCGATCAGGCCCTTGATCTCCTTGGCGGCGTCGGCGGAGCGGTGGGCCAGCGTACGTACTTCGCTGGCCACCACGGCGAAACCACGGCCCTGGTCGCCGGCACGCGCCGCTTCGACCGCCGCGTTCAGCGCGAGGATGTTGGTCTGGAAGGCGATGCCATCGATCACGCCGGTGATGTCGCCGATGCGCCGGGAGGCGACCTGGATGGCCTCCATGGTGGTGACCACGCGGCCGACCACCTGGCTGCCGCGGCCGGCGACATCCTGCGCGCCCTGGGCGAGCGCGCTGGCCTGGCGCGCGTGTTCGGCGTTCTGGCGCACCGTGGAGGTGAGCTCTTCCATCGACGCGGCCGTTTCCTCCAAGTGTGCCGCCTGGCGCTCGGTACGCTCGGACAGATCGTTGTTGCCGGTGGCGATTTCGCTGGCCGCCAGTGAAATGGAACCGGTGCACTGCTTGATGCGCTCGACCATGGCGGTCAGCTGCGCAGCGGTGGCGTTGGCGTCGCGCTGCATGGCCGCGAATGCACCGTCGAAGTCGCCCTGCATGCGTTGGTCCAGGTCGCCCCGGGCGAGTGCGGAGAGCACCCGGCGGATCTCGCCGACGGTGCCCCCGACGCTTTCCAGCAACTGATTGATGCCGCCGGTCAGCCCATCGAGGAAGCTGGTGCCGGCGTTGCCCACGGGCAGGCGGCGATCGAGGTCGCCCTTGGTGGCGGCGGCGACGATGTCGGCCACGGCGGTCTCCAGCTGCAGTTCCTGGGTGCGGTCATGCCACTCCACCGCAAAGCCCAGGCGCTTGCCCTGTGCGTCGAACACGGGCGTCACCACCTGCGCGAAATGCACCGGGCCGATGCGGATACGGCCGTGGTGGACCTGCTGCAGCGTGTTGAGGATGGCGCGGATGCGATCCGGGCTGACATGGAAGCGGTGGATGCTGCTGCCGACCAGGCCGTCGACATCGAAGTCCGGGAACGCTTCGCGCAGGCTGTCCTGCTGGTTGCGCAGCAGGCGGATGACCGCGTGGTTGACGTAGCGGATCACGTGGTCGTTGTCGGCGATCATCATCGCGGTCCGCGAGACATCCAGTGCCTGGCGGATCTGCGCGTTGTGCTGGTGCCCGGCTTCGTCGCGTTCGCGGTCACTGGCCAGCGCGAGCGCGCTCGCGTTGGATTGGTGTGCTTCGCGCTGGACGTGGTGCGCCTGCCGACGTACGCGCGCGGCCAACACGCACAGCAGCGTTGCGGCCAGGACCAGTGTGAGCAGCAGCCACCATTGCCGCTGCCAAAGCGCGATGCCCAGCGCAGCGGCCACAAGGACCGCCACCGACACCAGGTAAAGGGTGTTGGTTCTGCCTGTCAGTGCGAAGGGGCGGAGCGGATGGGCGCGGTCGGGCGGACGGGACGGGGCGAGCGGATGGGCAGACATGGCGACTCCAGGATCATAAGCAGGCGGGATGGCCCGACGCGCACGGAGGCGGACAGGCGGAAGGCGCGCCGGACACCGCGTTTGCGGTGGGCGCTGCGAAAGAGGTGGGCGGCAGGGCGGACGACAGGCGATGAGGTGCACGGCACCCGCGTCGACGGTGCGGGGCACCGCCGGCATGGCCCGGTCCTTGTGGGCGATGGCACGGCCAACACGGCATTGCGACGACGTTCCCTGAAGCCCTGGGGTGGTGCGCGGCTTCGCGACGGCGGAGCAAGCGACGGCGCAGGCCGAAGACATCGTCCTGCTTTATCGGTATCGGTCGAATTCCGCGGAAGTTGAGTGCGTCAGGTTGTCGCAGTGGTTGATGGAGTGGCGTTGCGTTTGCGGCGGCCCGTGCCACTGCACAGCCGCGTGATCACCCGTCCATGCGTCAATGACATCGCAGTTGAGGTCGGCGGTCGTTCGGAAACCGACGCTACCGAGGCAGCATCACCGCGTCCGTATGGACGCCGTGCCGCATGCGACTGCCCCGACCTGTGCGGACACGGGTGTTGTATGCGATTGCTCGACCTGTGCGGGTACGGGCGTTGCACACGATTGCTCGTCCCGTGCGGACAGAGGTGTTGAATGCAACTGCCCGATACGTGTGGAAACAGGTGTTGAATGCGATTGCCCGACCCGTGCGGACACAGGTGTGCATGCAATTGCTTGAGCCGTGCGAATGCAGGTACCGCATTCGCTTACCGGGTGCGCATCTCAGCCAGCCAGGAACCCGCGGATAACATCACCGATTACCTGCGGATGTTCCATATGCAGGTGATGGGTGCCGGGGAACACCGCCAGGCGTCCGTCGCGCAGCAGCTTGATGCGCTCGCTGCGGAGTGGTTCGGGATAGTACGACTGCGCCGGCGTGGCATAGATCACCTGGGTGGGGCATTCGATCGCGGCGAGCAGGTCATCGATCTGCGCTTCGCTCAGGCGCATCGCGGTGGGCAGCATCAGGCGTGGATCACTGCACCAGCTGTAGCCGCCTTCGACCGGTTTGACCCCGCGTTCGACCAATAGGCGAGCGCATGGCTCGCTGAGCTGGTTGGTCATCATGCGGGCGCGGATCGGGGTGGACAGGTCGGGGAATACACGCAGGTTCCTGCCGGGCAGCGCACGTGCGGCGCGCACGTGTTCGCGCAGACGCTGGGCGGTTTCATCTTCGGGACCGCGCAGGCCGCCGAGGGCTTCGATCGCCACCAGCCGTTCGACGCGCTCGGGGGCGGCCGCTGCGGTCAGGCTGGCGATGCCGGCGCCCATCGAATGCCCGATCAGCGTGAAGCGATCCCAGCCAAGTGCATCGGCGACATCGAGTACGTGGCAGATCGCGCCAGGCGTGTTGTATTGGGTGCCGGCCGGCAGGTGCGCGCTGTGGCCGTGACCGGGCAGGTCGAGTGCGACCAGGTCCAGGTCGGGCAGGTGTGCGGCCAGGGGTACGAAGCTGGCCGCGTTGTCGAGCCAGCCGTGCAGTGCCAGCACGCGCCGACCACCCGGCTGCGCTGCGCGCAGACCGGCGGCGAGGAAGCCGCCGACATTCAGGGAAAACGGCTGCAGGGTCATGCCAGCGCCGCGATACTCAGCCGCGACAACGCCAGCGCGTGTTCGGGGGCGTCGTTGAGGCAGGGGATGTAGCGCATCCGCGCGCCGCGCTCGGCCACGGTTTCGGTGAAGCCCAGGGCGACTTCTTCCAAGGTCTCCAAGCAGTCGGTGGCAAAGCCCGGGCAGACCACGTCGATGGTGCGGACGCCGCCTTCGGCCATCGCCCACAGGGTCGGCTCGGCGTACGGCTGCAGCCATTTCTCGCGACCGAAGCGCGACTGGTAGGTGAGCCGCCAGGCGTCATCGGACAGTTGCAGCGCCTGCGCGATCGCCCGGGCACTGGCCTCGCAACGCTGCGGATAGGGATCGCCGGCATCGGCCAGGCGTTGCGGGATGCCATGGAAGGAAAACACCAGCTGCTCGCCGCGACCGTGATCGGCCCACCACTGGCGGATACGGGTGGCCACCGCCTCGACCCAGTCCGGATCGACCGCGTAATCGCGCACCAGGGTGACGGTGACGCCGGGATGCCGTGGCTGCCAGTCGCGCACCTGGTCCTCGATGGACGCGGTGGTGGTGGTCGAATACTGCGGATACAGCGGCAGCACCACGATCCGGCGCATGCCCTCGGCCGCCAGCCGGTCCAGCTCGGCGGTCAGCGCCGGGGCGCCGTAACGCATGGCGTGGCGCACCCGCACGTTGGGCATCAACGCCTGCATGGCCTCGGCCAGTCGCCGTGTGTAGACCATCAGCGGCGAGCCGTCGGGCAGCCACACCTGGGCGTACTTGGCCGCCGACCGACCACTGCGCAGCGGCAGGATCAGCCCGTACAGCAAGGGTTTCCACAGCAGTGGCGGGATCGCGACCACGCGGGGATCGGTGAGGAATTCAGCCAGATAACGACGCACCGCCGGGGCAGTGGGCGTCTCGGGCGTGCCTAGATTGACCGCCAGCACGGCGGTGTCGGGTGCGTCGAGCATAGGGGGCATTCTCGCAGGTCTGCGCGATCGCGGGATGGAATCGATGGATCGCCATGATGGAGGCGGCATATCAATAGACGGCATCACTCATTGCGGATTCATCGCAAGCCTTCTAAGTTCAGGATCTTGCTTTATCTTCGTCTGCATCGACTTCTGGAGCCCACCATGCGCCGCCTCAGCCTTGTACTGCTGATCTCCGCCAGCCTGCTGTTGTCTACCCAGGCGATGGCCGGGCCACAGGAAGACCAGCGCGCCCGCAACGCGGTGCGTGTATTGAATGAGATCCAGGAAATGCCCGAGCAGGGGATTCCGGACAAGTTGCTGGACGAAGGCCGCGCGATCGTGGTCATTCCCGACACGATCAAGGCCGGTCTGGTGATCGGCGGGCGCCGTGGCCACGGCCTGATGTCGGTCAAGAATGCCGACGGCAGCTGGTCCAACCCAGTCTTCGTCAAGCTTACCGGTGGCAGCATCGGCTTCCAGGCCGGTGTGCAGTCCTCCGACGTGGTGCTGGTGTTCCGCAACGACCGCAGCTTGGACAATCTGGTCAACGGCAAGTTCACCCTGGGCGCCGATGCAGGCGTGGCCGCCGGTCCGGTCGGGCGCAATGCCGCCGCCGCCACCGATGGCCAGCTGAAGGCCGAAATCTGGTCGTGGTCGCGCGCCCGCGGCCTGTTCGCCGGCGTTGCCCTGGATGGCGCGGTGCTGCAGATCGACGATGCCGCCAACCTGGATGCCTACGGCAGCAACACCACGCCGCGCATGGTGTTCGAGGGTCGGATGGGCGAGCCGCCGTCGATCGACGTGGTCGCCTTCCGCGATCGCCTGGAAGAAGCCACCTATTCCGCCCGTGAGAAGCGCGGCACTGCGGGCAGCGCGCCGGCACCGGCGGCACGCCAGGCCGCGCCGGTTGCTCCGCAGGCGGCGGCGCCGGTCACTGAACAGGCACCGGCGGCAGGCGCGACCACCGCGCCGCTGCAGCCGACCCCCGTCCAGCCGGCGCCCCAGCAGGGTTTCCAGTCGGTCGGGGAAGGTGAGGTCCGAACTGAATCGCTGGACGGCAACTGACTTTCGTCACGCGCGCCGGCCTGTGGCCGGTGCGCTATGCTCAACTGTCTGATCACTACGTAACGAGCAGCTCATGGGCAGTTTCAGCATCTGGCATTGGTTGGTCGTGCTGGTCATCGTTCTGCTGGTGTTCGGCACCAAGAAACTGACCAGCGGCGCCAAGGACCTTGGCAGCGCCGTCAAGGAATTCAAGAAGGGCATGCGCGACGAGGACAAGCCGAACGCGCAGCTCAGCGACAACTCGCGTCCGCAGGACTCGACGACGACGTCGCAGACCGAGCACGACCGCGCCCCGCGTTGATCGGGACGTTCGAGCGTGTTCGATATCGGTTTCAGTGAACTGCTGGTCATCGCGGTGGTGGCCCTGGTCGTGCTCGGTCCCGAGCGCCTGCCCAAGGCCGCGCGCTTTGCCGGGCTGTGGGTGCGCCGTGCGCGCAACCAGTGGGACTCGGTAAAGCAGGAGCTCGAGCGCGAGCTGCATGCCGACGAGATCAAGCGTCAGTTCCGCGATGTGCAGTCCTCGGTGCAGGACACCGAAGCGCAGCTGCGCGCCAGCGGTGAAGCGGTCCGTCGCGAGGCCGAGATGATGCGCCAGGACGTGGCGCGCCACGGCGATGCGATATCGGCTGTGGCTGGCGATGAGCCGGTGATGACCGGCCCGGCGCCGGGCTCGCCGGCCAGCGTCGCCCAGCACGTGGTGGCACCCGATGCGGTTTCGGTCGACGCGCCGCGCGATGCGATGGCCCCGCCGGGTATCGATGGCACTTCGCCGCGTGTGGTGCCGGCCGCGGTGGTAGCGCCGGACCCTGCTCCGCTGCCGCACGTCGAGGGCGCAGAAGGCACGGCCCCGCCGCCGCGCAACGAGGCACCGCGATGAGCGAACACGAGTATCCGGAAAGCTCGCTGGTGGAGCACCTGATCGAGCTGCGCGCGCGTCTGGTGCGCGCGATCATCGGCCTGCTCGCGGTGTTGCTGCTGTTGCTGCCGTTCTCGCGCACGATCTACACCTGGCTGGCCGAGCCGCTGATTTCGCAGCTGCCCAACGGCCAGACGATGATCGCGACCAACCCGGCCGGTGCCTTCTTCGCACCGCTCAAGCTGACCTTCTTCGTGGCCGTGTTCGTGGCGGTGCCCTGGCTGCTGTACCAGCTGTGGGCGTTCGTGGCACCGGGCCTGTACGCGCGCGAAAAGCGCCTGGCCGTGCCGCTGTTGGCGTCGTCGGTGCTGCTGTTCTACCTGGGCTGCGCCTTCGCGTACTTCCTGGTGTTGCCGGCGGTGTTCCACTTCCTGACCACGTTCCGCCCGGAGGTGATTGCGATCACTCCCGATGCGAATGCGTACCTGGACTTCGTGCTGGCGATCTTCTTCGCCTTCGGCAGCAGTTTCGAGTTGCCGGTGGCGATGGTGATCCTGGTGCTGCTGGGCTGGGTGTCGCCGCAGCAGTTCAAGGAAAGCCGCGGCTATGCGGTGGTGGGCATCTTCATCGTGGCCGCGGTGCTGACGCCGCCGGACGTGGTCTCGCAGCTGCTGCTGGCGATCCCGATGTGCGTGCTCTACGAGCTGGGGATCCATGCGGCCAAGTGGCTGGTGCCCTCGTCCGTGGTGAAGCCGGCTGGGTGATGGGTATGGGCGCGTCTGGCGACGGTAGCCGATCGGTGCCGTAGCCGATCGACGGCGGCGGATCAACGGCGGCGGATCAACGGCAGCCGACCAACGGTCGGCTCTACGGGGATCGGTGGCCGGAGTGCCCGACGCAAACAAAAACCCCGGCCTCTGCCGGGGTTTTTCGTTGTTGCGATCAGGCCGCGAACACGTTGCCTGGGCCGGGCACCGGTGGCGGCGGGGTGCGACCACGGTGCGCGAACATCTGCTTCCAGGCGGCATACACCGCACCGACATACAGCGGCATGATCACCGTGCTCATCGA
Organism: Stenotrophomonas sp.; assembly: GCF_031995405.1. Taxonomy (GTDB): domain Bacteria; phylum Pseudomonadota; class Gammaproteobacteria; order Xanthomonadales; family Xanthomonadaceae; genus Stenotrophomonas. Next base: position 4,012 of record NZ_DAMAGC010000130.1, on the reverse strand, counting down.
CAGCTGCACCACGAATGCCGCCGCGCCCATGCCGCCGAACAACAGCGCCAGCTGCATCAGGATGAACACCAGGAAATAGATGCACAGCGCGGCGATCAGGCCGAGCACCATGAACACCGCCATCGCGCCGAAGTTTTCCAGGCAGCCCTGCAGGCTCATGCGCAGCGCATGCATGCCGCTCTGGCGGTCGAACACCACCAGCGCCGGCTGGGTGAACATGGCCATGCTCAACGCGACGAAGGTAGCGAAGGTGATCAGGATCCACAGCAGGATGCGCTTGACCGGCGCATCGGCCATTAGCGCCAGGATCTGCTCGTTGCTGGGCTGGGTGCCGGACTGCTGCAACTGCTGCATCTTCTGCAGCATGTCGCTGGAGGCGGTCAGGCCATCGCTGCCGATCAGGGCGAACAGCAGGGTGCCCAGCGCGATCACCGCGATCAGCTGGATGGCCAGCGGCACCAGCAGGTGGGTGACGCGGCGGTCGCGGATCGGCTGCAGCAGATGGGTAGGCAGCGCCCGGTGGCCCTGGTCGATCTCGCTGACCGCCCACAGCATGCCGCCGAACACCAGCGGGCCGACCGCCAGCGACAACAGCTGCACCAGCAGCCCCAGCCAGCCGGGCAACAGTTGTGCCAGCACCAGGATCAGCGAGCTGACGATCATGCCGATCACGCCCAGCACCGCCAGTTGCAGCGGTGCGCGGCCATACAGGGAGAAAGCGTCCAGCAGCCATTGGGCGCCCGCCGAGGCGGGCAGCTTGCGAATCTCGCTCATACCATTCCGGAACAGGGGAGGGGCATGCGCGCCCCGAATCCGATCGATTATCCCTGTTTTCCGTGCGCGTCACCTGAAGGCCGGACACGTTCGCCGGGACACTGCATCGCGCCGGCCCGCAGGGCGCTCAGGCGTTGCGGGCCTGGCGCACGAACCGGCGCAGCAGCTGGCGTGCCAGCGGCGCGGCGCTCACCCCGCGGGCGACGCTGCGCGCGCAGCCGCCATGGCTGCGGATGCACTCGGCACGGGCGCGGACGTAGCCGCGCATGTGGTGGGTGGCGAACTCGGGGTGGAACTGCACGCCCCAGGCCTGGCGGCCGAAGCGGAAGGCATGGCAGTTGTCCTGCGCCGAACGCGCCAGGATCGCCGCGCCGTCGGGCGCGCGCAGCACCGTCTGCAGGTGGGTGGCGTGGGCCGGGAAGCGTTCGGGCAGGCCGGCGAACAACGGGTCGCTGCTGGCCGACGGGTCCAGCGCCAGTTCGATGGTGCCGGACTCGCGGCCGGCCGGGTTGTAGGCGACCTCACCGCCGAGCGCATGCGCCAGCAGCTGGTGGCCGTAGCAGATGCCGAACACCGGGCGGTCGTCATGGACCGCCCCGCGCAGCCATTGCGCGCTGCGTTCGCTCCAGTCGGCGCGGTCGGTGACGTAGGCCGCCGAGCCGGTGACGATCACCCCGGCGAAGTGGCGGTGGTCGGGCAGGGCGCCGCCGTGTTCGACATCGACCACGACCGTTTCGTCGGCATCCAGGCCGGCGGCGACCCGGATCCAATGCGGAAACCGCCCGTAGCGACGCAGCGAGGCGACGGGTTGGCCGGTTTCAAGAATCAGGAACGGGGCGGAATTCATCCGGGGGCGGCAGCACTGACAGGACTTCCTCGATTGTAGTCAGCCCTGCGGCCACCTTTTCAAGTCCCGCGCGGCGCAGGGTTCGCACCCCTTCAGCACGTGCGGCGCGGTTGAAGGCGGCCAGATCCATGTCCGCGCGGATCAGGGCGCGCAGCCGCGAACCCAATGGCAGCAGCTCATACAGCCCGACCCGGCCCAGGAAACCGGTGCGCCGGCAGTCGATGCAGCCGGCCGGTGCATATGGCGTGGGCGCCTCAGGTAATGCCTCTTCGCCATCAGCCAGCACCGCCCATTGGGCCGCACTGAGCGGGCGCGGCACCTTGCAGTTCGGGCACAGGGTGCGGACCAGGCGCTGGGCCAGGATGCCGTTGAGGGTGGAGGCCAGCAGGTAGTGCGGCACGCCCAGGTCGAGCAGGCGGGTGATCGCCGAGGGCGCGTCGTTGGTGTGCAGGGTGGACAACACCAGATGGCCGGTGAGCGAGGCCTGCACCGCCATCTGCGCGGTTTCCAGGTCACGGATTTCGCCGATCATGATGATGTCCGGGTCCTGCCGCAGCAGGGTGCGCACGCCGCTGGCGAAATCCAGGTCGATATTGGTCTGCACCTGCATCTGGTTGAATTCCGGCGCGATCATCTCGATCGGGTCTTCCACCGTGCAGACGTTGACGTCCGGCGTGGCGAGCCGTTTCAGCGTGGAATACAGGGTGGTGGTCTTGCCCGAGCCGGTCGGGCCGGTGACCAGCACGATGCCATGCGGACGTTCGACCAGGGCGGTCCAGCCGGCCGCTTCCTGCGGGCTGAAACCGAGCTGGTCGATGCTCTTGAAGGCCGCATCCGGGTCGAAGATGCGCATCACGCACTTCTCGCCGAACGCGGTGGGCATGGTCGACAGACGCATTTCCACCTCGCGCCCGCCCGGCGACCGGGTCTTGATGCGGCCGTCCTGCGGGCGTCGGCGCTCGGCCAGGTCCATGCGCCCGAGCACCTTGATGCGGCTGACCACCGCGGTCATCACCGCCGGCGGCACTTCAAACACCTTGTGCAGCACCCCGTCGATGCGGAAGCGCATGCGGCCCATGTCGCGGCGCGGCTCCAGGTGGATGTCCGAGGCGCGCTGCTCGTAGGCGTACTGCAGCAGCCAGTCGACGATGTGCACGATGTGCTGGTCATCGGCGTTGACGTCGCCGGCGCGGCCCAGTTCGACCAGCTGCTCGAAGCTGGGCAGGGTGGCGTTGGCCTCGCCGCGCACGTCGCCGCGCGCACCGCGTACCGAGCGGGTGACCCCGAAGAACTCCATGGTGTAGCGGTGCAGGTCCAGCGGGTTGACCATCGCCAGCTCGATCCGGCGCCGGGTCAGGTGCTGCAGGTCGCGCAGCCATTCCTGCACCAGCGGCTCGCTGGTGGCCACCAGCAGGCGTTCACCATCCACGGCCAGCGGCAGGAAGCGGTGGCGGCGCGCATAGGCGTGGGAGACCACGGCGGTGACCGAGGCCACGTCGACCCGGGTCGGGTCGATGCGCAGGTAGCGGGTGCCGGTGCGCGCGGCCAGCCATTCGGTCAGCCGTTCCAGGCCGAGTTCGCCGCCGCCGCTGGCGGCCAGCTTCAGGTTGGCCAGCAGCACCAGCGGATGCACTTCGCTGGCATTGCGTGCGCCCTGGGCGGAGAAGCGGATGCGCTCCAGGTCCGAAGCGGCGACCAGGCCATCGGCGACCAGCGCGGCAACCACCTGCTCGAAGCCGAGCCGGCCCGGCGGCAACGGGACCGCCACCCCGGTGCCGGGATCGGCGGAGGGGGCGAAATGTACGGGAGGGCGCTGTTCCATCCGCCAAATTCCTCGAAGCGCGCCAGGCGCGCGGTGTAATGGGGTGGGCCACCCGGAAGGCGGCAACGCGGTCGCTCGCTATACTAGCGCACCCCTTCTGCAGGCAAGAATCCGCCGCATGTCCGTCACCAAGAGCGTTCCGATCACTTTCCAGGGCCTGATCCAGACCCTCAACCAGTATTGGGCGCAGCAGGGCTGCGTGCTGATCCAGCCGCTGGACCTGGAGGTGGGTGCCGGTACCTTCCACCCGGCCACGTTCCTGCGCTCGATCGGCCCGGAAAGCTGGAATGCCGCGTACGTGCAGCCTTCGCGCCGTCCCACCGACGGCCGCTACGGCGAAAACCCCAACCGCCTGCAGCGCTACTACCAGTACCAGGTGGCGATGAAGCCGAGCCCGGACAACATCCAGCAGCTGTACCTGGATTCGCTCAAGGCGCTGGGCATCGACCCGCTGGTGCACGACCTGCGCTTTGTCGAGGACAACTGGGAATCGCCGACGCTCGGTGCCTGGGGCCTGGGCTGGGAAGTCTGGCTCAACGGCATGGAAGTCACCCAGTTCACCTACTTCC
>NZ_DAMAGC010000129.1:10316-11786 GCF_031995405.1 Stenotrophomonas sp. | reverse complement strand
AAGCCCCAGTAGTCGTCCCAGTAGCTGTGCGTGGGCGAGGGGTAGCCCTCATGGCTGATCGACGGGGCGAGGATGCCGGCGAAGCGTTCCGGCGAGGGTTGGCTGGCCATGTAGCCGGGCACCAGCGTGCGCTCGCGCAGTTCCTGCAGGAACCGCAGTGCGGCCTTCACCTTGGGCAGGTAGGCGCGCACCGATTCAGGTCCGCCGTCGAGCCGGGCGACATCGGCCACCAGCGCGACGTACTGGCCCTGGCTGTCGTATTCGATATCCGACCCGAAGCCGGTGTTCACGCTGCCATCGTCGTTGAGGATCGGCGAGACCAGCCCGTTGGCATGCACGCCGTGTTCGCTGTACCAGGCCAGGTAGTCGCGCGCGACCTTCGCTTCGCCCATGCGCAGCAGCACCGCCGAAGTGGCCATGCCATCGCGGATGAAGGAGCGGTTGTAGTTGCGCGGTCCGGGCTGCATGGCCGGGCCGGTCTGGTTGATCAGCATGTAGGCGGCCTGCGCGCGCAGCATGTCCACCAGCGAGGGATCGGGCAGGCGCAGGCCGACCTGGCCCAGGCGTGCCTGCCAGTCGTCGGACGCGCGCGTGGCCAGTGCGTCGAAGGCGGCATCGGCGTCGCGCGGGGCATCGGCCAGGTCGAGCGCGGGCGCTTCGGGCAACGCGCCATCGGGACCGGCCGCCGCAGTACCGAGCGGGAATGCCACCACCACGGAACGGCTCTCTCCAGGTGCCAGGTGCACGCGGTAGCCCAGGGCCGCTGCTGCGAGACCGCTGGGGTCAATGGCTTGCTCGGCCGCAGGCAACGTGCCGCTGGCGATCGCTGCGGTGATCTCGGTGCGGCCATCGGGTCCAAATGGCGCCGCCCCGGCCGCGTCCACCGCGCTCAACGACTGCAGCAGGCGGCGGCCGTTGACGCGCACGCTGCGGCCGTCGATGGCGATCGCGCGGATCGGCGAAAGACCGCCGTTCTGCCACGGCGGGTTCATCTGCATCGGCCGCACCACCAGGGCCAGGGTGCCGTCCACCGGCGCGGTGCCGGTGTTGCGCAGGCGGTGGCGCAGGTAGGTGACCGGCTGGCCGTCGCGTTCGATCGCAAACGTTTCGCTGCGCAGTTCCAGCCCGGGCTGTGGCGACCACGTTGCCGACGGCATCGGCTTCCAGCCATCGCGCAGCGCGTGCTGCACCGGGTGTTCGCCTGCGCTGGCGGCGGTGCCGTCGGCGTTGCGCCAGATCGGCTGCACCAGCGGCGCGCCCTTGAACGCCTCGAGGTTGCCGTACTCGTCGAAGATCGATTTCTGCCGGCCGCCGTGTATGCCCACCGCGGTCCAGTAAGTCTGCTGCATGTGCAGCGAAGCCGGGAACAGGGCGCGTTGCGCGCCGCTGGCGGCGATCTGGTACTGCTTCATCGGCGTCATCACCGCCTTCGGGCCCAGCAGACGGAGGCGCGTCACCTGCGGTGCGTCG
>NZ_DAMAGC010000129.1:0-10306 GCF_031995405.1 Stenotrophomonas sp. | reverse complement strand
GTGCGTCGCCGGCCACGCTCAGGCGCAACGCCTTGGCCGTCACCGGCGCGGTGCCGGCCAGCCAGCTCTGCTCGCGGCTGCCGGCCTGTGCATCGGCGGCCAGTTCGCGCCAGGCACCCTGCGTGTCCTGCACCTGCAGCCGCGCCGCGCCATGCGCGCCGGCCCATTCCACCACCAGGCCGGTGGTGGCTTGCGCGCGGGGCAGGGTGATATCGAAGGCGTGGGTGTTGCTCTTCAGCATGGGCATCGAGACCGCCCCGCCGCCCTGCCACAGCGCGGCGGCCTGCTGCGGGGTGAGCGCGGCCACGCGCGCGCTGGAGGTGCTGTCCAGAGGCTCCAGCTCGAAGATGGACACCCCCCAGTCGGAGGTGCGGTCCGGGCTGGCCAGGCGCAGGTAGCGTGCCTGGCGCGGGGCGAAGAACAACGTTTCGATGCCGCCGAGCGCGTCGGTCATGCTGTAGGCGGGCTGCCACTGCTTGCCGTCCAGCGAGGTCTGCAGCGTGTAACCCTCCGGGTTGGAGACATCCCAGGTAATTTGCGCGCCGCTGACCGAAGCCGGTTTGCCCAGGTCCACCTGGAACCAGTGGCCGGGGCTGAAGGCGCCGCCGGTGACGGTCTTCGGGTCGCCATCGATGAGGTGGTTCACCGCCATGGCCGGCACCTGCTGCGAGGAGCTGCTGGCCTGCCATTGGCTGCGTGGCGGCAGGTTCTGGGCTGAAGCGGTCACCGCCAGCATCAGGACCGGGAGGAGCAGGGCGCGCGCGCGACCATGTGTTGGTGCACGCGGGACAGTGCAGCGATTGGCAGGCAACCCCATCAAGCTCTCCTCGGCAACCCTCGACATGAGGTGAAGCCAACGCTAGCAGGGGATGTAATCGTTTACATGACGCGTCGCAATATCACCTTGTGCGCGGCGCATCCAGGCGCTGTTCGGCTGCGCCCATCCGCCGGGCCCGTCATCCCAGGCTGGCCAGGATCCGGTCGCGCAGCCATCGATGTGCCGGATCGCGGTGCACGCGCTCATGCCAGAGCATCACCATTTCGAAGCCCGGCACATCGATCGGGGCCGGTACCGCCTTCAGCGCGGGGTCCTGCTCGACCAGACGCGAGGGCATCATCGCAACCAGGTCGGTGCGCAGCAGCACATTGCGCAGAAACAGGAAGTGCGGCACCGACAACACCACGTTGCGGCGGGCGCCCGCATGCGCCAGCGCGCTATCCGTATTGCCATGGAAGCCGCCGCCGTCGGGTGAGACGATCACATGGTCCAGTGCGCAGAACTGCCTTAGCGTTGGCCGACGTTTGAGGCGCGGATGGTCGCGCCTTCCGGCCAGTACATAGCGCTCCTGGAACAGCGGCCGGTGATGCAGGCTCGGCGGTGCCTCGGCGGTGATGTGGATGGCCAGGTCGATTGCACCGCGCTCGCTCTGCTGCACCATCTGGCCCGGCACCAGGCCTAGCACCGCCACCCGGGTGCGGGGCGCGGCCTGCCGCAGGCCGGGCAGCGCCGGTAGCACGACGGTGGTTGCGCCGAAGTCGGAGGCCATGATCCGCCAGGTGAGGTCGGCCAGTGCCGGGTCGAAGGCCTGCGTTGGCGCCACTGCGCGTTGAAGCGCGCTCAACGCTTCGGCCAAAGGCTCGCGCAACGCCTCGGCGCGGGCGGTGGCGCGCATGCCGCGTGGGCCTGGCAACAGCAGGGGATCATCGAACAGCTGCCGTAGCCGCGAGAGTTGCACGCTGACCGTGGGCTGGGCCAGGTGCAGGCGTTCGGCGGCGCGCGTGACGTTGAGCTCTTCGAGCAGCGCCTGCAGCGTGACCAGCAGGTTGAGGTCGATGCGACGCAGTGAATTGTCCATGACAATGCCTGGGATTACAGGAATTCATTTCTACTATACCGACGGCGCGCCTACCGTGGCGGCACTCCCTCCATGGATCGCCCATGAACGTCCTGCTTGTCTATGCCCACCCTGAAGCCACCTCGCTCAACGGTTCCCTCAAGGATTTCACCGTCCAACATCTTGAACAGGCCGGCCATGTCGTGCAGGTGTCCGATCTTTACGCGATGCGCTGGAAAGCGCAGGTCGATGCGGACGACCATGTGGGCCGCGACGCATCGGCGCCGTTCCACGCGTCGCTGGACTCGCGACAGGCTTTCGCCACCGGTGCCCAGAGCGCGGATATCGCCGCCGAGCAGTGCAAGCTGCGCTGGGCCGACGCGGTCATCCTGCAGTTTCCCTTGTGGTGGTTCTCGATGCCGGCGATCCTTAAAGGGTGGGTCGACCGCGTATATGCGTACGGCTTCGCCTACGGTGTCGGTGAGCATTCCGACACACACTGGGGCGACCGCTATGGCGAGGGCGCGATGTCCGGCAAGCGCGCGATGCTGGTGGTGACGACCGGTGGCTGGGAATCGCACTACGGTCCGCGTGGCATCAACGGGCCGATCGAGGACGTGCTGTTTCCGATCCAGCACGGCATCCTGTTCTATCCCGGCTTCGAGGTGCTGCCCGCGCACGTCATCTACCGAACCAGCCGGGTTGATCAGGCTGCATATCCCGGCCTGCTGGAACAGCTGGGCAAGCGCCTGGATGGATTGGCCAGCGATCCGGTCATCGCCTACCGCCGGCAGAACGGCGGCGACTACGTGATTCCCGCGCTCACACTGCGCGAGGCGCTGGCCGAGGGCGAGGCCGGGCTGGGCATTCACACCGCAGGCTGAGCGGCACCTGCGAGATCCCGGAACAACACCTTCTCCGGATCGCCCGGATCCAGGTTGTCGATCTGCCCGCTGGCAATGAAGCCATTGCGCGCCAGCAAGGCGTGCATCGGCGCGTTTGACGCGTTGGTGGAGGTGAACAGGCGTGGTCGCTCGCAGCGTGACACCAGATGCTGCAGCAGCGCTTTACCCAGGCCCCGGCGACGAAACTCCTTGCCGACCATCAGCATCTCGATGAAGCCGCTGTCGAAGAAGTGATGGTGGAGCACGCCGTAGGCGGCAACACGCGCGTCGAGCAGCAGCAGGTGGCAGTGGCGTGCCGCCACCCACTGCTGAAGCAGTCCGGCGCGGCGAGGATCGTCCGCGGCCACGCTGTCGATGCCGATCAGCGAGGGCAGGTCGTCGGCGCGGGCGAGCCGGAAGTGGACGGTGTTCCCCAAGGGCGGTCCGGTGGTAGCGGTAGGTCGAGCGTAGTCCAGGCACGTGCAGGAAGCCACAGGGTGCAGGGGCTTGCATTTTCGCCCGGCGACGGCAGGATGCGTGCATGCAGACTGCGCCTCTTACGCCGCTCGATGACGACGGCCTCATGCTGCCCACAGCGTGGCGCAGCCGTCTGGCCGATGCCCGTATCGAAGCATGTGCCATCGGCATGTCGCGCGCGGACGTGTTCCGGGTGCGCGGCCGCGACGGCCCGGAGCGGTTCCTGAAGACCGAGCAGATCGATGCGGTCAGCGAACTCCATGATGAGATCGCACGCCTGCACTGGCTGCATGCGCAGGGCGTGCCGGTCCCGGAGGTGCTCGATGCCGTCGAGGAAAACGGTCGCCGTTGGCTGTTGATGACCGCGCTGCCCGGTGCCGACCTGGCCGCGTCGTCCGCGCTGGCGCCGGCGCAGGTGGTGGTGCTCATGGCCGATGCGTTGAAGCGGTTGCACGCCCTTCCGGTGTCGGGTTGCCCGTTCGACCACCGCGTGTCCCGGCGCCTGGCCGCAGCGAAGGCGAGACTGGCGGCAGGGCAGGTGGATGCCGAGGATTTCGATGACGAGCGGCAGGGCCAATCGGCAGACCAGGTGTTTGTGGAACTGCTGGCGACGGTGCCGGCGCAGCCGCAGGCGGATCTGGTGGTCACCCACGGCGATGCGTGCCTGCCCAACCTGATCGCCGAGGACGGCCGTTTCAGCGGCTTCATCGATTGCGGCCGCGCGGGCGTGGCCGACCGTTACCAGGATCTGGCGTTGGCCGCGCGCAGCATCGCCGACGACCTGGGCGAGGCCTGGGTGCAGCCGTTCTTCGCGCACTATGGCATCGCACCGGACCCACAGCGGCTGGCGTTCTACCGGCTGCTGGACGAATTCTTCTGACCGTCCCTGCTTGACGCATCGTCAAGCGCGGAACACCGCAACTTGACGTGCTGGCGGTTCACGCCTGCGCCGCACATCCCCACACTTCCCCGGTGCCAGCGCACATCCGCTGCTGGCGACAGCGATCACTACCGGGGGACCACCATGATCAGCATTCCTGTTTCCGCCACTTCGCATGCACGCCTTACCCGGGCCGCGCGCTGGCTGTGCATCCTTGGCTACGTCATCCTGGCCATGGTGTTTTCCGGCTCGGCGCTCAGCGGCCACCGCCAGGCCGAGGCGATCCTCAAGGACGCGGTCAGCGTGCAGGTGCCGGTGCAGCTGGACCATATCGAGGAGAGCCGGCGCAAGGGCCGTGTGAGCCACACCTATCAGTTCCGCTACCAGTTCGTCGTCGACGGTGTGGCCCGGAACGGTGAATTCAGTACGTCCGAAGACAATGCCGCACCGTATCTGCAGGAGGGCGCGCAGGTCGAGGTGGCCTATGCCCGCGCCGATCCGTCGCGCTTCGAACGCATGGATCGGTTGCAGGGCCAGAAGAGCCTGGGGGCGGTGCTGGGGCGGCTGTCGGTGGGTGTGGTCCTGCTCGGCGTGCTGGTCTTCGTGGTGTTCCTGCTGCTGACCCGCAAGCTGTTCGTGGTGCGCCAGCCGGCCAGTGCGTCGGCGGCCTGACGACAGCGGTTTCCAGGCAGGACACGCGCATGGTTGACAGCCGAAACGGCCACGGTAGGGTGGCCGATTCCCGCCCGTTCTGGTCCTTCCCCATGCCTGTCCCGGAGTTCGCCGAACTGCTGTCGCGCCACATGCGTCGCATCCGGGCCAGTGCAGGTGGGGTGGCCGCCGAGATCGGCATCAGCCGCGAGGCGGTCAACAACTGGCGCTCGGGCGCGTCGCTGCCCAGCCGTCGTCATCGCGACCGCGTGCTGGCGTGTGCCAACTACCTGCGACTGACCGAAACGGAGAGCAACGCACTGCTGTGCTCGGCCGGTTTCGAGCCGGAGTTTCCGGTGGAACCGGTCGCATCCGTGCCGACCACGACCACGCCGATCCCGGCCACGGTGGTGCGTCTGTTCGACCGCCTGCAGGCGCTGCGTCCGTACCCGGTCAGCCTGTTGTTGACCCAGGCCCACTGGGGCCAGCCGCCCGAGCGCGAAGCCATCCTGGCAGAAGCGGCACATCGCTACGGTGGCGACCGCGTGCTGCACCTCCAGCCACCGTTCCGCGCAGGCGAGGGCGACCAGGACTACTTCGCGCTGCTTGCCGCACAGTGCGGACTGGACGATGCCGCCTCCGACACCGCCTTCGAAGCAGCACTGGCGCGCCGACTGCAGCAGCCCGGTGCGCTGTTCTGCCTGGTCAGCCGCTTCGAGCAGGGCGCGCCCGGACCGCGCGATGTGCTGGCCGGCATCCTGCGCAGCCTCAGCGAGATGTACAGCGGCAAGCTGCATCTGCTGATCTGTGGTGGCGCGGCGCTGGCCGACCTGAAGTACCAGGGCGGTGATCTGTCGCTGCTCAACATCGCCGCCAGCGAACAGTGGCCGGAGTTGAGCGTCGAGGACCTGCAGCGCAACGCGGCCAACGTGCCCGATTACCTGCTTGCCCGCGCGCTGCATCTGTCCGGCGGCCATCCGTTGCTGGCGCAGGCGGCGCTGACCCTGCTGGCCACGCCGTCAGCCGATGCCACGCTCGACGACGAGGCGGTGATCGCCACGCTGTCCACCCATCCGCGGCTGTGGGAAGCGTTGTTGCCGCTGCTGCGTGAGCCGGCGGCGCGCACCGCCATCGACGCATGGCTGGATCGCCCGCGCCTTGCCCCCGCGCGACCGTACCTGGTCGATCCGGTGCTGCGGCAGTTGTACTGGCACAACCTGCTCACCGCGCGCCCGCATGCCGATGGCGCCTGGCTGGAATGGCGCTGCGAGGCGATCCGGCGCACGGCGCGACAGGTGATCGACAGCCTTGCCGGATTGCCCGCGTGAGCCGGCTCGGCCGCTTGCCGGGGTGGCGAACCTGGCGGCTGGTGCTGATCGCGGCAGCGGCCTGGTTCGTCGGCAGTCTGTTCGTCGCCCCGATGTTGAACCCATGGGTGGCGTGGACGATCGCGCACGATGGCGAAAGCATGATGCTGATGCAGGGCGCTCGCTACGACATGATGTACCTGCGCGAGGAAGCCCAAGGCTACTGGGAGCGGGAAGGGAAGTGGCCTGACGCGGTCGCCGTGCCCGGCGTGCACGACCCGGCCGAGGCAGTGGTGGTGGCCGAGGTGCCTGCGCCGTATGTGGTGCGCGTGCGCTTCACCGATCGGTTCCCGTCCAGTGCCGGGCTGGCCGGCACGGCGCTGGACTTCACCCTCGAGCCGTCCACGGGGCGCTGGCGCTGCCAGCCCGGCAACCCGGCGCCGCCGTCGCGTTGGCAGGCGCCGGACTGCCAGGCGCGCACGCCATGGACCATCATCGAATGGCTGGGCCTGCTGCTTGGCATCGCGGTGCTGGCGTTCATCGTGCTGGGCCTGGTCTGGTATCGCGTGCGGCCGGCGGTGGCCGAGGTCCTGCGCGAACCGCGGCGCCTGTTCGACCAGCCGCTGCCGGCACTGCCTGCGCTGGACCGGCAACTGGGTTGGCTGCGCCTGCGCGGGCGCGTGCTGGCCGATGCCGGCGTGGCCAGCGTGCGCTGGCGCGAGGCACTGCGCCAGTCGCGGGTATCGGCCGGGGCGCAGGCGGCACTACTGGCCGCGCGGATCGGCGCCGCCGATGCGCCAGCGCAGGGATGGACCTTGCCCGGCAGCGTGCGCGAATGGACCTTGCCCGACGCCCTGCCGTTGGCGCTGGAACGGCTGTGGGTGTATCTGCCGGAGCGCGGCATGGGCGGGCAGGCGATCGTGCAGCAACTGCGCGCCATGCCCAATGGACAGGATGTGGTGATGGTGGTCAGCCCGTCGGCGCTGGCCGAGCCGGCGCTGGTCGCCCATGCCGATGACCCGGCCAACCTGTGCGTCTGCCTGGATCTGGCCGCGCAGACGCGCTGGCTGCTGCAGCCCGGCGCGTTGGGGCAGTTGCAGGCGCTGCTGACGCGCCAGTTGAAGGTCACCCGCATTTCCCCCTACCAGACCCATGGCGGCATTACCCGGCCGTCTGCATTCTTCGGCCGCGCCGCGCTGCTGGCACGGGTGCTCAATCGCGAGCCGGGCAACTACCTGTTGGTGGGTGGGCGGCAGCTGGGCAAGACGAGCCTGATGAAGGCGATCGAGCGGCGCTTCGCCGGCCATCCGCGCGTGCACTGTCGTTACCTGTCGCTGCGCGATCACCGCCTGAGCGTACGCCTGGCAGTGGAGCTGGGCCTGCCCGAGGACGCCGGCATCGATGCGCTGGTCGCCGCCTTGTCCGCGCAGGCCGAGGGCCGACGGGTGCTGCTGTTGATCGATGAAACCGACCTGTTCCTGCGCGCCGAGGCCAGCGCGGGCTATCCGCAGCTGGGTGCGTTACGGGCCATCAGCGAGGAAGGGCGCTGCCACTTCATGCTGGCCGGCTTCTGGGATCTGTATGAAGCGGTGACGCTGGATTTCGCTTCGCCACTGCGCAACTTCGGCGAAGTGATCCACGTCGCTGGCCTGGAGGACGAGGCCTGCCAGGCGCTGGCGAGCGAACCGATGGCCAGGTTGGGCGTGCACTACGCCACGCCGGAACTGCCGCGTCGTTTGGTGGCCGCGTGTGGTCGGCGCGCCAACCTGGTGGCGATCGTGTGCCAGCAGCTGCTGGCGCAACTGGGACGCGGCGAGCGGGTGATCGATGCGGCGCAGCTGCACGCCGCGCTGGTGGCCGAGCCGGTGTTCGATGCGCTGGCCGGATGGGCGCGCCTGACCCCCGATCCGGTGGCCAATCGGATCGACCGCATCGTGGTGTACCGGCTCGCGGCCGAGCAGCTGGACGGCAGCGGTGGGGGCGGCGCGACCCTGGAGGATCTGCTGGCCGACTTCGATGCGGCCGGCGTGGTCGTCGATCCGGAGTCGCTGCGGCGAGCGCTGGCGCGGTTGCAGCTGGCCTTCGTCATCCGCCGCGACGACGATGGCCTGCGTTACGCGTTCGCGGTGCCACTGTTTGCGACCCAGTTCCAGCGGGAAGAGGCGCGCACGCTGCAGCAACGCGAGCTGCAGGCGCTGACGGCATCGTTGATATAGGAATCGTCCGAATTCATGTGGCGAAACGTGCCGATCACGTCACAGCGTGACGCAATACGCTGCCAGTTCGCCTCGATTCTGCGATAGTGGACACATGTTCGTGCATCACGGCGATTTGATGCTGCATCCTCAGGAATTGTCTTCTTCGCACATCGCTGCCGTGCTGGCACAGGCGTGGGGCGTGCGCGCCACCTCGGTGGTACAGCGTCCGGCCGGTGCCGATGCCGGTGCCACGGTCTATCAGATTGGCGCGCATGACGGCACACGCTGGTGGTTGAAGTGTCGCCGCTATGCGGTGGATGAAGCGGTGTGGCAGGTCCTGCAGTACCTGCGCGTTTCGCTGGGGCTGGCCGAGGTGGCCGCGCCGCAGCCGGCGCTGGACGGTGCACCGGCGGTGCGCGCGGAGGGCCTGCAGTGGACTCTGTTCGCCTATGTCGAGGGCCAGTCCGGATTCGAAGCGGCGTTGTCCCAGCAGCAATGGCGTCGGCTGGGCGAGGTGCTGCGCCAGGTGCACGAGGCGCGTTTGCCGGAGACCCTTGCCGCCGGACTGGCGCAACCTGGCTTCGACGATGACACCGCAGTGGAACGCGTGGGGGCCTGGTTGCGCCGGGGTGATGCGCGCTGGCCGCTGTCCGATGACCTGTCTGCGCAATACCTGCGTGCCTGGCGCCAGCATCGGCCGCGTATCGCCGAGGTCTGGCAGCGCTGCGTGGACCTGCGCGAACGGCTGGTCCGGCATCCGATCCGGCGGGTGCTCTGCCACGGCGACCTGCACGCCGGCAACCTGCTGCTGCGCGCCGATGGTGGCCTGTGCCTGATCGATTGGGACGAGATGATGCTGGCCCCGCGCGAGCGCGACCTGATGCTGGTCGGTGCTGCGGTGGGCGGGCGTTGGGGGCGCGAGGACCCGCCGTGCTTCCGTGAAGGCTACGGCGATGTGGCCGTGGATGCGGCGCGCATCGCCTATTACCGGCACTGGCGGATCCTGCAGGACGTGCAGGAATTCCACGACCTGCTGCTGGAGCCGGGCGCCGCCTCGCGACCGCCTACCCAGCGTCGCCAGGCGCTGCGCTACATGGACGAACAGTTCGCGCCCGGCAACGTGGTCGACAGCGCCGCGCGCAGCTGGGCGGCGGCCACGGCCTGACTTACTCGCCGGGCTTGGCCCCGGCGCTGGCGGCCTGCGAGGCTGCGCGCCGCGATAGCACCGCTTCGCGATGGGCGATGTAGGCGTTGGCGCCGAGGATGATGGCGGCGCCGATCACCGTCCAGCGGTCCAGGGTTTCGCCAAACAGCAGCCAGCCCAGCACGGCCACCAATGGCAGCTGCATGAAGCTGATCGGGGTCAGTGCCGATACTTCCCCAAGGCGCAGCGCCCGTGTCCACAGCAGCTGGCCGACGGTGCCGAACAGCCCGGTCGCGGCCAGCCACAGCCACGCCATACCGGTCGGCCACACCCACACGAACACCGCCGGCAGCAGCGACAGCGGCACCCAGAACAGATAGGTGTAGAGCACCACCGCATCGGCGCTGTCCACGCGGGTGAGCTGCTTGATCTGGATGGCCACCAGCGAACTCAGCACGGCGGCCAGCACCGCCACCAGGGTGCCGGGGGTAAAGCTGGTCGAGCCGGGCCGCACGATGATCAGCACGCCGATGAAGCCGATGATGACCGCGGCCCAGCGGCGCGCGCGCACGGTCTCGCCCAGCCACAGAACGGCCGCGATGGTGACGAACAGCGGGGTGGAATAGGACAGTGAGATCGCCTGCGACATCGGCAGATGGCCGATCGCCCAGAACGCGCACAGCATCGAGGCCAGGCCGATCGCACTGCGCAGCAGGTAGCGCGGCAGCTGCCGCGTTCGCAGCGACCCGCGGCCGGGGCGCAGCAGCAGTGGCAGCAGCACCAGCAGGCCGAACGCGTTGCGGAAGAACGCCACTTCCTGGGTGGGCACGTGGGCGGTGGCGTAGCGGATCGCCACCGCCATCAGGCCGAACGCCAGCGTGCTGCCCAGCATCAACAGTGCCGCACGCAACGGGGTGGGAGCGGGCAGCG
>NZ_DAMAGC010000128.1:0-11896 GCF_031995405.1 Stenotrophomonas sp. | reverse complement strand
GGTGCGATTGCCGGTGGCGTCGTAGGCATACGTCTCGATCGCCACGTCGGTGGCGGCGTCCCTGGTCTGGGTCAGTCGACCCAGTGTGTCGTAGCCGTACTTGGCCAGGACACTGGTGCCTGCGCCGTTCCTCAGTTCGGTGATCGCACCGACCGGGTCGTAGCCGTAGCTCAGCGAAAGTCCGCCTGACGCCGGGTCATGTACGGCCTGCGGTCGATAGTCGAGGTCGAGTGGGCGCTGCAGTTGGCGGCCATTCCCATAGGTCCAGCCCGTGGCGGGGCCGAACGCAGCGTGCGTCACCTGGCTCACAACAAGCTGACGCGCTTGGCCGGGGCGGATCAGGCCGATCTGGCTGATGCGGCCTTGGCTGTCACGCACGTAGTCTGCGACGCTGCCATCCGGGTATGTCAGCGACGCCAGTCGCCCCGCCTTGGTGTACGCATAGCGCAGCGTCGTGGTCACACCGTTGACGGTCTGCACCTTGCGGGTGACCTGGCCAAAGCGGTCATGGCAGTAGGCGGTGCTACCGCCCGCGTGGAGGACGGTGCCGATGCGCCCGTTTGCAAAGCGCTCGTCGGCTGCACAGACACTCGGCGCGATGTCGTAGCTGTAGCCGACGTCCAGGTTGGGGTCCGGATAGGCAATGCCAGTGAGACGATTGAGCGCATCGTAGTGATAGGTGGCAGTCACGCCACGCGCGTCCGTGCGCGTCTTGCGGTTACCGGCAGCGTCCACGGTAAAGACGGTGGTCCCGGTATCCGGGCTCACCAGCGTGGTCTGGTCACCAAAACCGTTGTATGCGTAGGTAGTGTGCAGCCCTTTGGGATCGGTAACCTCAGTGACCTGATCCAGCGCGTTGTAGCGGGTACGGATCTCGGCTTCGATACCGCCGACATCCTGCAGGGTGCGCGCCAGGCGATTGAGCGGGTCGTGCTCCCGGGCCGTCACCCGCTGCAGCGCGTCGGTGATCGATTGCGCATTGCCGTTGACGTCGTAGACGAAGCCGGTGGCGTGGTTGCCCGCGTCCTTGTGCATGATCAACTGGCCCAGTGTGTTGTACACACTGGCGAGCGTGCGGCGCAACGTACCGCCTGCGTCCACGGTATCTTCCTTGAGGCGATTACCCGCGTTGTCGAGCGTGTAGTGGATGGTATTGCCCGCATCGTCGGCGATGTCGGTCAGGCGCTGGGCGGCGTCATAGACATAGCTCACGCTGCTGCCGTCCGGTGCGGTGACCTGATGGACCAAGCCGGTGGGCCAGTAGCTCATCTGGGTGCTGCGGTCATCGGCTGCGGTCGCACCACGCACGGTAGCGGTCGCCAGCCAGCCGCGCGGGTGATAGGTGTAGTCGGTGACCACGCCGTTGGCGTCCTTGACCGAGACCGGGCGACCTGCGCTGTCGTAGGCCAGCGTCTCGACGCTGTGCCCCAGGGCATTGGTGATGCTGCGCAGGTCTCCCTTGCGGTAAGCACATGTTGCGGGCGAAGCCGCGCATGCGGCGTCATCCACCGCAAAGTAGGTGTAGGTGGTTACATCGGCGGCGTCCTGGCGTGGCCCGTCGACGGCCTTCGGTAGGCCTTCGATGGGACACGCGCCACCCGCCAGGGCGGCGTCTGCCGCCTCGCAGTAGGTGAAGGTGGTGGTGCGTGTGTCGCCGGCGGCCAGGTCCTTGATGACCATGCTCACCGGCTGCAGCCGCGTGTTGTACGCGTAGCGCGTCTCACGGTTGCCCACGGTAGCGGCCAGCAGCACGTTGGTCGCCTGATCGCGTACTGTCTGCGTGATGCGCTGCTCCGGCAGACCCACCGCCTCTGTCATCGTGTGACGGCTGGCCGGCTGGCCGGTCACCGCGTCGGTGATGTCCGCGTAGGCGTGGGTGGTCTGGACGTCGTTACGGTCGGTCAGCGTGGCAAGGCGCTGGCGGAAATCCACGGCGGCGGCATTGTAGGTGCGCGCGACCACGCCGCGGGTATCGGCCAGCGCGGTTACCTTGCGCGGCGGTGCCGCTTGCCCACCGGGGGTGAGCGCGTAGTTGGTCTGGTGGCCCAATGCATCGGTAACCAGGGCGCCACCGCTGCTGCTGTAATCGAGCGTCACGCCGTCAGCACCACCCGCATGCTGGCTTGAGATGACCCTGCCAAGGGCGTCATAGGTAAAGGTACTGTAGCGCTGCCCGTCCTCGGCGGTGATGCCGGTGAGATGGTGCGGGAACCGCCCATCCTCATAGTGATAAGTGCGCACACCGCCATCAGCATAGGTGACATTGGACACCTGCCCTGCGGCGGTATAGGCGTAGGTTGCCATGGGCACTCCCTCCACCTGCACCGACGCGATATGGGCCTCGTAGGCATCGCTGGCGTACGTGAACTCCAGCACCCTGCCACTACTGTGCCCCACTGCAACCAGTCGTTCCCTGTCGTCATACAGATAGGTGAGCGTGGTGCCGTCCAGACTGCGGGTGGCGAGGACGCGACCGGCCGCGTCGAAGGTTGTGGTCTGGTGCCCGGTGTAGAGCGTCCAGTTACCATTCTGGACCAGTCGATCGCCGCTGCCGTCGGTGGCCTCGAAGGCGGTGCCGACCTTCTTGAACGGCCGCTGGTAACCCGTTCCCTCGATGAGGCCCGCGCTGTCTGCACCATCAGTTACCAGCCGGATGCCGAGCGAGTGTGTCCAACCATGCCCGAACCCACCCAGCGTGGTGGACACGCCGGAATGGTAGAAGCGCGTCAGCGCGATCCAGCCCAGGTCGAAGTCTGGCGCGATCTCGTACTTCTCGCCGGTCTTGACGTTGCAGGGGTTGCCGACGTTGCCATCACACGCGCCGTTGACGTTCTGTGCGGGTGAAGACGCGAAGCAGCTTCCTGCACCGCCATTGCCCTCGCACACGTCAGAGGTGGATGTGATGGTAGCGAGGAATTCTTCATTGACGCAGGCTTCTTCCTTGTTTGACCACTGTGTGTAGCGGACGGGGCAATCGAGCCTGCGGGTGCGCGTCAACTGGATCTCGATCGCGTAGTACTCGCAGGGATCCTCTGCAGAGTTTTCGCCGTCCGCGGCCAGTCTTTCGAACGAACGGAGTTCGAATGTCTCCTCAGATCCCGGGAATGCTGGAATCCATGGCCCGGCTGGCGTCAGCGTCTCGCCTGGACAAAACGGGTTCTTCTGCCATGTTGCATGGTAGGCGGCGATCATTTCCGCTTCCGTCGTGTATTTCTGCATCCCATATGCGAGCATGTAGCCCCACTCGGGATCCGACGGCTGCGCTTTGCCCATCCAATACGTAATGTCGGTCCTGCCGTCGAACGTGATGTGCTGGCTCTTGATCTTGTCCACGGCGTTCCAGCCATCCCGCGCCTCAGGCGGAACACCAGGAGGTGCCGGCAGGCCCTTGATAGCGGCGACCGCCTCCTGCTGCGTGCTGTAGACCGTGGACTGCCCGCCAGGACTGGAGATTCGCCACTCTTTGCGGCTTTCCTGGGCCGATGCCGGCGCGATGACGCAGCAACCGATAACCAACGTGCACACCAGGGAGCACAGGGCACGCATACCGGCACGTCCATTTGCCATGGATAAGTTCATCCTGAACCTCTTATTGAATTTTGGTAGGCAATGCCGAAAATTCACTCGCGTTGCCACGCGTGGAATCACAGCATCGCAGAAGACCTTGCGTGGCAATTCTTTACTTGAATCAAGTACGCGTCAATTGACTGCGATCACATTCACTCGATAGGAATATCATCAAACCCGCGCGACGGGGCGGTCTGTCAGGCAGCCACTCCGATGCGTCCTCAGGTGAAGCCACGTCAAAGCGCATTCAAAGCGCCTCCGCTAGACTCCGGCTTCCCATCCGTGAAGGTGCGTTCATGCCAAGCCGCATTCGTCTTTCCCTTCTTTCCGTGGCCACTGCGCTGGTCCTTGCAGGCTGCGGCGCAGGCACTGAGTCCGCACCGGCCGCCGCCACGCCCACACCCTCTGCACCCGCCGCGGCACCCGCCCCCGCTGCAGCCGCCGAGCAGCCCGCAGCGCAGCCCACCACCGCACCGGCCCCCAGCGCAGAAAGTGTGTTGACCGCCATCAGCGATATCGACGGCGGTGGCGCGCTGAGTTACGAGGTGGAAAACGGCAGCAAGATCCATTATTGGCATGGCCTGGAATTCCAGGCCGATGGCAAGCGCTACTACACTGGCTTTGCCTGGTTCACCCCCACCCGCTACGGCGCCGACCGCCAGAGTGGCCGCATCGATCCCGCTGCCAAGGTGACCCTCGCCCATGCCACCTACGTGGCCGATGGCAACAACGCCTGGACGCTGCAGGGCAGCGAGCCGTACATCGGCGAGTTCGGCCAGGCCGAGCAGGGCAATGCGATCGACACGGCCCGCAAGCCGCAGACCTTCACCACGGCATCCGGGCGTGTGTTGCTGGCACTGCCGACCCGGGCAGGCAGCGGCGATGCAGCCGGTCCCGCGTTCGACGTGCTGGTGTTCAACCCGCACGAACTGCAAGGCACCAAGGAGCGCAAGTGGACCTACCTCGGCACCGTGCCGGCCACTGCGGCGACGCCGTTGGAGCTGGTGCCGGTGGACGGCTCGGACCTGCCGGCGCTGCGCGTGAAGGCGGCGGGGGGTGACAACGCCACCGAGTACCGTTACGATTCGAGCCATAACACCTACCGGCCGATCTCCCGGTAGCGGACCCAAGGATGTGGTCCGGATCGGCCAATACGTGACAGCGCTTGCGCTGTCGCGTGGCACGCATGGAGATCGCGATGCATACGGACACTACCCGGGTCGGTCCGCGGAAGACATTTCTTCACTCCGCACTCACCCCCTTCAATTGTCTGGCCATGACCGGCCAGTACCGCCCCGCGCACGTCAGCCATGACGGCGCCGCTTTGTCGTTCCCGTCGTCCAGCGCGCGCGTCGTGCGTGGACCGGCAGCGGCTTGGGAGCACGACGCCGGGCGCTTCTTTTCCTCATCGGCCGCGGCCGATTTTCCCTGAGACGACACCATGCCTACCGCCCCTGAACAGCCGGCTGTGATTTCCGTTGCGCGCTCCATCCGCGCCCTTCCCGCCCGCCATGCCCTCTGGCTGGGCGTGTGCCTGGTCGCCGGCCTGACCGCCTGCAAGGCGCAGCCGCCCGCAGGCGAGCCGTCTGCAACGCCCGCAGAGTCCGCTGCAACGTCGCCGGCCACCACCACTGCCGCTGCCGCGCCCACTGCCGCCGCGCCGGTGGCGCTCAGCGCCGAGCAGCTGCAGGCCGTGGTCGATGGCATGCTGCGCAAGGCGTACGGCGAAAAGGCCTTCAACGCCACCACCGGCTGCTGGTCGCACAGCTTCGAAGGCGCCAACGACACGCTGGACTACTGCATGAAGCCGGACACGCCCAAGGTCGTGGCCGCCGCCTCCGGTACCCAGGTGTACTTCCAGACCTACAGCGATCCCAACGCGGACACCTACTCGCTGGTGGACCCGGGGCTGCGCGGCGCGTTCGCCGCCACTGTCACCGCCGATGGCAAGTGGACGCCGCTGGCCGCCACCGCGGCCATCGACCAGGGGCAGGCCGGCGACTGTGGCTGCCGCGACGCGCAGCTGGTCCAGGTCGGCCCGGATCGGCATGGCTGGCTGGGCACGGCCGGCGGTACCTGGCAGGGCGTGAGTGTCACCCAGTACACGTTGCTGGTGCCGATCAACGGCACGTTCCGCGATGTCTCGCGCATCGCGCAGAGCACCGAAGACTCGCCGAGCGAAGTGGTAAAGATCCAGATCGACCCGACCGGCACGCCGGTCGATGGTTTCTATCCCATCAAGGCGACCCGCCAGGGTGATGGTGCAGCGGCGGCAACGTCGGTGATTGCCTTCGACCCCAAGCAGCAGGTCTACCCCGGGGCGCGGTAACGCCTCATTTTGATGTTCAGCTGAATCACTAAAAGGAAACTTGCTATGTCAAATCGGGACGAACGCTGGGCAGCGCACCGGCAGGAACTGGAAGCGGCGGCCAAGACGGCCGGGATCGACGTGGACGTGATGGTGAAGATCGCCGGCTTCGAGTCGGGCTTCAATCCGAACGCGCGGCCGATCTCCACCTCCAAGCCGGAACTCAACACGGTCACGCAGTACGACGGCACCAAGGCCATCTCCTCGGCGCACGGCTACGGCCAGTTCCTCAATGGCACCTGGCACGACATGGTGGTCAAGTACGGTGAAAAGTATGGCGTGGCCAATGCCGCCGACATGACCAAGGAGCAGACCAACTCGCCCAAGCTGCGCGAGAACACCAAGCTGCAGGCCGGCATGCTGGCCGAGTTCACCCGCGAAAACATCGACCGCGCCTCGCAGTACGGTGGCAAGGATGTGGACGCCAATGTCTACGCCATGCACAACCTGGGCTCGACCGATGCGGTCAGCTTCCTGTCCAACCTGCGCGACCACCCCAATGCGCGCGTGGACAGCGTGCTGAGCAGCAAGGTGATCTCCGGCAACCCGGCGCTGTACGGCGATGGCAGCATCTCGCTGCAGAGCGCCTATGCCAAGATGGGCGACCACATGGATCGCTACCAGGGCTACGCCGACGAAGCCAAGCGCGGCTTGCCGAGTGGCACGCTCAGTCACAGCGCCGCAGCGCCGTCGCGCGCCGCACGTGATCCGATGGCCGACGGCGTGCTCTCGCCCAACGAACGCGGTGCACCGGTCGAGCAGCTGCAGCAGCAGCTCAACGCGCTGGGTTACACCGACCGCAACGGCAAGGCGCTGGGCACCGACGGTTCCTACGGCGACAACACCCGCCATGCGGTGGAGAACTTCCAGCGCGACCACGGCCTGACCGTGGACGGCGTGGCCGGTCGTGACACCCTGCAGGCGCTGCGTTCGCAGGCGCCCGAACACGCGCAGGCCGCGCAGGCGCAGGCACCGGCGGCGGCAGCTGTGGCTTCAGGTGCCGCCGCCGTGGCAGGCACCGCCGCTGTTGCGGCCACCGCTGCACCGGTCAAGGCGGCCGAGGCCACCGCGCCCGCGCAGCCGACCGCACCGGCGGCACCGGCGGCCGGCGGGGAAGGCATCTCGCTCAACCGCGCCTACGAGTTGACCAAGGAATTCGACCACGTCAAGTACGGCTTCGGCGACAAGAAGCCCGAGTCCGGTGCAGTGGACTGCTCCGGCTGGGTGGTGCGCCTGGCCAACCAGAGCATGGCCGAGATCAACGAAAAGGCCGGTCGCGATGTGTTCACCAAGGCCGACCAGTTCAGCCCGGGCTTCGACCACGCCGCCGGCATCATCCAGAAGGCCTCCGAGCGTTCGGGCAACCTGATGAGCGGCTAGGAGATCACTGCCAACTCGCTGCGCGAAGGCATGATCATCGGCGAAGACAACGGCGCCAAGGGCTGGGACCGGGGCCGTTTCAACGGCATCGATCACATCACCATGGTGGTGCGCGATCCCACCGACGGGCAACTGAAGGTGAGCCAGTCACGCAGTGGCGAAGGCGTGGAGATGATCCCGCTGCAGGGCTACCTGGACCGCAAGCACGCGCGCGGCGTGGAGCTGTTCGCCACCGATCCGCTGTCCGCCGGCCGCGACCTGATCAAGGACGGTGCCTCGCGCGCCAATGCCGGCGAGCGCGCCCCTGCAGCGAACGCTGCACCGGGCAAGGCCGAGCCGACCTCGCCGTCGCACCCGACCCTGCGCGAAGACAGCCGCGGCAGCAACGTGCATGCCCTGCAGGAATCGCTCAACAAGCTTGGCTACACCGACCGCAACGGCAAGCCGCTGGACGTGGACAGCAAGTTCGGCGCGCACACCGAAGAAGCGGTCAAGGCGTTCCAGCGCGACAAGGGCCTGAGCGCCGATGGCGTGGTGGGACCCAAGACCCATGCCGCGCTGGACCAGTCACGTGAGCAGACCAAGGCGCCGCAGGCAGAGAAGGAAGGCAACAGCGTGCTCTCTTCGCTGTTCAATGCCGCGCGCGAAGGCAACGCCGACGGCATGCGCAACGCGCTGGCCGGCCTGGCCGATTCGCCGGCCGGCCGCGCTTTCGCCGAAATGCGCGACAACGTGCAGCAGCAGTTGAATGCACGCCAGGCGGAGCCGGCCGCACAGGCGCCGGCCGCACAGACCCAGCCGGCGCCCGAGCGCTGAGGCAACCGCACCTGCAACACGGGTAGGGGCGCCATCGCCGAGGACCAGGATGTCCTCGGCGGTGGCTTTTTACGTTCAGGGCCGAACGAAGCCGTGTGGGTGCCTGAAGTGCAGCAATCAGCCGCAACGGCCAAGGCGTTGGTAGCGCTGCTTCACACGCAATCCGTATTGGCCACACATACCTGTTCCAGCCTTGGGGACTTGTCACCTTCGGACAGTCCCGCCATGCCACTGCATATCCTCAATCGGTAGTTTTCCTGCGTACGTAATGGGAGGCCTGCTCTCGCCGCTGTGTGCCTGATGCTTGGGCTACTAGCGGCATGCGGCAAGGTGGGTAAACCTCCCGTAGGTGTCGACGTGCTGAATGCGGATGCGCATATCGAGATCGCAGACCAGGCGGCGATTCTGCCGATTGTGGCAATCCGTGGCTATGCGACCGCTCAGCAGGCGTACGCATTGAGCACACAAGGCGATTCAGCGGACAGCGCCGCCGAGCACGCGCGCTTTCTTCGCGAGGCGCGCGATGCAACCGCACCGCGTCGTCTCAGTCGACTCTCGATGCGCATCGGCATGGACGGAGCGGCCGATACGGGTGCGCAATGGCACTGCGGTCATTCGTGTCCGGCGCGGGTCTACGGTGCCGTCGAAGGGCGCTACCACACCGTTGTCGTGAGGCTGGGCGGCGAGCCGGGCGCCATTTGGACCGTGCCTGGCGAGTGGATACCGGTGAACCCCTTGAGGCCAGCCGACAGGCACGGACGGGCCATCGCCTTGTTTGTCACGGCCGCGCTGGGCAGATTCGCGAACTATGCCGCGCTCAGGTTGGGCATGCCCGGGTTACGCCGCCCCGGCGGTCAGCAGGAAGCTTTCTTCGCCGGCCGCGCGGTGCGTGCAACGGACGGGGAAGGCAGTTCGGCGTGCGTCAACGATGCAGCCAGCATCAGCGCGGTAGTTCCCTGAACCCACACTTCATTCACATACCGGTCAGTTCAATATTCAGGAGCGATTGGGACGACAAATGAATAATTAACACCTGTCGACCGCCCTTCTCTCCCCTCCCCGGAGGGGCGGTCGACGAAACCAAAATAATTAAAGGTGTGTCCCGATATGAAGACTTCTTTGCTTGCCCTGGGTCTGCTTGCTGCCCTGCCGTTCGCTGCTTCGGCAACCGATGGCCTGTCGTACAACTACGTCGAAGGCGGCTACGTGAACACCGACGCCAAGGGTGGCGACGCGGATGGTTGGGCGGTGAAGGGCTCGGTCGCCGTGGCGCCGAACTTCCATGTCTTTGGCGATTACAACGCGCAGGAAACCAAGCACGGCAGCAATGACGTGGACCAGTGGAAGGTGGGTGTCGGCTACAACTACGGTATCGCCCCGACCACCGACCTGGTGGCGCGCGTGGCTTACCAGAAGTTCGACCCGAAGCATGGCCTGGACTTCAACGGCTATTCGACCGAAGTGGGCGTGCGCAGCGCGTTCACCCCGAACATCGAAGGCTACGTGATGGCCGGCTACGAGGATTACAGCAAGAAGCACGGCATCAACCCGGACGGCGAGTTCTACGGCCGCGTCGGCGCCCAGGCCAAGTTCAACCAGAACTGGGGCCTGGCTGGCGAAGTGAAGCTGGCCAAGGGCGGCGACAAGGAATGGTTCGTCGGTCCGCGCTTCACCTGGTAATACCGGAACACCGCGGTACGTTGTTGGATGGCGCGGTCTCTCTCCCCTGCGCCATGAAGCCCGGCTCGCGCCGGGCTTCACTTATGCAAGGCCGCCGTGTTTTTTTGCGGACGGCAGCCGACCAACGGTCGGCTCTACCCCCCAATGGCGACGCCCTCGTCGGTACGCCACGCAGAAACCCGGCCTTGTGCCGGGTTTCTGCGTTTATGGAGTGGCGACCCGTGGGGTAGAGCCACGCCATGCACGGCTGCGGCCATGCGTGACACGCGCGACATGCGTGCCATGCAAAGAGCGAAGCGCATCCACGCATGGCGTGGATCTACACGGTGATCTCGGTGAGGGTTGCGGTGGATTGCACACCTACAAAAAACCCCGGCGGTTGCCGGGGTTTTTCATGGATCACTTGAACAGCGTGTCCGGATATTCCGGCTTCTGCTCGCGGGCCAACAAGGCACGCAATCCTTCTTCCGGCGTCTGCTCGCCGTGCAGGACGGCACGCACCCGATCGGAGATCGGCAGGTCGATGCCGTGGCGGCGGGCCTGGCGCATGACTTCGTCGGCGGTCTGCACCGATTCCACCACCTGGCCGATCTCGCGCACCGCGTCCTGCAGCGACTGGCCACGACCCAGCGCCAGGCCTAGGCGACGGTTGCGCGACAGATCGCCGGTGCAGGTCAACACCAGATCGCCCAGCCCGGCCAGGCCCATCAGGGTCTCCGGCTTGGCGCCGATCGCCGCGGCCAGGCGCAGCATCTCGTTGAGGCCACGGGTGATCAGGCCGGCACGGGCGTTGAGGCCCAGCTGCATGCCATCGGCGACGCCGGTGGCCACGGCCAGCACGTTCTTCATCGCACCGCCCAGCTCGGCGCCGACCATGTCGTCACCGGTGTAGGCGCGGAAGGCCGGGCCGTGCATCGCATCTGCCACCTGCTGGGCGAACTCCGGCGCGTCACCGTGCACGGTGATCGCCGTCGGCAGGCCCAGGGTGACTTCCTTGGCGAAGGACGGACCGGTGACCACGGCCAGCGGCACGTCCGGTCCGAGGACCTCACGCGCCACTTCATGCAGGAAGCGGCCCGAACCGGGCTCGAAGCCCTTGGTCGCCCAGGCCACGCCGGCAGCGGCTGGACGCAGCGGCGCCAGCGCGCGCACGGTTTCACCGAAGGCGTGCGACGGCACCACCACCAGGATCCAGGTCGCGTCGCTGACCGCAGCGGCCAGGTCGGTGGTGGCGCGCAGCGAGGCCGGCAGGGGAATGCCCGGCAGGTAACGGGTGTTCTCGTGACGCTGGTCGATGGCCTCGACCATGGCCGCGTCGCGCCCCCACAGCACGGTCTGATGACCGTGCCGGGCGAGCAGACTGGCCAGCGCCGTGCCCCAGGAGCCGGCGCCGAGAACCGCGATCTTGTCTGCGTTGGTGCTCATCGATACGACAGCAGCGCCGATCAGGCGTTGCCGGCCGGCTCGGAGTCGGCCAGCGAGGTTTCACCCTGCTCCTGGCGCTGACGCAGGGTTTCCGAGTACAGGCCTTCGAAGTTGATCGGCTGCAGGAAGAACGGCGGGAAGCCACCGGCCTGGATCAGCTCGCTGACCAGCGAACGCACGTATGGGAACAGGATGTTCGGGCACTGGGTGCCGAGCAGCACGTCGATCGACTGCGGGTCCAGGCCGACCAGGCCGAACACGCCGGCCTGCTGCACTTCGGCCACGTAGGCGGTCTTGTCGCCGGCCTTGCAGGTCAGCGTCACGGCCAGCACGACTTCAAAGGCGTTCTCGCCCAGGCGCTGCACGCGCTGGTTTAGGTTGAGCTGCAGTTCCGGCTGCACGGCATCGTTGAACACGGCCGGCGCGTTGGGCGACTCGAAGGAAACGTCCTTGACGTAGATCTTCTCGACGGTGAACGCGGGGCCGGTGACGGCGTCGGCCGGCGCGACGGCGCCGTTGGTGGTCTCTTCGGACATTTCCTGTAGCTCCAGAAATTAAATGCAGTAAGTTGGATTGTTACATGCCCTGCGATGGGGGCGTGTGGCGCCGCGCACAAGGCGAGCGGCGCGATCCGGCGAAAATCAGTTGCGGCCCTTGACC
>NZ_DAMAGC010000127.1:0-12168 GCF_031995405.1 Stenotrophomonas sp. | reverse complement strand
CAGCCGTATGACGGTGTGACCGGCAGCACGTGCAGGCCTTGTGGGGCTTGGGTTTCCTCAAAATGCCAAAGCGGAACGCATGAGGCACGAGGTGTTGGGTGCGCCGTGGCCGGGCAGGCGGTGTGGGGGTTGGGGGGGCACGCCGCGAGTACGTTCTGGGTTGGCCTTTGGGGCTTGGGGGTGCCCAGAATCCTGGAGCGGGAAGCGGGAAGCTGGAAGCGGCGGGTGCTGGGTGCGGCTTGGGTGGGCGGGGGTGTGTGGGTTCGCGGGACACGCTGCAAGTACATCCTTGTAAGCTCGCGTACGCCATCCATGGCGTACGACGGTCCCGCGAACCCACACACCCCCGCCCCAGACAGTGGGCTGGTGGCCGTCGAAAACCCTGGAAGCGCGACGCAAAGACGGCAGGGCTGATGCTTGTAGCTGATGCTTGGCTGTGGCTGTGGCTGTGGCTGTAGCTGTGCTTGTGCCTGTTCACTGCGCACCAGCCAACTGTCTGGGGCGGGTACGGGTGGGCTTGCGGGACCGTCGTACGCCATGGATGGCGTACGCGAGCCTACAGGGACGTACTTGCGGCGTGTCCCGCAAGCCCACCCGTACCCGCCCAAACCAGCGAAAGCGCGCACACGCCGGCCGTTGATCTGAAAAAAAACGCGCACGGCAAAACACCGCGCCGCCGTGCGCGAGGGAAGGACCAGGGTGCGCGACGGCGATGGCCTGGCGCGCTGACAGGACCATGCTAGGCTGCGCCAAGCAGCGGATACAGAGCCAGCGTTTGGCCATCCGCATGGTTACAGATTCCTGCGGGCACCCGATGGCAGCCAACCTTTACCAATCCCTCGCCGATGAAATGGCCGATGCCATCCACAGTGGTCGGCTTCCCGTCGGCACCCGCCTGCCATCGCTGCGCGGGCTGGCCGCGCAACGCCAGCTCAGCCTCAACACCGTCATCGCCGCGTATCGCCAGCTTGAAGACGCCGGGCTGGTGATCCCACAGCCGAAAGCAGGCTTCGTCGTCAGCGCGCGCCTGGCCGAACCCACCCGCTCGCTGCGCCAGGCGCCGTCACTGGCCACCACCCAGGCTCAACAGCTGATGATGGCCCGTGTGCTGGCCGCACAGCAGCAGCCCGGCATTGTCGACCTCGCCTTCGCCGGCCCCCGGGGGCGCCGCTTCTATCCCGGCGACAAACTGGCGCGCAGCACCGCACAGGTACTGCGCCGTGCCGGCATGGTGGAAACCTACGCGCGCCCCAATGCCGCTACCCGCCTGCTCGAACAGATCGTAAGGCGCGGTCCGCGGCTCGGGCTGCACACCAGCGTCGAACGCCTGGTGCTGACCCACGGCGCGATGGAAGCGCTGCAGCTGGCACTGCGTGCGGTGACCCGTCCTGGCGATGCGGTGGGCATCGAAGCGCCGTCGTATTTCAACCTGTATCCGCTGCTCAGCAACCTGGGCCTGAAGGCGATCGAACTGCCCACCGACCCGCGGCTCGGGCTGGACGTGGATGCCGTCGCCGCGCAGCTCGAACGAGGCGCGCTGGCCGCGATCGTGGCGATGCCGAGCGTGCACAACCCGCTTGGCTTCACCATGCCGGTGGTCGAGAAGCAGCGGCTGGCCGCACTGGTGAACCGCCATCGGATTCCGCTGATCGAAGATGCCGTGTATGCCGAACTGCAGTTCCAGGAGCCGCTGTCGCCGTTGCTCAAGTCCTTCGACGACGACGGCTGGGTGATGGTGGTCAACAGCTTCTCCAAGACGCTGGCGCCGGACTACCGGATCGGCTGGCTCGACGCAGGTCGCTTCGCGGCGGATATCCAACTGCTCAAGTTCCAGTCCACCGGCGCCGAACCGCGCCTGCTCGGCGAAGCGGTTGGCGCGTTCCTGGAAGCCGGCAGCTACGAGCAGCACCTGCGCCGGTTGCGTCGTCTGTACAGCGACCAGGTGCGGCGCGTGCGCAGCCTGATCGCCCAGCATTTTCCGGCCGGGACGCTGGCCACCCAGCCCACCGGTGGTTTCCTGCTGTGGGTGGAGCTGCCCGCCGGCATCGACACCGGCGAACTGTTCGAGCAGGCGCTGGCCCGCGGCGTGGTGTTCATGCCCGGCCAGGTGTATTCGCGCGGCGCGCGCTACCGGCATTGCCTGCGGCTGTCCTGCTGCCAGGAGCTGGACGAGCGCTACGTGGCGGCGATCAGCACGCTGGGCCAGCTGGCCTGCGGCCTGCGCGGCGAATGAAGCGTCCATCCGCCTGCGCTCCGCGCCAGCCACCCATGGGGTGGCTCTACCGGTCACGGTGGCCCTAGCCACCCATGGGGTGGCTCTACCCGGTCGGGGCCCTGACGCGGTAGAGCCGCGCCCTGCGTGGCTGCCTCGGCGCGCTCGGACGCCCTACGCCTCGTGCAGCCGCAGGCAGCCCGCCAGGCCCGCCGGATCGGCTCCGGGCGCGTACGGCAGGCGTCCCAGGCAGGGCATCGGCAGGCGCGCGCGCAACAGGGTCATGTTGTCGTCGATGCGCGCCATCTGCGGGTCCACCTCGTTGCCGATCCAGCCGATGCAGGTCGCCCCGCTGGCCGCGATCGCCGCCGCGGTCAGCCGCGCGTGGTTGAGGCAGCCCAGCCGCAGCCCGACCACCATCACCACCGGCAGGCGCAGCGCATGCACCAGATCGGCCTGGTCGAGGTTGCCCGACAACGGTGCCAGCCAGCCGCCTACGCCTTCGACCACCACCGTGTCGGCCTGGACACGCAGGCGCGCGAACGCGGCTTCGATCGGCGCCAGCGCCAGGCTCACGCCGGCGTCGGCGGCGGCCAGCTCGGGCGCCAGCGGCAGCGGCAGCGCATACGGGTTGAGGTCGGCATAGGCCGGTTGCGGGTCGCTGGCGGCCAGCAGCGCCGTGGCGTCTTCGTTGCGCAGGCCCTCGGTGGTCCATTCGCAGCCACTGGCGACCGGCTTCATGCCCACCGCGCTGCCCCCGCGCTGGCGCAGGGCATGCAGCAGCACGCAGCTGATGAAGGTCTTGCCGATGCCGGTATCGGTGCCGGTGACGTACAGGGCGGGGAGCGGTTGGGCGGTCATCGGCGCGGCGTTCGGGAAGGAGCGGTGCATTATCGGCGGTCCCGGGGCGCCCTGCTGCTTGCTAGACTCGGCCCATGTTCGAGAACTCCACGCTTACCGGCAGCAAGCCGGAACAGTACGGCCAGCTGCTGGCCCAGGCCCGTGCGCTGGTGCACGGCGAGCGCGACCGGATCGCCAATGCCGCCAACCTGTCGGCGCTGGTCTACCACGCGCTGCCGCACCTGAACTGGGTCGGTTTCTATTTCTACGACGGCACCGAGCTGGTGGTCGGGCCGTTCCAGGGCCTCCCGGCCTGTGTGCGCATCCCGCTGCACAAGGGCGTCTGCGGTGCGGCCGCCAGCCAGCGGGTGACCCAGCGGATCGAGGACGTGGACGCCTTCCCGGGCCACATCGCCTGCGATTCGGCCTCGCGCTCGGAACTGGTGGTGCCGCTGGTCAAGGGCGATACGCTGATCGGCGTGTTCGACCTCGACAGCCCGTTGCTGGCGCGCTTCGATGCCGAGGATCAGGCCGGCCTGGAAGCCATCGCCGCGGTGTTCGTCGAGGCCCTGGGATGAGCGTCAAGCTGCGCAACATCGGCCCCAAGAGCGCGGCCTGGCTGCGCCAGGTCGGTCTGCGCACGCCCGAGGAGCTGACCGCCGTCGGCGCGGTGGGCGCCTTTGTGAAGGTCCGCCGTGCCGGCTTCAAGCCCAGCCTCAACCTGCTCTACTCGCTGGAGGGCGCGCTGCAGGACTGCCACTGGCAGGAGCTGCCTGAAGCCCGTCGCATCGAACTGGTCGCCGAGTACGACGCGATCATCGCCGACAAGCCGCTGAAGAAGGCCCCGCCGGCCTCCGGCCCGGTCTACGACCGCACCGCCGAGCGCCGCGATGACGACGACGCCGGCGATGCGCCGCCGTTCGACCGTGAGGACGAACACGCGGAGTGATCAGACCTGCTGGAGTTCCAGCAGTTCGCCCCACAACCGTTCGTCCTCGCGCTCGACGCGCAACTGCAGCCGCGTACCGTGATCGATGCGCAGCGCCCAGCACATCGCCATCGGCAGGCCGCACACCTGCGACAGCACCATCCGCAACGGACCACCGTGGCTGACGATCAGTGTCGCCGGCGGATCGGGCTCATCGAGCAGCCGATGCAGGCCGCGCGCGATGCGGCGTTCGAAATGCCCCCAGCTCTCGCCCTGCGGCGGGGGGTTGGCATGCGGGTCCAGGTGGAAGGCGGACAGCTCCTGCATCGGCAGGTCGTGCAGCGCCTGCCCGTCCCACGTGCCGAAATCCAGCTCTTCCCACTCTTCGTCGGCGATCACCTCCAGCCCACGCGGCAAGGCCAGTGCATCGGCGCTGGCCAGCGCACGCTGGCGCGGTGAACTCAGCACACGCTCCCAGCCCAGCGCCGCATAGCGCGCGCACAGGGCGTCGGTGCTGCCGTCTTCCAGGGGTGGATCGGTGCGACCGTCCAGGTGGCCATCGCGGCCGGTGCTGGCATGGCGGATCAGGTCGAGGATCATGCTGCGCCCCGTCTGCTGCCCGCTGCGGCCGGCCGGTGCGGGTCACGGACGTCGGTGCCGGGGTGCTGCAACCACAGTGGGGTCATGGAGATCACATCGAAAAAGCGAGGCGCATTCTAACCGGTGCGCTCCACCGGCCCGGCCGATCGCTTAGACTGCGCGCACTTTCAGGTGACCCGGGGCTGCGATGCCGCCAGGTTGAAACGGGAAGCCGGTGACGCGTCGGGCCCCGAGCCACGCCGCCACTCCGGCGCTGCCCCCGCAACGGTAAGCGTGGAAACACCAGGCAATACGCCACTGTGCTTCGGCATGGGAAGGCGCCTGGCACGATGGCACCGCCATCGACATGCGAGCCCGGAGACCGGCCTGGAAGACGACTGGTTGCGATGCGGCGGGCATGGCGGCGGCAAGCGGTGCCGTGTGCCCGCTCTCCGTCGAGTGATTCCTGCAGCGCGACCATCCCCACCCTTTGCCGCGCGGGCGTGCGCGGTGCATGGAGTCATCGATGAAGCTGCAGATCCGCGTTCTTGCCCTGGCCGTGTTGTCGGCCCTGCCCCTGTTGGCGTCCGCCCAGGACGAAGCCACCGCGCTGGACCAGGTCCTTGTCACAGCCACCCGTACCCCCATCGCCCTGCAGGACAGCATTTCGCCGGCCCAGGTGATCGACCGCGCCGAGATCGAGCGCAGCCAGGCACCGTCGCTGCAGGACCTGCTGCGCGGCCGGGCCGGGATCAACATCACCAACAACGGCGGCCTCGGCAAGCAGAGCTCGCTGTTCCTGCGCGGCACCAATTCGGCCCACACCCTGGTGCTGGTGGATGGTGTGCGCATCAACACCGGCGACCTGGGCCTGGCGATGATCCAGGACCTGCCGCTGGAACAGATCGAACGCATTGAAATCGTGCGCGGCCCGCAGTCCAGCCTGTACGGCGCCGATGCGATTGGCGGCGTGATCCAGATCTTCACCCGCCGCAACGCCGGCACCTTCGCGCCGCACCTGCAGGTGGGTGGCGGCAGCAACGGCCTGCGCGAGGCCAGCGGCGGCTTCGGCGGCAGCGGCGAGCGCGGCTGGTTCGGCACCGACATCGCCTACCAGCACACCGACGGCATCAACTCCTGCCGCGGCGATGCGGCCACGTTCGCCGGCTGTGGCGCCGACGAACCCGACCGCGACGGCTACCGCAACCTGTCCATGAGCCTGCGTGGTGGCTACACGCTGACCGACGCGCTGAGCGTGGAAGGCACCGCGCTGCGCGCCAAGGGCGAGAACCACTACGACGGTTACTACAACTATTCGGAGACCCTGCAGCAGGTACTCGGCGGCAAGGTCCGCTACAGCCCCAGCGAGCGCTTCAACCTGACCGTCAATGTCGGTCGTGCCGACAACGAATCGGACAACTACAACGGCAGCACCTGGCTGGGCGCGGCGCAGACCCACCGAGACAGCGCCTCGGTGCAGGCCGACATCGGCCTGGCCGAGGGCCAGCTGCTCAGCGCCGGCGTGGACTGGAGCCAGGACAACCTGGACGGCAGCAGCGCCGGCTACCTGGTCGACAGCCGCGACAACACCGGCGTGTTCCTGCAGTACCAGGGCCGCTTCGGCGCGCACCACCTGCAGGCCAGCGTGCGCAATGACGACAACGAGCAGTTCGGCAACCACACCACCGGCAGCCTCGGCTGGGGCCTGGACCTGGGGAGCGGCTTCCGCCTCAATGCCAGCTACGGCACCGCCTTCAAGGCGCCGACCTTCAGCGACCTCTACGATCCGTGGAGCGGCGTGCCCGGCCTGGATCCGGAGACCTCCAGGAGCGCCAACGTCGGCATCGCCCAGCAGGGCGACGGCTGGCGGTGGGGCCTGGATGTGTACGAGACGCGCATCGATGACCTGATCACCTACGACGCCACCACTTTCATGATGTCCCAGGTGGAAAAGGCGCGTATCCGCGGCGCGGAACTGACCGGCGCGATCGCCTGGGCCGGGTTCGATGTCAACGCCCAGCTCAGCCATACCGATCCGCGCAACCGCACCGATGGCAGCGCGCAGTTCGACAACTGGCTGGCGCGCCGCGCGCAGAACACCGCGCGCCTGGACATCGACCGCAGCTTCGGCGGCTTCCGCGCGGGCATCACCGCCAACGGTGCGGGCAAGCGTTACGACAACGCCGCCAACACGGTGCGCCTGGCCGGTTACGGCACCGTCGACCTGCGCCTGGAATACGCGCTGAGCCGCGACTGGTCGGTGCTGGGTCGGGTGAGCAACGTATTCGACCGCGACTACGAAACGGTGGCCTGGTACAACCAGCCCGGCCGCGAGTACCGCCTGAGCGTGCGCTACCAGCCGAGGTAGTGCCGAGCCATGCTCGGCAACCCGTAACGCCGATCCACGCTAGGCAACTCGAATGCCGGGCCATGCTCGGCAACTCGAATGCCGATCCACGCCCGGCACCTCGAATGCCGATCCTCCCTAGGTATCCCGTAGTGCCGAGCCATGCTCGGCAGCCTTTCCAGCCGTCGCGCCACCAAGGCGCGACGCACTCCCGCTCCCCCAACACCCAAGACAGCGGGCAAGCAGCCCTGTAACAGCAAAACACGCCAACCACCGGCCGTCATACCAGCCCCACGCGCACTCCGTGGACCAGGGCTTCACCCGCGCTATAGCGCCAGCAATTCCTGAAGGTCATCCATCACCGCCACCGCCTCCACGGTGTCCAGGTCGAGACCACGTGGATACCCGTAGCGCACCAGTGCCACCGGCATCCCCGCGTCCACCGCCGCGCGGTAATCGGTAATCGAATCGCCCACCATCAACGCCGCTTCCGGCGCAACGCCGAAGTGCGCGGCAATATGCCGCAGCGGCACGCCACTGGGCTTGCGCTCAGGCAGCGAATCACCGCCAAGCACCAGCGCGAATTCATCCTCCAGACCGAAATGCCGCAGCAGCGGCGCCACCAATGCCGAGGGCTTGTTGGTGCAGATGGCCATGGGAACCTTGCGCGCGCGCAAACCCTGCAACGCCTGTTGCACACCGTCGAACAGGCGCGGGCTACGCAGCAGGCAGGCCTCGTAGTGACGCATGAAACCGGGCATCACCGCATCCAGATCCACGTGGCTGCCTGCCGCGGTAAACGCCTGCTCCACCAGACGGCGCACGCCATCGCCGATCCAGGTCAATACGGTCGCCTCCGGCACGCGCGGCAACTGCCAATCCTGCAGCGTGCGGTTGAGCGCTTCGGCGATATCGGCCGCGCTGTCCACCAGCGTGCCATCCAGATCAAACACCACCAACGGATACGGATACGACAAGACGCGACTCGCTTCAACGACGTGGGAAGGCACAGTGTACGCCGCGCTCCCGGCGCGCCCGCTCACCTGCACTTGACTGCACCCTGCGTGCTACGGGATGCAAATCATCCTCAGATCCGCGCCAGAAAGTCCGGGCTGGCGAAGCGCTCCACCAGGAAATCCAGGAAGCTGCGCATGATCGTCGGCAGCTGCCGCCGCGATGCGTACACCGCATGGATGCCCAGGCCTTCCACGTCGTAGTCGGGCAGCACTTCAATCAACTCACCACTGCGCAGCAGCGGGGCGATCTGGTAAGTCGGCAGCATGGCGATGCCCGCACCGGCGCGCACCGCTTCGAGCAGCAGCGAGGCTTCGTTGGCGCTGATGTTGCCCCCCACCGCCACGGCGATGGCACGCCCGTCGCGCTGCAGGTGCCACACACTCTTGCCGACATAGTGGTGGGTCAGACAGTTGTGCCCGGCCAGTTGATCGGCCGTGGTCGGCGTACCGCGTTCGGCCAGGTACGATGGCGCCGCGCACAGCACCGAGCGGCATGGCGCCAACCAGCGCGCGATCAGCGACGGATCGATCGCGCGCGAAATACGCACCGCGATATCCACCCGTTCTTCGACCAGGTTGACCACCCGATCCACCAGCAGCAGTTCGACCCGCGTCAGCGGATGGCGCTTGACGAAATCGGCGACCGCCGCGGCCAGGTGGATCTGCCCGAACGACACGCTCGCCGTGACCCGGATCAACCCGTGTGGCTCGGGATTGTCTGTCGCCAGCTCGCCGTGCAGCTCATCGCCGATCGCCAGCATCTGCCGGAACCGCAGCAGCGCCGCCTCCCCCGGCGCCGTCAGGCTGATCCGGCGCGTGGTGCGGTGCAGCAACCGCGCGCCCAGCCAGCGCTCCACCTCGGCCAGGTAGCGGGTGACCATCGCCCGCGACATCTCCAGCGCCTCCGCCGCGGCGGTGAGACTGCCGCGCTCGACCACCTCCACGAACACGTTCATGGCTGTCATGCGATCCATCTGATCGATCCACGCAACAAATTAGACCGTTATACGCGGTTTTTCGGACGATTCATGGCGCATACGCTGGCCTTCCTTCCACAACGGATCTGCCCCCATGAAGATTGCCCTCGTTGGTGCCACCGGCAACATCGGTCGTGAAATCGCCCGCCAGGCCCTTGCCCGCGGCCATCAGGTCACCGCCATCGTGCGCCGTGAAAACGACCTGCCGGCCGAACTGGACGGCGCCCAGCTCGCCGTCGCCGCGCTGGACGATACCGACGCCCTGGCGGCGGTGATCGCCGGCCACGATGTGCTGGCCAGTGCCTTCGGCCCGCGTCCGGGCGACGCCCCCGGCACGGTGACCACCGTTTCTGCCGAGCTGGTCAGGGCCGCGCGCAAGGCCGGCGTGCCGCGCTTCATCATGGTCGGCGGCGCCGGCAGCCTGGAAGTGGCCCCCGGCGTGCAGCTGGTGGATACCGAAGGCTTCCCGGACGCCTACAAGCCGGTCGCCCTGGCCGCGCGCGAAACCCTCAAGCAGCTGCAGGCCGTCGATGACCTCGACTGGACCTTCTACTCCCCCGCTGCCGAAATCGGCCCGGGCCCACAGCGCGGCGGATTCCGTACCCAGGCGAAGAGCTTCCTGGTGGCCGCCGATGGCCACAGCCGCATCAGCTACGCCGACTACGCCGATGCGTTCGTCAGCGAGATCGAGACGCCGCAGTACGTGCGGGAGATCGCCACGGTCGCGTATTGACGCAGCCGCCGGCCGTTGGTTGGCACGGACAGAGCAGCCGAGCGTGGCTCGGCTCCACCGGAGCAGCCGAGCATGGCTCGGCTCTACCTGGCCCCGGCGTGATGCCGGGGCCGTATTGCACAGGAACCTCTGATATGACGCACCTCTCCCGCACTCCCGCCCTGGCGCTCGCGCTGGCCATCGGCGCGGCGCTTGGTGTGACCGCACCCGCCGTCAGCCGCGCCGCACCCGCCGCCACCCAGGCGCACGCACTGCACGTGCAGCCCTACCATCCCGGCGACAAGGCGCTGTTCTCGGTTGCCTCCAACCTGATCACCGGCCAGCACGACGCCGTGCTGATCGATGCCCAGTTCGCCGCCTCCGACGCTGCCCGACTGGTCCAGCGCATCCGCGATTCCGGCAAGCGCCTGACCACCATCTACATCAGCCACGGCGACCCGGACTACTACTTCGGCCTGGCCACCCTGCAGGACGCCTTCCCCGACGCCCGCATCGTCGCCACCGCGCAGACCGTCGCCCACATCACCGCCACCCAGGCCGGCAAACTCGCCTACTGGGGTCCGCAGATGGGCGCCGACAAACCCGCACGCATCGTCATCCCGCAGGTCCTGGACGGCAACACCCTCACCCTCGAAGGCCAACCGCTGCGCATCATCGGCCTCGATGGCCCGAGCCCGGACCGCACCGTCGTCTGGATTCCGGCCCTGCGCACCGTCCTCGGCGGCATCCCCATCGTCGCTGGCGAACACGTCTGGATGGCCGACACCCAAAGCGCGCAATCGCACGCCGATTGGCTCACCACCCTGGCCGCCCTCAAAGCCCTCAACCCCAGCCGCGTCATCCCCGGCCACTACGCCAGCGGCGCGAAACTGGACAGCAGCGCCCTCGATTTCACCGCCGCCTACATCCGTGCCTTCGACGAAGAAACTGCACGCAGCCGCAACGCCGAGTCGTTGATTGCCGCCATGAAAAAGCGCTATCCCACCCTGCAGGGCGTCAGTTCATTGGAGGTGAGCGCGAAGGTCGCCAAGGGTGAAATGCAGTGGCCGTAACGTCGCATTGAAGTGATGCCGAGACGTCGCGTTGCTCATGCGTCATGCCACCACCGGATGTTGAAAACCATCCAGCGGTCGATCGGGGTGCGACCCTACCGTGGTCATGCAATGTCGTCGTGGTGACGCGGGATGTTGTTCGTTTGCCATGCGACCACCGGACGTTGAAAAACAGCCAGCGGTCGATCGGGATGCGACCCTACCGTGGTCATGCGATGTCGTCGTGGTGACGCGGGATGTTGTTCGTGGGTCATGCCACCACCGGATGATGAAGCACGGTCGGCGGTCGATCCGGATCCAACCCTACCGCGATGCAAAATGCCGTGCCGCCAAACAGAGCAATGCTCCTTGCAGTTGCCGTTGCACTTCCCCTGCACACCGACACGGTAGCGAGGGGTGGCGTGGGTGGGTTTGCGGGACCGTCGTGCGCCATGGATGGCGCACGCGAGCCTACAGGGACGTACTTGCGGCGCGTCCCGCAAACCCACCCACGCCACCCAAACCGTCGGCACCAGGAAACGACGGCATTTGACGTTGCCGTTGACGTCGATCTCCAAAAGCCCCGGAAGCTCAACAATCATCCAGATGATCAAACAGCCCCGGCTGGCTCACCGCCTCACGCTCCCGGAATCCCCCCAGCCCCACCCCCACCAACCGATACCGCGTCTCCCCCGGCAGATCCACCCGCGCCCGCAACGCCAACGCGATATCCCGCAACTCCTCCATCGACTCCGGCGGCGACTCCGGCGTGAAACTGCGCGTAATGATCCGGAACTGCGACGTCTTCAACTTCAGCACCACCGTGTGCCCCACCCGCTCCGTCTTCCGCGTCGCGTGCCACGTCTTCCCCGCCAGCTCCACGATCGCCGCCTCCAGCGCCTCCAACGGCAGATCCTCCGCGAACGTATCCTCCGACGAAATCGACTGCACCGGCTGGTCCGGCTCCACCGCACGCTCATCGATCCCCCGCGCGCGACTGTACAACCGCGCACCGAACGTCCCGAAGCGGCTCTCCAGCACCTCCAGCGGCAGCGCCCGCAGATCGCCCACCGTCGCGATCCCCAACTCTGCCAGCTTGCCCGCCATCACCTTGCCCACCCCCGGCACCCGGTTTACCGGCAACGGCGTCAGAAACCGCTCCACCCGATGCGGCGGCACCACGAACTGACCGTCCGGCTTGCGCCAGTCCGACGCGATCTTGGCCAGGAACTTGTTTGGCGCGATCCCCGCCGACGCCGTCAACTGCGTCTCCTCACGGATCTGCGCACGGATCACCTCGGCGATTTCCGTCGCCACCGTCATCCCGCCCTTGTGTACCGTCACATCCAGGTAGGCCTCATCCAGCGACAACGGCTCCACCAGGTCCGTATGCCGCAGGAAAATCTCCCGCACCTGCCGCGACACCGCCTTGTACCGCACGAAATCCGGCGGCACGAACACCGCATCCGGACACAACCGTTCCGCGCGCAGCGCCGGCATCGCCG
>NZ_DAMAGC010000126.1:0-12233 GCF_031995405.1 Stenotrophomonas sp. | reverse complement strand
GGCCCGTCGCCGCCACACCACCAAGGCCTACGACCGCACCCGCACGCTGCCGCCGGCGGTGCTGCACGATCTGCTCGACGTGCTGCACCACGCGCCCTCGTCGGTGAATTCACAGCCCTGGCATTTCCTGGTAGCCGCCAGCGATGAGGCGCGCGCGCGCATCGCCCGCGCCACCCGGCCCAACCAGCCGTTCAACACCGCCAAGATCACCGAGGCTTCGCACGTGATCGTGTTCGCCACCCGCACCGGCATCGACGATGCCTACCTGGCGCAGTTGATCGAGCAGGAAACCGCCGATGGCCGTTACCCCACCGACGAAGCGCGCGAAGGCCAGCGCGGCGCACTGCACCACTTCGTGGACCTGCACCGGCACACCCTGGGCGATGTGGAGCACTGGATGCAGAAGCAGACCTACCTGGCGCTGGGCACGCTGTTGCTGGCTGCCGGCGTGCATGGCGTGGACGCCACCCCGATGGAAGGCTTCGATGCCGCGGTGCTGGATGCCGAGCTGGGCCTGCGCGAGCGCGGCCTGACCAGCGTGGTGCTGGTGGCGCTGGGCTACGGCAGCGAGGCCAACTTCAACGCCGGGCTGCCCAAGTCGCGGCTGCCGCGCGAACAGGTGTTCACCCACCTCTGAGGGCTGTCAGGGCACGCCGTTGTCCACGTGCAGGGCGAAGCCCGCACGTGGCCGCAGGCGCGCGAACCAGGCGTCCACGGCCGGCAGTGCCGAGGCGCCATCACCGGGTCGACGGGCCTGGCACCCCGTCGGCCAGGCTGAGCCCGGGTCCGGCAACGTGCGCGCCGGTGTGCCCCAGCTGCCTGTCCGGCACGCCCATCAAACGGTGTCATTGCGCGGGGCTGGATGCTGCCGCCGCATCTGCGTAGTCCGCACGTCGTCATCGCCCAGTACCGGCACCTGCGCGTTGGGGTTGAGCGCGCGCACGCGGGGGATCGACCGTCGCATCAGCTGTCACTTCCGCAGCGACGTGCCGAAGGTTCTGCCCGAGTGCGGCAAGCACCCACAGCACCTTGCGCACGTTGATGGAGGTTGATGTCCCGTACGGCTCCAGTATCTGTCCGCCCGGCGCAGCCAATGAGACCGGCTCGGCCTACACTTGCCGTCATGCAAACCGAATTCCTCATTCTCGGCGGCCTGGTCTGTGCCGTCCTTGTCCTGCAGCTGGTGGTCCTGCTGCGGCGTTCCCAGCACGGCGGCCTGGAGCAGAGCCTGCGCGACGAGGCGCGGGTGGGCCGCAGCGAACTGCGCGAGCAGCTCGAAGGGCTGGGTCGGCAGCAGGATGCGCGGCTGGAGACCTTCGCGCGCGCGCTGACCGATCTGTCCACCCGTACCGACCAGCGCCTGGACCTGCTGCGCGACGCGCTGGGCGAAGACGCACGCAAGGCCCGCGAGGAAGGCACCCAGGCCCAGCAGCGCACCGGTGAACTGCTGGCCCTGCGCCTGCAGGACATGCGCGCGCAGCTGGAAGCGTTTGGGCATCAGCAACAGGCCCGCATCGACGCCTTCGGCCAGCAGCTGGTGGAACTGACCACGCGTACCGACGGGCACATGGCCGCGCTGCGCCAGGCCCTGGCCGAGGACGCGCGCAAGGGGCGCGATGAAACCGCCCAGTCGCAGCAGCGCCTGGCCGAATCGCTGGGCCAGCGGCTGCAGGAGATGACCCAGCGCAACGAGGCGCGGATCGGCGAGATGCGTACCACGCTCGAGCAGCAGCTCAAGAGCCTGCAGAGCGACAATGCCGAAAAGCTCGACCAGATGCGGGTCACCGTCGACGAGAAACTGCAGACCACGCTGGAAGCACGGCTGGGCGCTTCCTTCCAGCTGGTCTCCGACCGGCTGGAGCAGGTACAGCGCGGGCTGGGCGAAATGCAGCAGCTGGCCACCGGCGTGGGCGACCTCAAGCGCGTGCTGACCAACGTCAAGAACCGCGGCAGCTGGGGGGAAGTGCAGTTGGACAACATCCTCGAGCAGACCCTCACCCAGGAGCAGTACGCGCGCGGGGTGAAGGTGCGTCCGGACAGCGGCGAGATCGTCGATATCGCCGTGCGCCTGCCCGGTCGCGGGCATGACGATACCCCGGTATGGCTGCCGATCGATTCCAAGTTCCCGCGCGAGGACTACGAGCGCCTGCTCGATGCGCAGGAACAGGGCGACGTCGACGGCGTGCGCGTGCAGGGCGCGCAACTGGAACGCGCGATCCGCATCCAGGCCAAGTCGATCTGCGACA
This sequence comes from Stenotrophomonas sp., assembly GCF_031995405.1. Taxonomy (GTDB): domain Bacteria; phylum Pseudomonadota; class Gammaproteobacteria; order Xanthomonadales; family Xanthomonadaceae; genus Stenotrophomonas. Next base: position 9,987 of record NZ_DAMAGC010000126.1, on the reverse strand, counting down.
AGTACATCGCCCCGCCGCACACCACCGATTTCGCGGTGATGTTCCTGCCCACCGAGGGCCTGTATGCCGAAGTGATCCGCCGTCCCGGCCTGGTCGACCTGCTGCAGCGCGAGCACCGCGTGGTGGTGGCCGGCCCGACCACCGTCACCGCGCTGCTCAACAGCCTGCAGATGGGCTTCCGCACGCTGGCCATCGAACAGCGTTCCAGCGAAGTGTGGGGCCTGCTCGGTGCGGTCAAGAGCGAGTTCGGCAAGTTCGCCGGCATCCTGGAAAAGGCCGAGAAGCAGATCAGCACGGTCGGCCGCAGCCTGGGCGAAGCCAGCCGCAAGACCCGCACCATCGAACGCCGCCTGCGCGGGGTGGAGTCGCTCAGCGCCGAACAGAGCCAGGAGCTGCTGGAGGAGATCCCCGGCGAGGACGAGGACAGCGCCGCCGATGAGCGTGCCGACGCGGCGGACTGACACCTGGCGTACATGCAATGCATGCACGTGATCGCGCATGCTATGGCATCTGCCGATCGTTCAAGGAAGCCCGCATGCGCCTGACCCTGCTGTTGTCCCTGCTGCTGGCCCTGGCCGGCTGCGCCAGTACCTCACCCTCGCCCGAAGACGCTGCATCGGTGGCCGCCGCGACGGCGGCCAAACAGGCTGCCGACTGCGCCGCCAGCGGTGGCAGTCTGCAGCCGCTGGGTCGTCTGCAGCGTGTGCAGTGCGTGGTGGCCTATCCGGATGCCGGCAAGACCTGCAGCGCCAAAGCCGAGTGCACCGGCCAATGCCTGGCGCAGGGTCAGGTGGCGCCAGGCGCCAAGGCCACCGGCCAGTGCCAGCGCGATGTCAGCCAGAACTTCGGCTGCCGTCAGCGCATCGACGGTGGCGTGGCGATCGGCACCATCTGCGTCGACTGACCTTCCCATGGCATCGCCATCGCGTGCCTCCCTTTTTCCAATGCAAGGAACCTGCAGTGAGCCAGACCGTCTACGACATCCCCGTCAACACCATTGAGGGCCAGCCGTCTTCGCTGGCCGATTACCGCGGCAAGGTGCTGCTGGTGGTCAACGTCGCCTCCAAGTGCGGCCTGACCCCCCAGTACGAAGGCCTGCAGAAGCTGTACGCCGACAAGCACGACGCCGGGCTGGAAGTGCTGGGTTTCCCGGCCAACAACTTCCTGGCCCAGGAGCCGGGCAGCGAGGCGGAAATCCAGCAGTTCTGCCAGCTGGAATACGATGTGAGCTTCCCGCTGTTCGCCAAGATCAGCGTGGCCGGCGCCGATACCCACCCGCTGTACCAGCAGCTCACCGCTGCCCAGCCGGCGGCCACCGGCGAAGGCCCGATGCGCGAGAAGCTGCAGGGCGCGGTGGCCAAGTACCCCGAGTTGGTGATCAACCCGGCGCCGGGCGTGCTGTGGAACTTCGAGAAGTTCCTGATCGGCCGCGATGGCCAGGTCATCGCGCGCTTCGCCCCGGACGTGCCGGCTGACGACGCGCGCCTGGTAGCCGCGATCGACGCCGCGCTGGCAGCCTGATCCAGGCGCAGTGCATCGCGTGGCGCTTGTGCGCGCCACGCGATGCAGCGAGGATGTTCGATGCCGCTACGCCTGCGGCACGCGACCGGGGGACGGGACATGGAGTTGTTGACGCTGGAACACTTTGCCGGCTGCGTGAACGAGACGTTCGCCGCCGAGTTCGATGGCATGCAGATGGAGTTCGTGCTGGTCGAAGCGCGGCCGTTGCCGCAGACGCGTGCCAATACAGTACGTGCGCCGTTCTCACTGCTGTTCCGCAATGGCGCGCCGATCGTCTTTCCGCAGCAGATCTATCCGATGCGGCATGCACGGGTGGGCGAGGTCGGCATCTTCCTGGTGCCGATCGCGCAGGAACGCGCCGGCTTCCTGTACCAGGCCGTATTCAACTGAGGGGACGGTGCACCGGCTCCCAGCGCATGGGCAGGTAAAGCTCGCCCGCCGCCGCCGAGGTGGCGACAAACCCCATCCGCTGGTACAGGCGCAACGCAGCGTGGTTGTGCTGCATCACATGCAGCCGCAGCGCGCGGCCCTGCGCCGCACAGGCCTGTTGCTGGCAACCGATCACCGCGGTGCCGATACCGGTGCCGCGCGATGACGGCAACAGGCTGATGTCCACGATGAGATCCTCCTCACCGTCTTCATCGACATAGAAGCGCCCCACCGGCTGGCCCTCGCGCAGGATCGCCAGGTAATGCGCGCGCGGGTGGCGGCTCTGGTAGTGCTGGTGCTGGGCCACGAACTGCTGCGCCAGGAACTGCCGCTTGGCAGCGTCCGGCCAGGGCACCGACCGGAGTTCCTCCTCGCGCGTGCTCGCATACAGCGGCAGCAGCCAGGGCAGGTCATCGTCGCGTAGCGCGCGCCATTGCCATCCGGTAGCTGCGGCGACCCCGGCCAGCGCTGGGCGCCGCTCCGGAGGGAACGGCGCCAGCGTCGCGGGCAGCATCAGTCGAACGCAGGGTAATCGCCCTGCAGGGCAATGCAGAAGTTCACCGCCAGGTAGGGCTGCTGGTTGTCGTGTGGCTGGTTGCCACCGCTGCTGGGGAGCAGCATGGACGGAGACAACGGCGTATCCGGCGTCGCATTGCTGAAGGGCTTGACGGCGTTGGACCCCGGCTGGGAAAGGCCGCCACCGGCCACCGGTACGCCGCTGCGCTTGCTGGTGTCGGTCTGGGCGAACGCGGTCAGCGTGTGCCGATGGGCGGGCATCTCCAATGTGCTCAACGTCACCTGGGAGACGCCGAACGTGTCGCCGGCCAGGCGGGGCGTCAGGCCGTTGCCGGTGCCCATCCCTGCCGCAGCGCGGGCGCTGAAGTTGGGCAGCTGGAAGGTGCTGGTGCCGTTGCCGCCGTACTGGATGCCGAGCAGCGAAAACAGGGTGGCGTTCTGCTGGATCGCCAGCGTAGCGCCGTTGCAGAACGCCCACCCGTTCGGGGCGAAACTGAAGCCGAACGGCTGGATCTGTCCGATGTAAGGTTCGGTCATGTCGGTTCTCTGCGCGTATCGAGGGAAGGGTCAGGACTGCGAGGGGAAGACGCCGGACCAGGCGATGCAGTACTGCACCGTCAGGGTGGGCATGCAGTTCTCGTGCGCCTGGTTGCCACCACTGCTGGTCACGGCCAACGCCTCCATCGCCAGTGGGGTCGCCCCGGTGGTGTCGGTGACATAGAAGGTCTCGCCACTGACGGCGCCCGGCAATGCGGTGGCGGCGGGCGTCTCCAGCGTGGCCACGCCGCTGGAGACCGACAGCGCATGGGTGTGGGCCGGCATCTGTGGCAGGGTCAGGGTGACCGTCTCGGTCCCGGACATCATGCCGGGCAGGCGATTGCTCAGCCCCGGGCCCTGGCCCATGTGCAGCGGCACGCGGCCGCGCAGGTCCGGCACGCCGAAGGTGTTCTGGCCGTCACCGCCGTAGGTTGTGCCGAGCAACATGAAGAGCACTTCGTACTCTGCGATCGATATCAGCGCGCCGTTGCAGGCAAGCCATCCACTGGGAACGCGGTTGAATCCAAACATCCGGATTTCGCCGACGAAAGGTACGCTCATCTGATCATGCTCCTTGTGAGTAACGCATGGCCGGCAAGGGCCGGCCCCGTGATCAACCGCGGGACGGGAAGACTCCCTGCAGGGCGATGCAGAAGTTGAGCGTGGTGTAGGGCTGCATGTTCGGATGGGGCTGGGTGCTGCCTGCCTGGGCGACCGACGACGGTGCCTGTGCAACCAGCGCGCCGCCCTGGGCTGCATACAGCTTGGCGGTGCCGCCGCCGGCGAACGTGCGCCCGGTGGGGTTGCGGTTGTCGCCCGCAGCGGCGACACCCACGACCTGATGACCATGCGCCGGCAACTGCGTGGGCAACAGCGTCACGTTCTCGGTCCCGGCCCGCTGGCCGATCGGCATGACCGGTGGCTGCCATGCCGCATCGGCCGAGGGCCCATACGCGACGGGTGTACGTCCGCGCAGATCGGGCAGGGCGAAGTTGGTGACCCCATCGCCGCCGTACTGCGTGCCCAACAGCGAAAACAAGGCCTGGTTCTGGTTGATGGGCAGCAACTGCCCGTTGCACTGCGCGAAAAACCTGGGTGCAAAATTGAACCCGGCCATCATGATCTGGCCGACGAAGAATTCGCTCATCTGATCCCCCTTGGATGCTGAGCGCGGCGCCGGACTGGCGCGCAACTACTCTGAACGCCATTCAGGCTGTTCACAAGTCCCGCCGCTGCGCCCCTTTTCTCGCCCCGGGGACTCTGTTCCAATGGCGCCAAAGGGGGGAGGCGTGGAATGCCTGCCGCTGGCGACGTCAGGGAACGACGGGAGCATCATGCTCCCGGGGCAGCCGGCACGGGACGCGCACCTCGATGTTGTTCTGCATCCAGGTGGATTCTTTCCAAGGGGGAAAGGTCATGGCACTCCGTACCCGATACGCGCGTACCGCGCGTGTTTTCTCGACCCTGTTCGTCCTGTTCTGCGCCGCCCTGTGCGGGTCCAACGCCGCGTGGGCCGCGCATACCTCGTTGATTTGTCCGGCCCAGTCGGCGACCGTCGGCAATGGCGGCACGGTGGCGATCAACGTCTCGGCCTGCGCCAATCCGGTCGCCCTGGCCGGCGAGGGCCCCGTGGACGGCCCGCAGCTGCCGCAGCACGGCACCGCCAACCTGCGCATCACCGGCGGCAACTGGTTCGTCGACTACGGTCACGGCGGCGACACCGCCACCAGTGACGTCTTCGAATTTTCCGATACCGATGGCGATACCGTGCGGGTCACGGTCACCATCACCCCGGCCAACTCCACGATCGTGGTCGCACCGGCCGCGCTCACCCTGACCGCCGGCACGCCGGTATCGCAGACGCTCAGCGCCAGCGGGGGCACCGCGCCCTACACCTTCACCCTGCAGGCCGGTACTCCGCCGCCTGGCATCACCCTCAACGCCGGTGTGATCAGTGGCACGCCCACCCAGCGCGGCGCGTACACCTTCACCGTGCGTGCCACCGATGCCACCACGGCCACTGCCGACAAGACCTACAGCGGCACGGTGCAGAATCCCAGCCTGAGCCTTGTCCCGGCCGCGGCCACGGCCATCCAGGGCGTGCCGTTCTCGCAGACGCTGGGCACCATCGGTGGCGTTGCGCCCTACATCTATGCGATGGAAGCCAGCAGCCTTCCCGCCGGTTTGACGCTCAATGCAGGCGTGATCAGCGGTACCGCCACCGCGGCCCCCGGCATCTATCCGGTCAACATCCGCGTTACCGACAGCAGCACCGGCACCGGCACCTACTTCGAGGTGGAGAACTTCACCCTGACGGTAAGCGCGGCACCCAGCGTCAGCATCGCCGTGGCGCCAGCGAGCGTCAGCGAGGACGGGGCGACCAACCTGGTCTACACCGTCACCCGCAGCCTCAACCTGTCCTCGCCGACCGTGGTCAACCTGACCACCGGCGGCACCGCGACCAGCGGCGTGGATTACACCGGCGGCGTGGCCACGGTGAGCATTCCCTCCGGCGCGACCACCGCCACGGTCACCATCAACCCGACCGCCGATGCCACCGTGGAGGCCAACGAAACGGTGATCCTCAGCGTCGCCGTCGGCAGCGGCTACACCATCGGTGCCCCGGCCAGCGCCACCGGCACGATCCTCAACGACGACGTCCCCAGCGCGTCGATCACGGTGTCCCCGTCCTCGGTCAACGAAGACAGCGGCACCCCGCTGGTCTACACCGTCACCCTGGACCAGCCGAGCCTGACACCGCTGTCGATCGCCTTCACCGTGGGCGGTACCGCCACCAGCGGCACCGATTACGCGGCAGTGACCTCGCCGCTGTCGATCGCGGCCGGAGCCACCACCGGCACGATCACCGTCACGCCCACAGCCGACAGCGCCGTGGAAGCCAATGAGACCGTGATACTGACGCTCGCGCCTGGCACCGGCTATGCCGTCGGTGCACCGGCCAGCGCCATCGGCACGATCCTGGATGACGACCAGCCGGCGTTGAGCATCAGTGACGTCAGCCTCAACGAAGGCGACAGCGGCACCACCGCCTTCACCTTCACCGTGTCGCTCAACGCGCCGGCAGCCCCGGGCGGGGTCAGCTTTGACGTCGCCACCGCCAATGGTACCGCCACCGCCGGCAGCGACTATGTCGCCCAGGCGCTGACCGGCCAGACCATTGCCGCGGGCGGCAGCAGCGCGACGTTCACCGTGCTGGTCAACGGCGACACGTTCAACGAGCCCAATGAAACCTTCTTCGCCAATGTCAGCAACGTCACCGGTGCCACCGTCGCCGACGGCCAGGGGCTGGGCACGATCCTCAATGACGATGCGCTGCCGTCGCTGTCGATCAACGATGTCTCGGTGACCGAGGGCAACGCCGGTACGGTCACCGCCACGTTGACGGTGACGTTGTCGGCGGCCAGCGGGCAGACGGTCACCGTCGACTACGACACCGCCAATGCCAGCGCCGTCGCACCCACCGACTACAGCAGCGCCAGCGGCACGCTGACCTTCGCGCCCGGCGCGACCACCCGGACCATCGCGGTTACCGTCAACGGCGACACCACGCCGGAGGCCGACGAGACCTTCGCGGTCAACCTGACCGCGCCCACCAATGCCACCGTTGCCGATCCGCAGGGCATCGTGACCGTGCTCAACGATGACCAGCCGGTCACCGTCGCGCCGGCGGTGCTGCCGCCCCCGGCGATCGCCGTTGCCTACAGCCAGACCATCGTCGCCAGCGGCGGCAGCGGCACCTACAGCTATGCGGTCACCACCGGCTCGCTGCCGCCGGGCCTGACCCTGAGCGCGGGTGGCGTGCTGGCCGGTACGCCCACCGCGGGCGGCTCCTACCCCTTCACCGTGACCGCCACCGATACCAGTGCAGCGCCGGGTCCTTACACCGGCGTGCAGACCTACGTGCTCACCGTGGGCGCACCCACGCTGGTGCTGCCGGGTGGCCCACTGCCGGGCGCAACCCTCGCCCAGCCGTATACCGCCCCGGTCGGCCCGGCCAGCGGCGGTACCGCGCCCTACGCCTACACGATCTCCGCCGGCAGCGTGCCGCAGGGATTGACCATGACTGCCAGCGGTGTCTTCAGCGGCACGCCGACCGCGTTGGGCACGTCCAACTTCACCGTGACCGCCACCGACAGCAGCACCGGCGTGGGTGCGCCGTACTCGGTCAGCACCGCGATGTCGATCACCGTGGCCGACGGCCTGCCGGTGGCCGGCAACGTCAACCTCTCGGTGTCCTACGGGGCGCCGGCCGTGCCGGTGGCACTGGCGCTGTCGGGCGGGGCGGCCAGTTCGGTCGCGATCGGTACCGCCCCGGTGCACGGCACCGCCACCGTGACCGGCCCGACCTCGATCAGTTACCAGCCGGCAGCGGGTTTCGCCGGCAGTGACAGCTTCACCTACACCGCCAGCAACGGCACCGGTACCTCCGCGCCGGCCACGGTCACCGTGGCGGTGGGCATCCCGACCATCACCGTCAGCGCCAACAGCGTGTTCTCGGCGGTGGCCGGCGCGCCCTACAGCCAGACCTTCACCTGGTCCGGCGGCGCTGCGCCCTACAGCGGCTACCAGGTGGCCAACCTGCCGGCCGGCCTGTCGATCACCGCCAGCACGGTCGACAGCGTCACCGTCAGTGGCACCCCGACGCAGGCTGGCAGCTTCAACCTGGTGGCCTCGGCGACCGACAGCAGCACCGGCACCGGCCCGTTCACCACCGGCCAGGGCTTCGTGCTGAGCGTGGCCAGCCCGACCCTGGCAGTGACCCCGGCCACCTTGTCACCGGCCACCGCGGGCAGTGCCTACCAGCAGCCGATCACCGCTGCCGGCGGCGTCGCACCGTACACCTACGCGTTGAACGGCACGCTGCCCAGCGGCGTGGCCTTCGACACCGGCAGCGGGGTGTTGTCGGGTACGCCGACCCAGGCGGGCAGCTTCGCGCTGACCGTCACCGTCACCGACAGCACCACCGGAACCCCCGCCAGCGTGGTGCAGAACTACACGCTGCAGGTGGCCACGCCCACGCTGAGCCTGACGCCGGCCGCCGGCACCCTGACCCCGACCACGGCGGGCAGCGCCTACCAGGTCGCCTTCGCTGCCGGCGGCGGCGTAGCGCCGTACACCTTCGCCATCACCACCGGCACCCTGCCGGCGGGCCTGGCGCTGGATGCCGCCAGCGGTCGCCTGTCGGGGACGCCCACCGCCGTGGGCACGGTGGCCTTCAGCGTGACCGCCACCGACAGCACCACCGGCACCCCGGCCAGTGTGACCCAGGCCTACACGCTCAGCGTGGCCGCGCCGGTGCTGACGCTGACCCCGTCGACCCTGCCTGCCGGCTTGTTCGCCAACGCCTACCAGCAGCAGCTCTCCACCAGCGGTGGCACCGCGCCGTATACCTACGCGGTCACCACCGGCGCGCTGCCCGGCGGCCTGGCGCTGGCGGCATCCGGCGCGCTGACCGGCACGCCCACCGCGGCCGGTGCGTTCGCCTTCACGGTGACCGCCACCGATGCACTGGGCTTCACCGGCACGCGCGATTACACCGTACAGGTCACCCAGCGTCCGGACCCGACCCGCGACCCGGAGGTGCGCGGGCTGCTGTCGGCGCAGGCCGATACCGCGCGGCGCTTCGCCACCTCGCAGATCGAGAACGTCCAGCAGCGGATGCAGCGTCTGCACGGGGCCAGCCGCAGCAACGGCTTCAGCAACAACCTGGGCCTGGCCTACGGGCCGCAGCGCTGCGATCCAGCGGTGGGCAGCCTGCCCGGCAGTGACTGCGACGCCCAGCGCCGCCAGCCGTTCGATCGGGAGCCGGGGCTGGATGCGCCGGCCGCGGCGGGCACGGGTGCCCAGGCGGCGCTTGGCCTGTGGGTGGGCGGTACGATCCGCACCGGCCGGACCAATGGGCGCGGCAGTGCCGGCGGTGACTTCAACACGGACGGCGTCACCCTCGGCAGCGACCTGCAGGTCGGTGAGGATCTGGCCCTCGGCGTCGGCCTGGGCTACGGCCGCGACCGTACCGATGTGGGCGAGAACGGCAGCCGCAGCGATGGGCAGGCCTTCACCCTGGCGGTGTATGGGAGCTACAGCCCCGGCCAGCATCTGTTCGTGGATGCACTGTTGGGCCACCAGCTGCTGGACTACGATCTGCGCCGCTACGTGACCAGCGACGGCAGCGTCGTGCATGCCCGTCGCGATGGCAGCCAGTGGTTCGGCTCGCTGTCGGTCGGTGCCGACCTGGTGCGTGGCAGCTGGCAGTTCACTCCGTATGCGCGACTGGATGCGTCGCGCGGCACGCTCGACCGCTATGTCGAGCAGGGCAGCGACCTGTTCGCCCTGCGCTACGGCGACCAGGACGTGGACACCAGCACCGGTAACGCCGGCCTGCGCATCGAGACACGCAAGACCGCCGCGTGGGGCGCGTGGACGCCGCAGCTGCGGGTGGAGTACCAGCACGACTTCAGCGGCAGTGGCACCGCGACGATGCAGTACGCCGATCTGGTCGGGGTGCCGTTCTACCGGACTTCGCTGGACGGCTTCGACCGCAACCGCTGGATGCTGGGGGCCGGGGTGATGTTCGACTTCGGTCGCGACTGGGGCCTGCGCGTGGACTACCGCGGGTTGGTGGGCAGCGGTGAAGACCGCGACCACGGCGTGCAGATCAGTCTGGACAAGCAGTTGTAAGCGGTACGCGCCACCGGTTGCCGGTGGCGCGATGCCGGGGGAGCACGAAGTTCTTCTCCCTGCGTGTGGCAAACGCGTAGTGCGCTTGGAGATTTTCTTGCGCGGCGCTCGGCCGGTTGATCGGTTGCTTGGCCCCCATGCCCTTTCCGGCGAATGCCCACCGGCGTCGGCCTGCGGCGCCTCCTCCTTTACTTCGCCTCAAGCGGTAGTCGGTGGGTCGGTCGCTGGGTCCCCATGCCCTTTCCGGCGACGCCCCCGGCGTCGGCCTGCGGCCGCCACCTCCTC